>NZ_JBLYYB010000102.1:0-92265 GCF_048549895.1 Hydrogenophaga sp.
CATGGTCATGCTGGTGTTTGACCTGCCGAGCTTTCCGTTCGTGTTCAAGGTCATCAAGGACTTCTACCCGCCGCAGAAGGACACCACGCGCGAGCAGATCCGCGGCAAGTACCTGCTGGTCAAGCAGCACGACCGCGTGGGCCGCATGGCCGACACGCTGGAGTTCTCCGAGGTGGGTTTTCCGCGTGACCGCTTCACCGACGAGCTGATCGCCGAAATCCAGAAGTTTGCGCCCAGCCAATTGGAGATCAGCGACCGCGATGGCGACGGCACGACCGAGGTGGTCTTGAAGCACTGCTACATCGAGCGCCGCATGATCCCGCTCAACATCCACCTGCAGGAAGCCTTCGACGCCGGCGCGCGCGCGCAGATCGAGCACACGGTCATCGAATACGGCAACGCGATCAAGGACCTGGTGGCGGCCAACATCTTCCCTGGCGACATGCTGTGGAAGAACTTCGGCATCACGCGCCACGGCAAGGTGGTGTTCTACGACTACGACGAGATCGAGTACATCACCGACTGCAACTTCCGCCGCGTGCCCGCGCCGCGCACCGAAGAAGACGAGATGTCGGGCGAGGTCTGGTACACGGTGCGCAAGCACGACGTGTTTCCCGAAACCTTCGGCCCGTTTCTGCTGGGCAACCCGGTGGTGCGCGAGGTGTTCATGCAGCACCACGCCGACCTGCTCGATGCCGCGTTCTGGCAATCGCACAAGGAGCGCATCGCCGCCGGCCATGTGTTCGACGTTTTTCCCTACGAACGCGATCGGCGTTTTCTGTCGCACGCGCTCGCCTGATCTTTTTCACACCCTCCAGGAGATTCACCATGTCCCAAGACGCAATCGTCATCGTCGGTGCCGCCCGCACCCCCATGGGCTCGTTCCAGAGCGACTTCGCCAGCCTCTCGGCCCACGATTTGGGTGGCGCCGCCATCAAGGCCGCCATGGAGCGCAGCGGCGTGGACCCGGCGCAGGTCGACGAGGTGCTGTTCGGCAACTGCCTGATGGCCGGCCAGGGCCAGGCGCCCGCGCGTCAGGCCGCGTTCAAGGGCGGGCTGCCGAAATCGGCCGGTGCGGTCACGCTGTCCAAGATGTGCGGCTCCGGCATGAAGGCCACCATGCTGGCGCACGACATGCTCGCCGCTGGCAGCGCCACCGTGATGGTGGCCGGCGGCATGGAGAGCATGACCAACGCGCCGTATTTGCTGCAGAAAGGCCGCGGCGGCTACCGCATGGGCCACGACAAGATCTTCGACCACATGATGCTCGACGGCCTCGAAGACGCTTATGAGGCTGGCCGCTCCATGGGCACCTTCGGCGAAGACTGCGCGGCCAAATACAGCTTCACCCGCGAGCAGCAGGACGCGTTCGCCATTGCGTCCGTCACGCGCGCCAAGGCCGCCACCGAGAGCGGTGCCTTCGCTGCAGAGATCACCCCCGTGACGGTGAAAGACCGCAGCGGCGAGCGGGTGGTGAGCACCGACGAAGGCCCGGGCAAGGTCAAGCTCGACAAGGTCACCAGCCTCAAGCCCGCGTTCAAGAAGGACGGCACCATCACCGCCGCGTCCAGCTCGTCCATCAACGACGGCGCCGCCGCGCTGGTGCTGATGCGCGAGTCCACCGCGAAGGCCCAGGGCCTCAAACCGCTGGCGCGCATCGTGGCGCACAGCACCCACGCGCAGGAACCCAACTGGTTTGCCACCGCCCCGGTGGGCGCCACGCAGAAGCTGCTGGCCAAGACCGGCTGGAGCGTGAACGAGGTGGACCTTTGGGAGATCAACGAAGCCTTCGCGGTGGTGCCGATGGCGCTCATGACCGAGCTGAGCATTCCGCACGAGAAAGTCAACGTCAACGGCGGCGCCTGCGCGCTGGGCCACCCCATCGGCGCCAGCGGCGCGCGCATCCTGGTCACGCTGATCCATGCGCTGCAGGCGCGCGGCGGCAAGAAGGGCGTGGCTACTTTGTGCATCGGCGGCGGTGAGGCCACCGCCATGGCGATCGAGTTGGTGTGAAGCGGGCCAGCGACCAACATAAAAATCCACTAAAATTCAACGAAATTTCGTCGAAAGGAAACGCCATGGACGCCTTGTTAGCCCGCACCAGTGTCGGCATCTCGGAACTTCGGGAGGCGCCCGCGCGCGTGTTCGAGCAGGCCGGGGACGAAGCCATGGTGGTGCTCAACCACAACAAGCCCGCTGGCTACATCGTCTCCAATGCCTGGATGGAGCGCGTGCTTGACCAACTGGCTGATCGCGTGGTGGCCACCAAGGCTGTTGCCCGACTCGGCTCGCTGGACAAGGCTCGCCCGATCTCGCTTGAGGACCTGTGAGCAAGCCCTACGGTCTGGCCATCCACCCGGAGGCCGAGCGCGAATGGGCAAGGCTGGATGAAAGCATCAAGAAGCGCTTCAAGCAGAAGTTGGCCAAGGAACGGCTGAACCACCCCCGGGTGGTGAAGGACGCCCTGCATGGGGCGCCCGACCTCTACAAGATCAAGATCACCACACCCCAGTACCGGCTGGCCTATCACGTCAACGACCTCACCCGGCAGCTCACCATCGTGGCCATCAGTTCGCGCGACGATGTGTATGACTTGCTGCAGGGACGTGTTTGACACACGGCCCCCACCAGGAACGCCATCTCGCCATGCTCAACCAAGACCAACTCATGATCCGCGACGCGGTGCGCAGCTTTGCTCAGGAGCAGCTTTGGCCGCACGCGGCGAAGTGGGACAAGGAGCACCACTTTCCGACCGATGTGCACAAGGGCCTGGCCGAACTCGGCGCCTACGGCATCTGCGTGCCCGAGGCGCTGGGTGGCGCGGGGCTGGACTATGTGACGCTGGCCGTGGTGCTCGAAGAAATCGCGGCCGGCGACGGCGGCACCAGCACCGCGATCTCGGTCACCAATTGCCCGGTCAACGCGATCCTGATGCGCTACGGCAATGCGCAGCAACAAGAGCAGTGGCTGCGCCCACTGGCCGCCGGCCAGATGCTGGGCGTGTTCTGCTTGACCGAACCGCACGTGGGCTCGGACGCCTCGGCGCTTCGCACCACGGCGGTGAAGGAGGGTGACGAGTACGTGCTCAACGGCGTCAAGCAGTTCATCACCAGCGGCAAGAACGGGCAGCTTGCGATCGTGATCGCGGTCACCGACAAGGGCGCGGGCAAGAAGGGCATGAGCGCGTTTGTGGTGCCCACCAGCACGCCGGGTTATGTGGTCGCGCGTCTGGAAGACAAGTTGGGCCAGCACAGCAGCGACACGGCGCAGATCAATTTCGACAACTGCCGCATTCCGGCGGAGAACCTGATCGGTGCCGAGGGCGAGGGCTACAAAATCGCACTCTCGGCGCTCGAAGGCGGACGCATCGGCATCGCTGCGCAGAGCATCGGCATGGCGCGCAGTGCGTTTGAATGTGCGCTGGCTTATTCCAAAGACCGCTCCAGTTTTGGCCAGCCGATCTTCAACCACCAGGCGGTGGGGTTTCGCCTGGCGGACATGGCGACACAGATCGAGGCGGCGCGCGCGCTCACGCACCACGCAGCGGCCTTGCGCGATGCGGGTCAGCCCTGTTTGAAAGAAGCCGCGATGGCCAAGCTGTTTGCCAGCGAAATGGCCGAGGCGGTTTGTACCGCTGCCATTCAGGTGTTTGGTGGGTACGGTTATGTGAGCGACTTTCCGGTGGAGCGCATCTACCGGGATGTGCGGGTGTGCCAGATTTATGAAGGCACGTCGGACATTCAGAAGATCATCATTTCACGAGGGTTGTGACCCCCTGCGCCGCTGACGCGGCTTCCCCCTGAAAGGGGGACGATGCCAGTGGCCCGGCAAAGCCGGTTCCTCGGCATCTCCCGGTTCAGTCACGCGCTCCGGGCCCCTGGTTGGAAGGCATGCAGCGCGGCCACTACCCTGTCCGGCGCGACACGTTTTTTGTCCAGGATGCCGTGGAACCGGCTCTGCCGGGCCACAGGCATCGCCCCCGGGGGGGTGACGCCGCAGGCGGCGCGGGGGGTACCATCCCTCACCATGAACATCATCATCCTGGGTGCCGGCCGAGTCGGCGAGAGCGTGGCGGAAAGCCTGGTCTCCGAGCAGAACGACATCACCGTCATCGACATGGACCCCGCCCGGCTGCGCAGCCTGGAAGAGCGGATTGACCTGAGAGGCGTGGTGGGCAACGGCATCCAGCCCTCGGTGTTGAGGGAAGCGGGCGCCAAAGACGCCGACATGGTGATCGCCTGCGCCGCCAACGATGAGACCAACCTCGTGGTCTGCAAGGTGGCGCACGACATCTTCAACGTGCCCAGCACCATCGCCCGGCTGCGCTCGCCCGAGTTCACGGAAGGCGACGAGCTGCTCGGCAAAAACGGCTTTGCGGTGGACCACGTGATCTGTCCCGAAGAGTCGGTCATGCGTTACCTGCACCAGCTCATCAGCTACCCCGAGGCGCTGCAGGTGCTGGAGTTCGCCGACGGCCGCGCCAGCCTGATCGCGGTGCGCGCCACGCACGGCGGCTCGCTGGTTGGCCACACCATCGGCGAGTTCCGCGACCGGTTTCCCCATGCCGAGATGCGCGTGGTGGCCCTGTACCGGCTCGACACCGAGATGGAGGCCAACAAGAACACGCGCATCCTGGCTGGCGACGAGGTGTTCGTGCTGGCCGACACGCAGAAGATCCGCTATGTGCTCGGTGCCATCCACAACATCGATGAGCCGGTCAAGCGCATCATGATCGCCGGCGGTGGCAAGGTCGGTTTGCGCCTGGCGCGCTCGCTGCAGGGTCAGTGCCAGGTGAAGATCATCGAGCGCTACAAGTCGCGCTGCGAATACCTGGCCAGCCAGTTGCCGTCGAGCATGCTCATCCTCAATGGCGACGGCGCCGACGAAGACCTGTTGCTCGAAGAAAGCGTGGGCGAGATGGACATGTTTCTCGCGCTCACCAGCGACGACGAGGACAACATCATGTCGGCCATGCTGGCCAAGCGCATGGGCGCCGGGCGCGTCATGGCGCTCATCAACCGCCGCGCCTATGCCGACATGATGCAGGGCAGCACGATCGACATCGCGATCTCGCCCTCGCAAACCGTGATCGGCGAGCTGCTCACGCACCTGCGGCGCGGCGACGTGGCCGCCGTGCACAGCCTGCGCCGCGGCGCGGCCGAAGCGCTCGAAGGGATTGCGCGCGGTGATGTGAAGACCAGCAAGCTGGTGGGCCGAAAGGTCGAGGAACTCAAACTGCCCAAGGGTGTGCGCATCGGCGCCATCGTGCGGGGTGAGGGCAACAAGTCGGAAGTGCTCATGCCGCACCACGACACCGTGATCGAGACCGACGACCACATCGTCATGTTCATCCCCAACAAGCGCCTGGTGCGCGAGGTCGAGCGGCTGTTCCAGGTCGGCGCCACTTTCTTCGGCTGAGGCCTCACGCCGTGTACAGCCTGCTGCCCGTTCTTGCCGTGTTCTCGCGCATCCTGCTGGCGTTCGCGCCCGCTTTCCTGGTGCCGCTGGCCTGGGCCTGGTTCCTGGACGAGCGCCACCATGCGCTGGTGTGGGCCTACGGCTTCGCCTTCACCACCACCTGCGGTGTGCTGCTGTGGCGCGCCACCCACCGGTTCCGCCGCGAGCTGCAGGCCAAGGACGGTTTTTTGCTGGTCAATCTGGTGTGGACCTTGTTGCCCGCGTTCGCGGCGGCGCCGCTCATGTTCACCGTGCCCGACATCGGCTGGACCAAGGCCTACTTTGAATCCATGAGCGCGCTCACCGCCACTGGGGCCACGGCGCTCTCGGGGCTGGACAATTTGCCCGTGTCGGTGAACGTGTGGCGCTGCTTCCTGCAGCTGGTGGGCGGGCTGGGCATCATGCTGCTGGTGGTGGCGGTGTTGCCGTTGCTGGGGCTGGGCGGGGTGCAGCTCTACCGGGCCGAGACGCCCGGGCCCATGAAAGACACCAAGTTCACGCCGCGCATTTCCGAGACCGCGCGCGGGCTTTGGGGGGTGTATGTGCTGTTTTCGGTGGCCTGCATGCTGGCCTACCGCTGGGCCGGCATGAGCTGGGCCGACGCTTTCATGCACATGTGCACCACCATGGGTCTGGGGGGGTTCTCGTCGCACGACGCGAGCTTCGGTTACTGGGACTCACCGAAGATCGAGGCTGTGGCCACGGTCTTCATGGTGCTCGCCGGTGTGAGCTTCATGCGCTATTTCATTGTGCTGCGCCACCGATCGCTGCGCCCCCTCACCAACGACCGCGAGATCCGCACCTATGTGAGCGTGCTGGTCGTGTCGGTGCTGCTGGTGGCCATCCTGCTCAGCGCACATGGCGTGATCCCCGACTTCCCCGAGGCCTTGCGCACCAGTGCGTTCCATGTGGTGTCGGTGGCCACCACCACCGGCTATGCATCGACCGACTACGCACAGTGGCCGGTGTTTGCGCCGGTGCTGCTCATGTTCCTGGGGTGCTTCGTGTCGTGCGCCGGCTCCACCGGTGGCGGCATCAAGCTGGTGCGCATGGTGCTGCTGATCAAGCAGGCGCGGCGCGAGCTGGTGCGCATCGTGCATCCGCGTGTGGTCAACCCGGTCACGCTGGGCGGCGCCATCATGCCCACCTCGGTCATGACCGCCGTGCTGGGCTACATGCTGATCTACGGCGCGGTCACCATGGGCCTGACCATGGTGCTGCTGTTCACCGGACTGGACATCGTGACCGCGTTTTCCGCCGTGATCGCCACCGTCAACAACATCGGCCCCGGCCTGGGTGAGGTGGGGCCATCGAGCAACTTCGGCGTGCTCAACAGCTTTCAGATCTGGGTGTGCACGTTTGCGATGCTGCTGGGCCGGCTTGAGCTGCTGACGGTATTGGTTTTGTTCACGGGTCACTTCTGGAGAAAGTAGGCTCACCCCCGCGCCGCGCTTTCAGCGCGTCACCCCCTCAAGGGGGCGATGCCTGCGGCCTGGCAAAGCCAGTTCCGCGGCATCCGTGGTTGGAGGTGGCTCACTCGTTGCGCTTCAGCTTCTAGCGGGGATGGTCAGGCCGCGTTGCACGGCAGGCCGTGCGCCAAAGGCGTCCAGCACGCGCGGCAGCTCGGCAAACTCGCTGAACCCCACCAGATCGCCCGCGCCATAGAAGCCCACCAGGTTGCGCACCCAGGGCCAGATGGCAATGTCGGCGATCGTGTACTCCTGGCCCATGATCCAGTCGCGCCCGGTCATGCGCTGGTTCAGCACACCCAGCAAGCGTTTGGTCTCGGCGGCGTAGCGGTCGCGTGGGCGTTTGTCTTCAAAGTCCTTGCCGGCGAACTTGTGGAAGAAACCGAGCTGGCCAAACATCGGGCCCACGCCCCCCATCTGGAACATCAGCCACTGCAGCGTCTCGTAGCGGGCCGCCGGATCTTTGGGCAGGAACTGCCCGGTCTTTTCGGCCAGGTAGACCAGAATGGCGCCCGACTCGAACAACGCCAGCGGCTTGCCGCCCGGCCCGTCGGGGTCGAGGATGGCCGGGATCTTGTTGTTCGGGTTGAGCGAGAGAAAGGCCGGCGACATCTGGTCGTTGGTCTCGAAGCTCACCAGGTGCGGCTCGTAGGGCAGGCCGGTTTCCTCCAGCAGGATCGAGACCTTCACACCGTTGGGCGTGGGCAGCGAATACAGCTGCAGGCGGTCGGGATGCTGTGCGGGCCACTTCTGGGTGATGGGGAAACTGTCGAGCGATGTCATGTGGGTTCCTTCGTGAGCGAGAGCCGCATTGAACACCCGGCCCGCATGACCCGGGCGCTGCAAGGACATCGATAATCGGCTGCACATGCCCACGCCCTCGCCGTTCAAACCCGCTCCCGGCACCACGTCCCCCGCTTCATGAGAGACCCCTGCCCCTGCGGCCGCAGCGCCGGCTTTCAAACCTGCTGCGCCCGCTACATCGGCACCGGTGTGGCCGCGCCCGACGCCGGATCGCTCATGCGCTCGCGCTACACCGCGTTCGTGCGTGGCGATGCAGCGCACCTGCTGGCCACCTGGCATGTGAGCACGCGCCCGGCTTCCATCGAACTGGAGGTCGGCGTGAAATGGCTGGGGCTGGCGGTGAAGCGGCACACGCCCATCGACGACTCACACGCCGAAGTGGAGTTCGTCGCGCGTTCGCGGCTGCAGGGCCGTGGACAACGCCTGCACGAGCGCAGCCGCTTCGTGCGCGAAGGCGGACATTGGTTCTATGTGGATGGAGATCTTTTGTGACGCAATTCGAGGGTGTTCTGTTTGATTGCGACGGCGTGCTGGTGGACAGCGAGCCCATCACCAACGGCGTGCTGCGCGAAGTGCTCAACGAGAGTGGCTGGGCGATCACACAGGCGGAGTGCATGCAGATCTTCATCGGCAAGGCGGTGCGCGACGAGCGTGCTCGCATCGAGGCCGAGACCGGCCAACCGCTGACCGAAGCATGGATGCGGGCGTTTTATGCCCGGCGCGATGCGCGGTTGCGCGCCGAATTGCAGCCGGTGCAGGGTGCCATCGACGTGGTGATGGCCGCGCACCGCCACACCGGTGGCCGCATCGCTTGCGCTTCAGGGGCCGACCGGCCCAAGGTCGTGATGCAGATCGAGATGGCGGGCATGCAGCCCTACTTTGGCGACCGCATCTTCAGTGGGCACGACCAGCCCCGATCCAAGCCCGCGCCCGACGTGTACCTCGCCGCTGCAGCGCACCTGGGTGCCGACCCGGCGCGCTGCCTGGTGATCGAAGACACGGGCACAGGTGCTCAGGCTGGTTTGGCGGCGGGCGCAACCGTGTGGGGCTACTGCCCGGAAGGCCACGGCCGCGCGTTCGACGGATTGCCCGTGCACCGCGTGTTCCACCGCATGCACGACCTGCTCGGTTCACTGCCCTCGCCACTCGCCGGGTGATTGCCCCGTCCAGCCCTTGAAGGCGCGGATGAAACTCTTCTCGTTCAAAAACCCCGCCGCCTCGGCCACCTGCTTGATGGGCTTGTGGCTGCGCAGCAGCAGTTCGGTGGCGAGCTGCCGGCGCACCTCGTCCTTCAGGCTCTGCAGCGACGCGCCTTCGTCTTTCAGTTGCCGGTGCAGCGTGCGCGGTGAGGTGTTGAGCAGCGCGGCCAGGTCGTTGGCGTTGTGCGCGTCTTGCGGGCGGCTGGCCAGCAACTGGCGCACACGCTGCACCAGCAGGCGGTCGCGCCGGAACGAGCGCACGGTCAGGGGCAAGGCGCGCTGCAGCAGCTGGTTCATGGCGGCCTCGTTGCGCCGCACCGGCAGGCTCAGGTAGCGCGCGTCGAAGTGAATGGCGGCGTGGTCCGCATCGAACCGGGTCGGCCCGTCGAACAACACGGCGTAGGCCTCGGCGTGGCGCGGCGCGGCGTACGCAAACTGGGCGCCGAGCAGGGCGACGCGCGAGTCCACGTACCAGCTCGCCAGACCGTGGATGTTGCGCAGCAGCGAGACCGCACAGAGTTCGGCCATGGGGCCGGGATCGCGGTGCAGGCGCATCGCGATGCTGGCCACTTCGCCATTCACCTCCACCGTCAGCGTGGCGTCGGGCGCCAGCAGGCCGTGGTGGCGGCACCAGCGCTTGAGTGCCACGCCCAGCGCTGGGCTGGAGAGCGAGGCGCGCGCCAGCAGGCCGTAGCTGCCCCAGGGCAGGGGCCGGGCGAAACAGCCCAGGCCTTCGTCGTCGAGTTCGCGCATGGCGGCGCCCGAGATCACTTCCATCTGTGTCGCGGTGATGCTGGCACCGGGTTTTTTGAGTTGCGCTGGCGTTATTTGTGCCTGCTCCAGCGCGTCTGATGGGTCCATGCCACGCGCCTCGTAGGCCAGCACCATGGCCCGGATCAATGCCATGGGCGTGAGTGCCGGACCGCCGAGCAGGCGGGCAGCGTCGGGCAGCGGAGTTGAGCGGCGAAGAGCTGCTTGGGACATACCCGGATTTTCAGGGGCGTTGGCAGCATTTGCAACCCAAGTGACCGACACGGCCCCGGTGCAATCCGCCAGAATGATCCATTCCCCACAAGACAACCTGACAGGACCGCACCATGTCGACCCTGGAGACACAACTCAACGCCCGCTCTGCCGACTTTCAGGCCAACGCCGCCGCCATGCGCGCCGTGGTGGAGGAGCTGCGGGCGCAGGTGGCCAAGTCCACCTTCGGCGGCGGCGAAGCCGCGCGCGCCAAACACACCCAACGCGGCAAGCTGCTGCCGCGCGACCGCGTGCAGATGCTGCTGGATCCGGGCACGCCGTTTCTGGAGTTGAGCCCGCTGGCCGCGCTCAACATGTACCCGGACCGCGACGGCACCGACAGCGCTCCTTGCGCCGGCGTGATCACCGGCATCGGCCGCGTCAGCGGCGTCGACTGCCTGATCGTCTGCAACGACGCCACGGTCAAGGGCGGCACCTACTACCCCATGACGGTGAAGAAACACCTGCGCGCCCAAGAAGTGGCGATGCAGAACAACCTCACCTGCATCTACCTGGTGGACTCGGGCGGCGCCAACCTGCCCAATCAAGATGATGTGTTCCCTGATCGCGACCACTTCGGCCGCATCTTCTACAACCAGGCCAACATGTCGGCCAACGGCATCGCGCAGATCGCCGTGGTCATGGGCTCGTGCACGGCCGGCGGCGCGTATGTGCCGGCCATGAGCGACGAGACCATCATCGTCAAGAACCAGGGCACCATCTTCCTCGGTGGCCCGCCGCTGGTGAAGGCGGCCATCGGCGAGATCGTGAGCGCCGAAGACCTGGGCGGTGGCGATGTGCACACGCGCCTCTCGGGTGTGGCCGACCACCTGGCGCAGAACGACGCGCACGCTCTCGCCCTGGCGCGCCAGGCCGTGGCCACGCTCAACAAACGCAAGATCGCCACGCAGGCGCTGCGCGAGCCGCGCGCACCGCTGTATCCCACCGAAGAGATTTACGGCGTGATCCCCACCGACACGCGCAAACCCTACGACGTGCGCGAGATCATTGCGCGCATCGTCGACGGCAGCGAGTTCCATGAATTCAAGGCGCGCTTCGGCGCCACGCTGGTCTGCGGCTTCGCGCACATCGAAGGCATGCCCATCGGCATCGTCGCCAACAACGGCGTGCTGTTCTCCGAGAGCGCGCAGAAGGGGGCGCACTTCATCGAGCTGTGCTGCCAGCGCAAGGTGCCGCTGCTGTTCCTGCAGAACATCACCGGCTTCATGGTCGGCAAGAAGTACGAGAGCGAGGGCATCGCGCGCCACGGCGCCAAGATGGTCACGGCCGTGGCCACCGCCAGCGTGCCCAAGTTCACCGTGATCATCGGCGGCAGCTACGGCGCCGGCAACTACGGCATGTGTGGCCGCGCCTACAGCCCGCGTTTCCTCTGGATGTGGCCCAACGCCCGCATCTGCGTCATGGGCGGCGAGCAGGCCGCCGGCGTGCTGGCCACCGTCAAGCGCGACGGTATCGAGGCCCGCGGCGGCACCTGGAGTGCCGAGGAAGAGGCGGCGTTCAAACAGCCGGTGCTCGACCAGTTCGCCCACCAGTCGCACCCCTACTACTCCAGCGCCCGCCTGTGGGACGACGGCGTGATCGACCCGGCCGACACGCGCCGCGTGCTCGGCCTGGCGCTTTCAGCCGCGCTCAACACGCCCATCGGCGAGCCGAAGTTTGGTGTTTTCCGCATGTGATGTGTATGATTTGTCGATTTCATACACATCAAGGAATTTGTCATGCGAACCAATATCGTCATTGACGACAAGCTCATGGCCGATGTCATGGCCAGCGGTGACTTCAAAACCAAGCGCGAAGCGGTTGAAGAGGGCTTGCGCATGCTCAAGCGGCGCAAAGCGTATGCGGCCATTCGCGCTGCCCGGGGCACCTTGTTCTGGGACGACTCGGACGAAGCCTGGGCCAAACACAGGGCAGAGCTTGCCGAGCAGGCCGCGGCCAACCCGGCAGCACCCACCTTGCAAGAGCCAGGGGCACCCTACAGCGCCAAGCCAGGTGAACAGCCATGACCCTGGTGGACTCCAGCGTCTGGATCGACTACTTCCGGGGCGACAAAACCGGCCAGACCGAATACCTCGATCTGCTGCTGGAACGGTCAGAAGAAGAATTGGGCGTGGCCGACCTTGTGGTGTTTGAAGTGCTGCGTGGCTTCACCAATGCCCGGGCACAGCGGGAGGCGCAAGCCTTGCTGCTCAGTACAACGGTGGTTGAAATCGGTGGGTTGGACAACGCCTTGAGCGCGGCCAGCGTGTATCGCCGGCTACGCGCCCAAGGCCGCACCGTGCGCAGCCCCATCGACGTGCTGCTCGCCAGCTACTGCATGACACACGGCCACTTGCTGTTGCACCGCGACGCCGATTTCGAATCACTCAAGGTCTTGGGAGGACTGGACACATGGCCGCATTGAGCCCCTGGCAAGCCCACTTCGTACAACTGGCCCGCTACAACGTGTGGGCCACCGAACGTTTGATCGCGGCCATCGAACCGGTCAACGAGTTCGACTACCGGCGCGATCTGCGCCTGTTCTTCAAGAGCATCCACGGCACGCTCAACCACCTGCTGGTGGGCGAGCACATGCTGTGGCAGCGGCGCTTTGCGCGGGGTGAGTCGCCAAAGTTGGAGCTGGACATGGAAGTCGAGCCCGAGCGCGACCGCCTGGGCCAGGCACTCAAGGGCGGCGCCAAGGTGTGGGAGCCGCTGATCACCAGTTGGCCCGCCGAGCGTTTTGACGGAAAGCTGGCCTACACCAACATGCGCGGTCAGGCCATGAGCCTGCCGTTCGCTGCCACGCTGGCCCACGTGTTCAACCACGGCACGCACCACCGCGGCCAGATCAGCGCAGCGCTCACCATGCTCGGGCAACCCGCACCCGAGCTGGATCTGGTGTTCTTTTTGCAGCAGAGCACCTGACCACCACAACCACAACGAACGAGACACACCCATGACCGCCACCATCTACGACAACCCCGACCACGAACTGCTGCGCGACCAGGTGGCGCGTTTTCTGGAGCGCGAGGTGGAGCCGCACGCAGCGGCCTGGGAAGAGACCGGCATGGTGCCGCGCGATGTGTTGCGCCGCATGGGCCAGGCCGGTTTGCTCGGCATCGCCTTTGAAGAGAAATATGGCGGTGCCGACGCCGACGCCATGACCAATCTGGTGTTCGCCGAAGCGCTGTCCCAAAGCACCTTCGCCGGTTTCATCATCACCGTGCTCGTGCACACCGACATGGCCGGCCCGCACCTGCACCACGCCGGCACCCCGGCGCAGAAGGCCAAGTACCTGCCCAAGGTCACAGCGGGAGAACTGATCACGGCGGTGGGCATCAGCGAGCCCGGCGCCGGCTCGGACGTGGCCGGCATGCGCACCACCGCCCGCCGAGATGGCGACGAGTGGGTCATCAACGGCACCAAGATGTTCATCACCAACGGTGTGCACGGCGACCTGTACTTCGTGGCCGCCAAGACCGGCACCGCGCGGCACGACATGTCGATGTTCATCGTCGAAAAAGGCACGCCGGGGTTCACCGTGGGCCGTGCGCTCAAGAAAACGGGCTGGCTCTCCAGCGACACGGCCGAGCTCGTGTTCGACAACGTGCGCATCCCCGCAGAGAACCTGCTGGGCGAAGAGGGCAAGGGCTTTTACTCGGTGATGAAAAATTTCCAGACCGAGCGCATTGCCCTGGGCGCCATGGCCATCGGCCATTGCACACAGGCGCTCAAGATCACGCTGGACCACGTGCGCCAGCGCCAGGCCTTCGGTGCCACGCTGTGGGACCAGCAGACCATTCGTCAGCGCCTCTCGATGCTGGACGCCAAGGTGCGCGCTGCGCGCCAGTTCATGTACCACTGCGCCTGGCGCGCCGCCGGGCAGCCCCAAGGCTCGCCAGCCCCCTCGGGGGGCAGCGGACCGCGCGAAGCGGGGGAGCGTGGGGGCTCGGGACCTTTCACGCAGGGCCACGACATCGTGCAGGAGGTCTCCATGCTCAAGGCGCTGACCGGCGAGCTGGTCAACGAGGTGGTGCAGACCTGCCAGCAGTTCCACGGCGGCATGGGCTTCATCCGCGAGACGGCGATCGAGCGCCTGTGGCGCGACGCGCGCGTGCTCGCCATCGGCGGCGGTGCCACCGAGGTGATGCTCGAAGAAGTGGCCAAGAGGTACTGACCATGAGCAACGTGCTGGATGTGACCCGCCCCAGCGCCCATGTGGCGCATGTGTGGCTCAACCGCCCCGATGTGCGCAACGCGTTCAACGACGACGTGATCGCCGCGCTGACCACCACCTTTGAAGCGCTGTCCAAAGACGAAGACCTGCGCGTGGTCGTGCTCGGCGCGCACGGCAAGGCCTTCTGCGCCGGCGCCGACCTCAACTGGATGAAGGCCATGGCCGGCTACAGCTGGGACGAGAACCGTGCCGACGCGCAGAAACTCGCCGACATGCTGTGGACGCTGGACCAGTGCCCGGTGCCGGTGGTGGGGCGCATCCAGGGAGACTGTTACGCCGGCGGCATGGGGCTGGCCGCCATCTGCGACGTGTTGGTGGCGGTGGAGGGCGCGACCTTCTGCCTGTCCGAAGCCCGGCTGGGCCTGCTGCCCGCCACCATCAGCCCCTACGTGGCACGAGCCTTGGGTGTGCAAGCCTCGCGGCGCTACATGGTCACCGCCGAGCGCTTCAGCGCGGTGCGTGCGCACGCGCTGGGCATGGTGCACGAGCTGGCCACACCTGAGACGCTGGACGCCAAGGTCGACGAGATCGTCGCCACGCTGGTGGCCAACGGGCCGAAGGCTTCGCGTGAATGCAAACGCCTGGTGCGCGATGTGAGCGGTGTGCCCATCACGGCCGAGCTGCGCAGCGAGACCGCGCGCCGCATCGCCGACATCCGCGCCAGTGACGAAGGCCGCGAAGGCCTGCAATCCTTCCTGGGCAAACGCGCGCCCGGCTGGTTGCCCCAAGGCTGATCGGCCATGACGGAAGCCCTCGCCTCCCTGGGCACCCCCGAGCTGCTGGCCCTGGCCGGCGCGCTCGGCTGGGCCAGTGGTTTCCGTCTTTACGCGGTGGTGTTTCTGGTGGGCGTGGCCGGTGCGCTGGGCTGGATGGAGCTGCCCGCCGGCCTGCAGGTGCTGCAGCACCCCGCGCTGCTCGGGGCCAGCGGCTTCATGCTGTTCATCGAGTTCTTTGCCGACAAGATTCCGGTGGTGGATTCGCTGTGGGACATGGTCAACAGCGTGGTGCGCATCCCCGCCGGTGCCGCTCTCGCGGCGGGCGTGTTCGGTGCCGACAGTGGCACGGCTGCCCTGGCCGCCGCGCTCCTGGGCGGCTCGCTCGCGGCCACCAGCCAGGCCGCCAAGACCACCACCCGCGCGGCCATCAACGCCTCGCCCGAGCCTTTCTCCAACATCGCCATGAGCCTGGTCGAAGACGGCCTGGTGGTCGGCGCCGTGTGGCTGGCCACCAACCACCCCATCGCTTTCGGCGTGTTGCTGCTCATCACCGTGGTGCTGATGTGGATCGTCACCTGGATGCTCTTCAAATTCCTGCGCGCGGTGTTTCGCCGAGCGCGCGGCCTCTTTGCTGGCTCGGCTAGAGTCGCTGACTGATTGCAATTCGGAGAAAACACATGCTTGAGTCGGTCCTGATCCAGAACTTCAAGGGGTTCAAAAACACCTTGATCAGCCCGTTCCGCAAGGTCAACTTGATCATTGGTGGGCAGAACGTCGGCAAGACATCCGTGTTGGAGGCCGTTCAGATATGCCTTGGAGGTTTTGAGGCGACTGCGTTCCGTCAAAACGAGGGCACTGACGCGCACCATTTTTCAGCCTCGGTGATGGCGAATCCTGACCTGACTTTGTATGCCAAGTATTCAGCTAGAGAGTTTGTGCTCACCAGGCGGACCCCCTTCGACCCCAGTTCAGTGAGCGCCAAATCAAAGGATTTTTATGGGCTCGGGGCGTTCAGTGGGCCGTTCGGTGTGAGCCACAGATATTCAAATGAAAGTGCGCGCCAAGACCCGACTCCACGCTGCGTTGCTATCCCATTGTTTCTGCCACCTCAGATGCATCTCGTGATGCTATTTGGCAAGGTTATCTTGACGCGCAAAAAGCGCGAACTTACAGAGCTTCTGCGAAAAGTCGAGCCACGGCTGATCAGCTTGGATGCAATTGCTCCAGATGGTGAGCAGCGCGTTTATGCCGAGCTTGAAGGCGTTGATCAGGCTTTGCCTCTTACGCAGATGGGGCACGGTTTCAGTCGCCTCGTGTATCTCTTTTCCGAGATGTTGGTGTCGGACGCCCAAATTGCGCTCATCGACGAAGTCGAAAACGGTATCCACTACAGCGCATTGCCGACGCTCTTCCAGGGCATCAAGACGGTGGCGCAAGAGCGCGATGTCCAGTCATTGATCACCACACACAGTTGGGACGGCCTTCGGGCAGCGTGCGAGGTGTTTGAAGACACGCCAGACATGTTTCAGGTGATCCGGTTGGAACGCGATGAAGACGAGGTGAAGGCTGTCTGCATCGACGGGGCCCGCATGCTGCGCCTCATGGCTGACGAACGGGAGGTCCGCTGAAATGGCCTCCCAATCTCCAAAAATTGCTGATCGACCGCTTCAATCCCCGCGCGTGATCGTTTGCGAAGGGTCTGACGAATACGACGTTCTGAATTGGATTCGGCAACGCCGCAAACTGACGGAGGAAGCTGTCGAGTTGATCAATGCCGAGGGACGGACGAAGCTGAAAACAGTTTTGGATGACTTGCGCTTTCAGTCCGGCGGATCGGCTGTGAAACTGGTTGGCGTTGTGCTGGATGCCGAGGAAAAAAGCGCGGCTGACAAAGCCTTGCTGGATGGATTGAGCAGCGTTGCCCAAGCGCATGGCTTTGGTCTTTCAGTGCACGTGCTTCCAGACAGCGATTCGGCAGGCGCCTTGGAAACGCTTGTGCGCAGACATGCTGATGTGCAAACGCCAGCTGTTGCGTGTGCCAACGCTTGGGAGTTGTGTACAGCGGAAAACGCGGAGCACAGAACCACAGCGCAAAAAGACAAGGCCTGGAGCCACGTCTGGCTTGCTGGTCAAGGCGCGTTCTATTCGCGTCTGGGCTTTGCGCTGGCGAACAACGCCGATGTGCGAGGCCGCGTCCCTGCCTTCATCGAGCACTTTGAGAAATTGCTCGATCAGGTGCTGAACACCCCTTTGAAATAACATCGCCCACCCTCGGGCGAGGAGACAACATGTTCACCAAAATCCTGATCGCCAACCGAGGCGAGATCGCCTGCCGTGTGGCCGCCACCGCCCGCCGCCTGGGCGTGCGCACCGTGGCCGTGTATTCCGACGCCGATGCCAGCGCCAAGCACGTGGCGGCTTGTGACGAGGCCGTGCACATCGGCGGTAGCGCGCCCAAGGACAGCTACCTGCAGTGGGAGCGCATCATCGAAGCCGCCAAGGCCACCGGTGCGCAGGCCATCCACCCCGGCTACGGTTTCCTCAGCGAGAACGATGCGTTTGCGAATGCCTGCGCCAACGCCGGCATCGCCTTCATCGGTCCGCCGGCCTCCGCCATCCTGGCCATGGGGCTGAAGGCCGAGTCGAAGCAGCTGATGGAAAAAGCCGGTGTGCCGCTGGTGCCCGGTTACCACGAGGCCGACCAGGACCCGGCCATGCTGCAACACGAGGCCAACCGCATCGGTTACCCGGTGCTCATCAAGGCCAGCGCGGGCGGCGGCGGCAAGGGCATGCGAGCGGTGGACAAGGCCGAAGACTTTGCGGACGCGCTGTCGAGCTGCCAGCGGGAAGCGCGCAACAGCTTCGGCAGCGACGCGGTGCTGATCGAAAAATACGTGCAGCGCCCGCGCCACATCGAGATTCAGGTGTTCGGCGACACACACGGCAACTGCGTGTACCTGTTCGAGCGCGACTGCTCGGTGCAACGCCGCCACCAGAAGGTGCTGGAAGAAGCGCCCGCGCCGGGCATGACGCCCGAGTTCCGCCAGCAGATGGGGTTGGCGGCGGTGGCCGCGGCCAAGGCGGTGAACTACGTGGGCGCCGGCACGGTGGAGTTCATCGTCGAACAACCGCCCGAGGGCGGCATGCGTTTCTTCTTCATGGAGATGAACACGCGCCTGCAGGTGGAGCATCCGGTGACCGAAGCCATCACCGGGCTGGACCTGGTGGAGTGGCAGCTGCGCGTGGCCAGCGGCGAGCCGCTGCCGCTGAAGCAGGACGAGCTGCGCATCCACGGCCACGCCATCGAGGCGCGCATCTGCGCCGAAACGCCGGACAACAACTTTCTGCCCGCCACCGGCACGCTGGCGGTCTACCGCTTGCCCGACTGCGTGGAATTCTTGCCCCCTCTCCCTCTGGGAGAGGGCGGGGGTGAGGGCTCGCGCCGCGCGGGCCAGCCGGTGCGGGTCGATGCCGGCGTGCGCGAAGGCGACTCCATCAGCCCGTTCTACGACTCCATGGTCGCCAAACTCATCGTGCATGGCGCCACGCGCGAAGAAGCGCTGGCGCGCATGGACGCGGCCCTGGCCGAAACGCGCATCGTCGGCCTCTCGACCAACGTGCAGTTCCTGCGCCATGTGGTGAACAGCGCCTCGTTCGCGCAGGCCAACCTGGACACCGCGCTGATCCCACGTGAGGCCGCGGTGCTGTTCCACCAGGACAAGGTGGGTCTTGCGATGGCGGTGGCTTCGGCCGTGGCGCAGACGCTGGTGGCCGAGCGCGCGCAGGAATCCACAGACCCCTTCGCCCGCCGCGACGGCTGGCGTCCGCACGGCCTCACCGTGCGCCGCTTCGACTTTGAATACCTGGGCGAGCCGCTGCTCGCGCACCTCACCTACCTGCACGACGGCGCCTTGCAACTGGCCTTCGGCGAGGTCAGCGGCGTGCTGCAGTTCGACACCTTGCTCACCGAGGGTGGTGCCCGCATGGACCTGCGCTTCCAGGGCCAGCGGCAGACCGTGCAGACCTGGCAGCAGGGCGAGATCGTGCACATCTTCTGCGCGCTCGGCGCCACGCAGATCACCGAGATCGACGCGCTTGCCCACGCCGGCGTGGCCGCTGCCGACGGTGGGCGGCTCACCGCACCCATGCCGGGCAAGGTGCTCTCGTTCGCGGTGAAGGCGGGCGACGTGATCAAGAAAGGCCAGGCGCTGGCCGTGATGGAAGCCATGAAGATGGAGCACACCATCGCCGCACCCGCCGACGGCACCGTGGCCGAGCTGCTGTACGCACCCGGCGACCAAGTGAACGAAGGCGCCGAGCTGCTCAAGCTCACCACCGCGTGATGCGTGCGACAGCGCGCGCAGGCTGCTTCTTTTAAGCTCGCCGCATGAACATCACCATCTGCGTTGCCCAAACCAAAGCCGCCCCCTGGGAAGAGGGCTTTCGCGCCCTGCTGCCCGATGCCCAAGTCAGCACCTGGAAAGCCGGCGATCCGCAGGCCGACTACGCCATCGTGTGGTCGCCGCCGCAAGCCTTTCTGGACGAACAACCCGGCCTCAAGGCCATGTTCAACATCGGCGCCGGTGTCGACGCCATCATGAAGCTGCGCCTGCCGCCGCAAGCCCAGGTGGTGCGGCTGGACGACGCCGGCATGTCGGTGCAGATGGCCGAGTACGTGTGCCACGCCGTGATCCGCCACTTCCGCGAGTTCGACGGTTACGAAGCCGACATCGCGGCCGGGCAATGGTCCTACCGCAAGCCGCGCAGCCGCGCCGACTGGCCGGTGGGCGTGATGGGTATGGGCGTGCTGGGCGAGCGCGTGGCGCGTGCGCTGAGCGTTTTTGAATTCCCGGTGCACGGCTGGAGCCGCACGCCCAAGGCCATCGAAGGCGTGGTGTGCCATGCAGGCACCGACCGTTTCGACACCTTCCTCTCGTCGTGCCGCGTGCTGGTCAACCTGCTGCCGCTCACGCCCGACACGCAAGACATCCTCAACCGCAAGACACTGGCGCGTCTGCAGCCCGGGGGTTATGTGATCAACGTGGCGCGCGGCGCTCACCTGGTTGAAGACGATCTGATCCAGCTGCTCGACAACGGCCATCTGGCTGGCGCCACGCTCGATGTGTTCCGCACCGAACCCCTGCCCGCCGAGCACCCCTTCTGGCAACACCCCAAGGTCACCGTGACCCCGCACACCTCGGCGCGCACCCTGCGAGACGAAAGCATTGCGCAGATCGCCGGCAAGATCGTCGCGTTGTCGCGCGGTGAGCCGATTGCGGGTGTGGTGCACCGCGACCGCGGCTACTGAAAGCGATTTCCCATGACCATCCCCACCCGAGTCAGGCTCATCGACGTCGGCCCGCGCGACGGCCTGCAGAACGAAAAGCAGCCGGTGCCCGCCGCGGCCAAGATCGAGCTGGTGCACCGCTTGCAGGCCGCCGGCTTGAAGGAGATCGAGGTCACGAGTTACGTGAGTCCCAAGTGGGTGCCGCAGATGGCGGACAACCACGAGGTGATGGCTGGCCTGTCGCGCCAGAGCGGTGTGCGTTACTCGGTGCTCACGCCCAACCTCAAGGGGTTCGATGCTGCGTTGCAGGACAGGCCCGACGAGATCGTGGTGTTCGGCGCGGCCAGCGAAGCCTTCAGCCAGAAGAACATCAACTGTTCGATCGCCGAGAGCATCGAGCGTTTTGCGCCGGTGGTCGAAGCCGCGCGCGCGGCCGGCATCGCGGTGCGTGGTGCCATGAGCTGCACCGTGGGTTGCCCGTACGAAGGGGACATCGCGCCCGAGCGTGTGGCGTATCTCGCCGGGCTCATGAAGGGCATCGGCGTGCAGCGCGTGGACGTGGCCGACACCATCGGCGTGGGCACACCACGCAAGGTGCAGGCCGCGCTGGAAGCCACCTTGCAGCACTACGGCATCGACGACATTTCCGGCCACTTCCACGACACCTACGGCCAGGCGCTGTCGAACACGCTGGCCGCGCTGGAGCTGGGTGTGTGGAACTTCCAGTCATCCGTGTCCGGCCTGGGCGGTTGCCCGTACGCCAAGGGCGCCACCGGCAACGTGGCGACCGAAGACGTGGTCTACCTGTTGCACGGCATGGGGATAGCGACCGGCATCGACCTGGATGCACTGGTCGATGCCGGGGCCTACATCAGCGAACAACTCGGCCGCCCCAGCGGCTCGCGCGTGGCGCGTGCCCTGTTGGCCAAGCGGGCGGGCTGAAGGGGCCAACGAACATGGAACTGCAAGTCTGGCTGGCGTATTTCCTGGCCTCGTGGGCCATTGCCTTGTCGCCCGGGTCGGGCGCGGTGTTGTCGATGACGCACGGCCTGGCCTACGGTGTGCAGAAAACCAGCGCCACCATCGCGGGCTTGCAGCTCGGGCTGGCGGTGATCCTGCTGGTGGCGGGGGTGGGCGTGGGCGCACTGCTGCTGGCCTCGGCCACCGCCTTCACGGTGGTCAAGTTCGCCGGAGCGGGCTACCTGATCTGGCTGGGCCTGAAGCAGTGGCGCTCGCCGGTGAGCGCCACGGTGGCCACAGGCGGTGCCGCGCCCATGCAGGCCCGTGTGCCGGCAGCGCGCGAGCGTTTCGTCACCGGCTTCTTCACCAACGTGACCAACCCCAAGGGCATCGTCTTCATGGTCGCGGTGCTGCCGCAGTTCATCGACCCGCAGCGGGTGCTGTGGTTGCAGCTGCTGGTGTTGCTGGTGACCACCATCGCCGTCGATCTCGTGGTCATGCACGGTTACGCGTTTCTGGCTTCGCGCGCCCAGCGCTGGCTGGCCACCGCCAAAGCCCGGCGCGCGCAGAACCGGGTGTTTGGCGGCGTGCTCATGGGCATGGGGGCGAGCCTCTTGCTGGTCAAGCGCGCGGCCTGAGTCACCCCGGTTCCGCAAGCGTCCAGGGCGCGTTCAGCCAGCGGACGGCACGTGCAGCACGGTGCATGGTATCCAGGTGTCGATCCAGTCTTCCGCATTCATGGGGGCGTAAGGCGTCACCGTGGTGCCTGGTGTGCCGTGCCGACCAGGCTTGCGCTGCCACAGGTGCACCGACACGTCAAATTCGTAGCCACTGAGGCTCTTGCCTGTGACGTACAGCCCCAGTGCCTGGTCGGGTTGCAGGGACTGGGGCACACCGTCGATCGTGATCCGGCCGTGCCAGGGCAGCCAGCGCCGGTTGTATTGTTCGGCCACCCAGGGCCAGTCGGTGTGATGCAGCGGACAGTTGATCACGCCGCCGTGGCGCTTGCCTTCCACCATGGCCTCCCCTGACAGGGCCATT
Organism: Hydrogenophaga sp.; assembly: GCF_048549895.1. Lineage (GTDB taxonomy): Bacteria > Pseudomonadota > Gammaproteobacteria > Burkholderiales > Burkholderiaceae_C > Hydrogenophaga. Next base: position 22,197 of record NZ_JBLYYB010000102.1, read on the forward strand.
TGCAGTTGCAGGGCAAAGCGTTGGCGGGTGCGTGCATCGATCTCCAGGACACGGATGTCCTTGCGCAACAAACCGATCGCCACCTCCGCCTGGTGCAGGAGGGCGCGGGCTTTCTGATCGTCGTATTGGGGGTCGTCCTTCAGACTTTGGAGCGGGGGCAGCAGGTTCGAGCAGGCTTGCGAGGCGGTGGAGGTGTTGTCCAGTGCCTTCACCCGGAACAGCATGTCCTCGATGTCCCCGATGAAGAACGCGGCGGTGGTGCTCAACGCGTTCTGCACCGCGAGGTCGACGTCCGCCTCGGTCAGGTCCAGGTCGGCGCGTGCGAGCTTGTCCGGCATCTTCGTTTTGACCCGAGCTTCCTGGCGAGTCGCTTTCTCCTTGGCCACAATGGCCTTGCGGTCCAGTTGCTTCGGAGCCCCTTCGCTGATGGGACCCTCGATCCACCGCAACAAGCGGTTCACGGACCACGTGTTGACCGGATCAAGATCGGGTGGACTGGATGGGTCTTCGCTCCTGGCTGGGGCCGGTGTCCGTGCCAGCTTGTTGTAGACGCGCAGTCGCAGGGGTGTCATGCGAAGAAGCTGTTGCAGCCAGACCTGACTGGCCGCCGTGATGGCAGCCTGGTTCTGCTGCTGCACCTTGGTGCCCAGGGGGACTCCCGCGCGCGTGGCGTCGACGGTGGCCTCGATGACCGCCTGGGCGCGGGCCAGGTCGGCCGCGCGGCCCATCGCCAGCTGGTTGGTCACGACATCTTCAATGGCCGTCTTCATCGACCCGTCCAATCCCGCCGCCACGCAATCCTGCAATACGTTCACCAGAATATCCCCGTCGGATGCCACCAGCAGCCCGGCGCTGAGCAGGGCCTGCTGGGTGCATTGCACGGCGACCGCGAGGCGGTGTTGGGCGGCCTGCGCCAGCAGTTCGAGAAACCCCTGCCGGTCGGCCCATGCGCGCGTGAAACCGGCGCTGGTCAGCAGAACGTCCTCTGCTGTTCTCGACTCAATGCCCAGTGTGTGGGTCAGCGCATCGAGCTGGTTCACGAAGTCCTGGCATCGGGCCTCCCAGGCCGGATGCACCATGGACACCATCTGCAGCCGGGCGGCCTGGCTGCGGACCATGATCTCCAGGAAGGCATCGGGTGCCAGTGGCGCCAGGAGTCGGATTTGCCGAAGGCCCTCGATCATGCTGGGCAATGTCGGGGTGCCGTTGAAATGGGCGTCCAGCGTCGTGGCGATGCGGGCCTCGCGCGCCTTGCGCTGCGCGTCGGGCAGTCGCAGGTGGGCCAGCGCAATGTACAGATCGGACAGCAGGTCGACCGTATCGACGGGCAAGCCCCGGGCGATCGCGCTCAGGTCGTTGAGTTGGGCAGCCGTGAGGTCGGAGACTTCATGGCGGATCTGCTTGAGCGTCTGGCCTCGTGCGGCCCCTTGAGCCGGGGTCAAGTCCGGCAATGCAAGATCCCGGCACAGGAAATAGCTGACGGTCCAGGGGGCTTCGACGTGTTCGGGTTTGTAGTCCAGTTGACCGTACATGGGGTTCCTTTGGGGGGTTGGCGGATGGGGCAGTTTGTCCGCCTGCCCATGCGTCAACCATCGCTTCGCGAGCCTATGAGAGCAGCCTCCTTCGAGGGTCGATACCATCGGGGTCATGAGCGATGTTTCCACCTCCACCACCCCGGCCGTTCAACGCGTGACCGATCACTTGCGTGCGCTCGGCCACCCGCACACCCCCCGCATGCTCGAAGACGCCGCGCGCACCGCGCAACAAGCCGCCGATGCGCTGGGTGTGGCGCTGGGCCAGATCGCCAAGAGCATCGTTTTCCGCCGCAAGACCGATGAGGTCGCGGTGCTGGTCGTCACCTCGGGCGACCTGCGTGTGGACGAGAAGAAGGTGCAGGCCATCGTCTGCGCCGAGGGCGGCAAGCTGGGCCGTGCCGATGCCGACTTCGTCAAGAGTGCCACCGGCTTTTCCATCGGTGGTGTGTCTCCATTGGCGCACGCGACCCCCGTGGTCACCCTGATCGACGCGCAGCTGTTCCGCTTTGAAACGGTGTGGGCCGCTGCGGGCCATCCGCACGCCGTGTTTCCCATCACGCCCCAACAACTCCAGACCTTGACCGGCGCGCCTGTGCACGACGTCACCGTGGTCTGAAACACCAGTTCCCATGCCATTGCCCACCCGCCCTCCCGTCACGCTCCAGGCCGCCCGCGCCAAGGCCGGCATCGCGCCCGGCGTGCCTTCGCCCTGCATCTCGGTCTGCGAGATGGACGAAGCACGATTTGCCTGCAAGGGCTGCTTTCGCACGATTCCCGAAATCTCGCAGTGGAGCCGCATGGCCGATGCCGACAAGCTCGTGGTGTGGCAACTGATCGAAGCCCGGCAGGTGCCGGTGGCCGCACCATGACCACCACCTTGCGCGAGATCGGCTTTCATTACGACCCGATCTCGCCCTACGCGCATCTGGCGTTCGAGCGGTTGCCCGAAGCGCTCATGGGCCACAGCGTGGCCGTGCGCTACAAGCCGGTGCTGTTTGGCGCGCTGCTCAAGGCGCATGGCCAACTCGGCCCGGCCGAAATTCCCGCCAAGCGCGACTGGACCTACCGCCAGGTGAGCTGGCTCGCGCACCAGCACGGTGTGCGGCTCGATCTGCCCGCAGCCCACCCGTTCAACCCGCTGCCCCTGCTGCGCCTGGGCCTGGCCTGCGCCACCGATGACGCGCCGGGCGACACCAACCGCTTTGTCACCGAACAGCTGTTCCACCACGTGTGGCACGGCGGTCTGGACGCCACCGACCCGGCGCGCCTGGCCGGGCTGCAAGCCCGTCTGCAAGACCACATGGCCCAACGCGGCAGGCCCTGGAGCCCGCCCGAGGGTGAGGTGGTGAAACAGCGCCTGCGCGCCAACACCGACGAGGCGCTCGCGCTGGGCCTGTTTGGTGTGCCGGCCATGGTGGTTGAAGGCCGCGTGTTCTGGGGGTTGGATGCCCTGCCCATGCTGCGCGCTTACCTCGATGGCGATGCCTGGTTCGAGACCCAGTGGGCGGCTGCGGCCGACCGCCCGGTGGGCGTGCGGCGACGTTAGGGCCAGCCGCCGGGCCGCTCCCAAGGCTGGCGCAACCCCCCGGGGGCGGCGACCCGTGCAGCGGCGGAGCGTGGGGCTTCAAGTTACCTGAAAGGTTTCGCTCACCGCCATCACCTGCCCGGTGCTCGCAGCCTCGTAGCCTTGCAATGCCGCCACGCGCGAGCGAAACGCCGGTGAACGCAGCACGGTGAGCACGGGGCGCAGTTCCGCGCGTTCCATGGCGTCGGGCGGCAGGGCGAAGAAGTAACGCTCTTTCAGCAGCGGGATGAAATGCAGGCCGAAGCGGTGTGCGGCGGTTTGCACGCCGATGCCCACATCGGCCATGCCGCTGGCCACATAGGCGGCCACACCGGCGTGGGTCAGCTCGGTGTTGTCAAAGCCGGTCACGGCTCGCGCATCGATGCCGTGGCGCTGCAGCAGCAGGTCGGTCAGCACGCGGGTGCCCGAGCCCTCGGGCCGGTTGACGAAGCGCAGCTCGCGCCGGGTGAGGTCGGCGAGGCCTTGAATGCCCTTTGGGTTGCCCGGCGCGCAAAACAGGCCCTGCGTGCGCACCGCCAGGTGCACCAACTGGTGCTGGTCGCGTTTGAGCCATTGCAGATAGCGCTGCGCGGCGGCGGCCTGAAATTCGCCCAGGGGCACATGAAAACCTGCCAGTTCGCAGTCGCCCTGCGCGAGCGCGGCCACGGCTTCCAGGCTGTTGCGGTAACGCAGTTCCACCGGCACCTGGCGCGCGGCCAGTTGTTCGCGCAACGCGGCCACGGCAAACCCGTGGCTGGCGTGCAGGCGTGGCACCGCGCGCTGCTTGCGTTGCACGCGCCCGAGTTCACCTTCGAGCTCCGAGGCCAGCGATTCCAGCAGCGGCTGCAGGCGCGCGCCGATGCGCGCGTCGGCCCAGATGAGTTTGTCGCCCAGCTCGGTGAGCGCCGACCCACGCCCCCGTCCGCGCACCAGCAGCGGCTGGCCAAACAGTGCTTCGGCCTGCTGCAGCAGGCCCCAGGCGTGGCGGTACGAGAGCCCCAGTTCGCGGCCCGCCTGTGAGATGCTGCCCGAGGCCTGCACGGCGGCGAGCAGCTGCAGCAAGGTGTTGGCGTCCAGCGCGGGGCCGTCGTCCTGGCTGATGTGCCATTGGGGTTGCAGGGTGATGCGCAGCATGGCGGAGCGTCCGGGTTTATGCAAAGAAGAACATATTAAAACCCGGTGGCGGTGCTAGGCTGCGCCGATGACCACCGTGATCCCCATCCGCCCCGTGGAAGCCGTGCGCCGCGGCCCGCCGCGCCACACCCCCAAGGGTCGCCAGACCTCGCCGCAGGCGCGCGAGCGCGTAGCGGTTTTGTGCGCCGGCCTGGCGCCGCGCGCCGACCTGTTGATCGAACACCTGCACCGCCTGCAAGACGGCGAGGGCGCCTTGCGCCACGGCCACCTGGCCGCACTGGCCGAACACCTCAAGCTCAGCCAAGTCGAGGTGTTCGAGGTCGCGAGCTTCTACCACCACTTCGAGATCGTGGACGACGACGCGGCCGTGCCCGCCACCGTGGTGCGCGTGTGCGACAGCCTCTCTTGCACCATGGCCGGCAGCGCGACCTTGATGAGCGATCTGCAAGCCGCCCTGGCGCACGACACATCCGTTCGCGTGCAGACCGCACCCTGCATCGGCCAATGCCACCGCGCGCCGGCCGCTTGTGTGGGGCAGCGCCAGTTGCCGCACGCCACGGTGGATGCGGTGCAGGCCTTGCTGGCCAGCGACGACACCGGCCCGCGCGACCTGCCGGTGCCCGAGGCGTCTGAACTCACGCAGTTGCAACGCCTGCTCTCGGGCGAACTCGGCGCCGAGCAGGTGCTGGTCGAACTCAAGGCCTCCAACCTGCGTGGCCTGGGTGGCGCGGGTTTTCCGGCCTGGCGCAAGTGGGAAACGGTGCGCGCACAGCCCGGCCCGCGTCACATGGTGGTGAACATCGACGAGGGTGAGGTCGGCACCTTCAAGGACGGCCATGTGCTCACCAGCGCGCAGGCCGGTGCACCGCAGGTGCTCGAAGGCCTGCTGATCGCCGCGCAGGTGGTCGGCATCGACCACGTGTGGCTGTACCTTCGCGACGAGTACCACGACGCGCGTGTGCTGCTGCAGCGGGAGCTCGACACCTTGCACGTGCGTCTGCAATCGCTGACCACGCAATACCCCGGCTACACGCCGCCCGTCATCGAACTGCGGCGCGGCGCGGGTGCCTACATCTGCGGCGAAGAGTCTGCGCTCATCGAATCGGTGGAGGGCAAGCGCGGACTGCCGCGTCTGAAGCCGCCCATCGTCGCGCTGCACGGCGTGTTCGGCCGGCCCACGCTGGCGCACAACCCCGAAACCCTGTGGTGGTTGCCGGAGATCCTGGCGCACGGCGGCGCGTGGCTGACCACACACGGCCGCGCCGGGCGCAACGGCTTGCGGCGTTTCTCGGTGTCGGGCCGCGTGAAGCAGCCGGGTGTGTATCTCGCGCCCGCCGGCATCACGCTGCGCGAACTCATTGACGAACACGCCGGCGGCATGGCCGAGGGTCACACGCTGTACGCCTACCTTCCCGGTGGCGCATCGGGCGGCATCCTGCCGGCGGCGCTGGCCGATGTGCCGCTGGACTTCGACACGCTCGCCGAACACGGTGCTTTTGTCGGCTCCATGGCGGTGGTGGTGCTGGGCCAGCACGACAAAGCACGCGACGCGGCGCTCAACCTCATGCGCTTCTTCGAACACGAATCGTGTGGCCAGTGCACGCCCTGCCGCGCCGGCACCACCAAGGCGGTGGAACTGATTCAGGCGCCGGTGTGGGACGCAGCCCTGCTGGCCCAGCTCTCGCAGGTGATGCGTGACGCCAGCATCTGCGGCCTGGGCCAGGCCGCGCCGAACCCGGTGGACAGCGTGCTGCGGTTCTTTCCTCACGAGGTGGGCGCATGAAGACGAACGACCTGCCGCGGCACGCGGCCCCGATCGCATTCACCCTCAACGGCCGCGCGGTGGAAGCCGCACCGGGCGAGACCCTGCTGAAAGCCGCACAGCGCGCCGGCGTTGAAGTGCCCCACCTGTGCCACAAGGACGGCCTGCGCAGCCCCGGCAATTGCCGCGCTTGTGTGGTGGAGATCGAGGGCGAGCGCGTGCTCGCGCCGTCGTGCTGCCGCTCTCCCACGCCCGGCATGGTGGTCACCACCGACAGCCCGCGCGCGGCCGCTGCGCAGAAGATGGTGCTGGAGTTGTTGCTGTCGGACGCACCCGACACGGCTGCGCTCAAACACGACAGCGAGCTGGCGCACTGGGCGCAAGTTGCGGGTGCGCAAACAGGGCGTTTTCCCTTGCGCACCCACTATCCCGTTCGCCCTGAGTTCCCCTCTACCGTTCGGGCTGAGCCTGTCGAAGCCCAGCGTGTACCACCCATGGAGGCCCTTCGACAAGCTCAGGGCGAACGGGTATCGGCTCAGGGCGAACGGGTATCCGCTCAGCCCGAACGGTGGGGCATGGACACCTCGCACCCCGCCATGACCGTCAACCTCGACGCCTGCATCCAGTGCACGCGCTGCATCCGCGCCTGCCGCGAGACGCAGGGCAACGACGTGCTGGGTCTGGCGTTTCGGGGTGGCCACGCGCAGATCGTGTTCGACCAGAACGACCCCATGGGTGCGAGCACCTGCGTGGCCTGCGGGGAATGTGTGCAGGCCTGCCCCACGGGCGCGATTGCGCCGGCCAACGGCGCGTACGCCAAGGTTTCGGACAAGCAGGTGGATTCGGTTTGCCCGTTCTGCGGTGTGGGCTGCCAACTCACCTACCACGTGACGGACGACAAGATCGAACACGTCGAGGGCATCAATGGCCCGGCCAACGAAGGCCGCCTGTGCGTCAAGGGCCGCTTCGGTTTCGACTACGCCCACAGCCCCGAGCGGCTCACGCGCCCGCTGATCCGCCGCGCCGATGCGCCGAAAGACCCGGAGTCGGTGATGCGCCGCAACTGGCGCGAACTCTTCCGCGAAGCCAGCTGGGACGAAGCGCTGGACGTGGCCGCCAACGGCTTCAAGCTGGTGATGGCCAGCACCACCGCGCGCGGGCGCCAGGGCCCGGTGGCCGGCTTCGGTTCGGCCAAGGGCACGAACGAAGAGGCCTACCTGTTCCAGAAGCTGATCCGCACCGCGTTCGGCACGCACAACGTGGACCACTGCACGCGCCTGTGCCACGCATCGAGTGTGGCCGCGCTCATGGAAGGCCTGGGTTCGGCCGTGGTCACCAACCCGCTGCGCGACGTGCAGCACGCCGACTTCGTGTTGTTGATCGGCGCCAACCCGGCGCAGAACCACCCGGTGGGCGCGACCTGGATCAAGAACGCGGTGAAGAACAACGGCATGAAGCTCGTGCTGGCCGATCCGCGCCGCACCGAACTCGCGCGCCACAGCTGGAAACACCTGGGCTTCCAGCCGGGCACCGACGTGGCCCTGCTCAATGCGCTCTTGCACACCATCGTGTTCGAAGGCCTCACCGACCCGGCCTACATCGAAGCCCACACGCTCGACTTCGCGCAGCTGAAACAACACCTGACCGACTTTTCGCCCGAGGCCATGGCGCCGGTCTGCGGCATTGACGCGGCCACGCTGCGCGAGGTGGCGCGCGCCTACGCCACGGCGAAGAACGCCATGATCTTGTGGGGCATGGGCATCAGCCAGCACACGCACGGCACCGACAACGCGCGCTGCCTGATCGCGCTCTCGCTCATCACCGGCCAGATCGGCCGCCCCGGCACCGGGCTGCACCCGCTGCGCGGGCAAAACAACGTGCAGGGGGCGAGCGACGCCGGGCTGATCCCCATGGTGCTGCCCGACTACCAGAAGGTGAGCGACCCGCACACCCGCGCGAAGGCCGAGCGCCTGTGGAACCTGGCTCCCGGCACGCTGGGCAGCGAGGCGGGTCTCACCGTGGTGGAGATCATCGACGCGGCCCACCGCCGCGAGATCCGCGCCATGCTGATCCAGGGCGAGAACCCGGCCATGAGCGACCCCGACGCCACCCACGCGCGCGAAGCGCTCGCCGGGCTGGACCACCTGGTGGTGCAGGACATCTTTCTGACCGAGACCGCGAGCCTGGCCGACGTGGTGCTGCCCGCCACCGCCTGGCCCGAAAAGACCGGCAGCGTGACCAACACCGACCGCTGCGTGCAGCTCGGCCGCCAGGCCGTGCGCGCGCCGGGTGAGGCCATGGCCGACGCGTGGATCACCGAACAGCTGGCCCGCCGGCTTGGGCTGGGCTGGACTTACGGCGTGGCCGCCGACGGCACGGCGACGCCGGATGCGGCCAGCGGCATCGGTGCCGTGTTTGAAGAGATGCGCGCCATGATGCCCAGCATCGCCGGCCTGTCATGGGCGCGGTTGCAGCGCGAAGGCGCGGTGACCTACCCGGTGAGCAGCGAAGACGATCCCGGCCACCCGGTGGTGTTCACCGACGGGTTTCCCACGATGAGCGGGCGCGCCACGCTGGTGGGAGCCAACGTCACGCCGCCAGCCGAGGTGCCCGATGCGTCGTTCCCCATGGTGCTCATCACCGGGCGCCAGCTGGAGCACTGGCACACCGGCAGCATGACGCGGCGCAGCGGTGTGCTCGACGCGCTGGAGCCCGGCCCGGTGGTGAGCCTGCACACCACCACCGCGCAGCGGCTGGGGCTGCAGGCGGGTGCTGTGGCTCAGGTGCGTTCGCGCCGCGGCGCCGTGGCGCTGCCCGTGCGGCTGGACGACGCGATGCCGCTGGACACCGCCTTCATCCCGTTTGCCTACGCGGAAGCCGCGGCCAACCTGCTCACCAACCCGGCGCTGGACCCGGTGGGCAAGATCGCCGAACTGAAGTACTGTGCGGTGGACGTGCGGCCCGCCGTGCCTGCGAGCGAACCGACGCCGGTTTGATCTGACGCAAGCCGGTTGCGCCGGGGCTCTCCTACGATGAAGCGGTGCCGCACGGTGCGGCCCGGTTCATCCACCCCTTCGAGGAGAGCGACCATGTTCAAGAAAATCCTGCTGCCCACCGACGGCTCCGACCTCAGTGCGTTCGCCACCCGAGCGGCCGTGGGCCTGGCCAAGAGCCAGGGCGCACAAGTCGTGGGGGTGTACGTGATCGACCCGTTCCCCTACATCGGCATCGGCGACGCGTCGGCCATCGGCCTGCAGGCCTACCTGACCGAAACCAAAGCCGCGGCCGGCGTGGCGCTGGACGCCGCGCGCATGGCCTGCGCGGCCGAGGGTGTGCCGTTCGCGGGCGACACCATCGAGCGCAACGTGGTCTACGAAGGGATCATCGAAACGGCCGACGCCGAAGGCTGCGACCTGATCGTGATGGGCTCACACGGGCGCCAGGGCGTGAAGGCGCTCATCCTGGGCAGCGTGGCGCAGAAGGTGCTGACCCACGCCAAGGTGCCGGTGCTGATCGTGAAATCCTGACCTCAGCGCATGAACTTGCCTGAGGCGTTCACGATCGAGAGGTCCGAGAAGTCCAGACCGGTGTGGTCGGTGGCGCTGTAGCTGATCTGCAGTCCGCCGATGTCGTGGTTGCGCAAACCTTCCAGCGCGTCGCGCAGCGCCACCGGCGTCGGGTTGGGGCCGGCGCGGCGCAGGCCTTCGGTGACCACCTTGGCTGCGGCAAAGCCTTCCATCATGGCGGGCGACACACCGGCGAGGCCCTTGGCCTTGGCCAGGTCCTGCGCTTCCTTGATCAGCGGGTAGGCCACCGAGCGTTCGTTGGGAAACACCTGGGTGACGATCACGCCGCGCGCGTGTTCGCCCAGCAGCTTGATGAAACCATCCGAGGCGTTGTTGGACAGCGTGACCAGCTGCGCCCGCGAGCCCGCCGCCCGGATCGCCTTCATGCCGTTGGCGGCGTTGCCGGCCGAGCCGATGACCATGACGGCCTGGGCGTTGCTCTTGGCCACGCGGGCTGCGAGCTCGGTGAAGTCGGGCTTGTCGCGCGGAAACTTTTCCTGCAGCACCGGCGTTTGTTTCACGGAGGCAAAACCCTTGAGCGCGCCGGCGGCGGAGTCGGCGCCGAAGGAGTCGTCGGTCTCCAGCAGCGCGATGCGCGTGATGCCGATGCTGGCCAGGTGTTCGATGGCCTTGGCGGCTTCGCGCTGGTAGGTGGCGCGCACATTGAACACCCAGGGGTTCACCGGTTCGTGCAGCACCATGGCGCCGGTGCTTGGCCCCACCAGCGGCACTTTGAACTCGGCCAGCATGGGCAGCAGGGCTTGCGAATGCGGCGTGCCGCGGTTCAGAAACAGGGCCAGCACCTTCTGTTCGGTGATCAGCTGGCGCGAGACCTCCACCGTCACCTTGGGATCGAATTTGTCGTCCACCGAGACCAGTTCGATCTTCTGGCCGTTGACGCCGCCGCGCGCGTTCACCGCGTCGAAGTACAGCTGGGCGCCGTCGATGTTTTCCTTGACACCGGCCGCCACCGAACCGGTGATGCCCGAGGGGTTGCCGATGCGCAACTGTGACCAGGCGGGCAGGGCGAAGGTGATGAGGCCTGCAAGGGCGAGGGTGGCGAGGTTCCTGGGCGAGGATGTGGTGTTGTTTTTCATGGGGCTTGTCTCAAGAGGTGGGCTCAGTCTAGGCAGGCGGCGCGGGTCGGAAATTGTGGTTATGACGTACACCGCAGGGGGTATGTCACATGGCTCCGTAGAATCTTTGCGTCCCCCTCTGGAGCCCCTGCATGTCCGATGCCTTTTTGCCCGACGAGCTGCCTGCGGGCGCGATTCAACCTGCGTCCGACGGCGGAGCACGCGACCGCCCGACGGAAGGGGGCACCGGCCTGATCCGCATTCGCGGTGCGCGCCAGCACAACCTGAAAAACATCGACCTGGACATCCGCACCGGCGAGCTCACGGTGGTCACCGGGCCCAGCGGATCGGGCAAATCGAGCCTGGTGTTCGACACCTTGTTTGCCGAAGGCCAGCGCCGGTACGTGGAAACCTTCAGCGCCTACGCGCGCCAGTTCCTCGACCGCATGGACAAACCCGCGGTGGACCGCGTGGAAGGTGTGCCGCCGGCCATTGCGATCGACCAGACCAACCCGGTGCGCAGCTCACGCTCCACGGTCGGCACCATGACCGAGCTCAACGACCACCTCAAACTGTTGTTTGCACGAGGCGCCGAGCTGTTCGACCGCGACACCGCGGCGCTGGTGCGGCACGACTCGCCGGAGTCGATCTACGCGGAACTGAGTGCGCGCGCCGCGGCACAGGGTGACCCGCGACTCGTGGTCACCTTCCCGGTGGAGCTGCCCGCCAGCACCACGCCCGAGGAAATCGAACAGTGGCTTTCCGCCAGTGGCTACACGCGCGTGCAGGCCGAGCGCATCGTGCACCGCGCCGCACCCGCTGTGGATGAGAAAGCCAAGACCAAAGGCAAGGCCAAGGCCGCGCCCATGGAAGCCATCAAGGTGCTCGACGTGGTGGCCGACCGCTTCCGCATCGGCACCACCGAACCCGCGCGGGTGATGGAGGCCATCGAGGTGGGCCTGAAGCGCGGTGGCGGCAAGCTCATGGTGTATGCCCTGAAATTGGAATCTGACCCCCAATTGGGAGCCGAGCCGGGTCCCGGCGCCGGGCCGCCCCAAGCCGGGGCAGCCCCCTCGGGGGGCAGCGAACCACGCGTAGCGGGGAGCGTGGGGGCGGCTGACATTTGGCGTTTTTCGACCGGCCTGCATTGCCCCGAGAGCGACATCCGCTACAGCGAACCGACGCCGTCGATGTTTTCGTTCAACTCGGCGGTGGGGGCCTGCGAGGCCTGCCGGGGGTTCGGGCGGGTGATCGGGGTGGACTACGGGCTGGTGATCCCGAACGACAAGCTCACGCTGCGTGCCGGTGCGATCAAGGTGTTCCAGACGCCGGCCTGGAAAGAGGCGCAGGACGACATGATGCGGCACGCCGAGGCGGCGGGCATCCCGCGCGACACGCCCTGGGCCAAGCTCACCGACGAGCAGAAACACTGGGTGCGGGCGGGCTCGCCGCAGTGGAACGGCAAGTGGAACCAGCACTGGTACGGCGTGGACCGCTTCTTTGAATACCTGGAGAGCAAGGCCTACAAGATGCACATCCGTGTGCTCTTGTCCAAGTACCGGAGCTACACCGAATGCCCGAGTTGCGGCGGTGCGCGTTTGAAGACGGACAGCCTGCTCTGGCGGCTGGGCACGAAGGTGCAGGCGGATGCGGTGTTGCCCGTGGCGAAGCGCTATTTGCCGAAAGGCGTGAAGTGGAGCCGTGCGCAGGTGGAGGCTTTGCCGGGGCTGTGCCTGCACGATTTGATGTTGTTGCCGCTGGACCGGTTGCGGGTGTTTTTTGCGAGCCTGGAGCCCTCACCCCCCTTCGACAAGCTCAGGGCAGGCCAAGCCTCTCCCGCGAGCGGGAGAGGGGGCAAGACACGCAGCTCCGGCAACGAGGGGGAGTCACTCCCTCTCCCGCTCGCGGGAGAGGGCCGGGGTGAGGGCCAGCGCCAAGCCCTCAAACTCCTCCTGGACGAAATCAACACCCGCATCCGCTACCTCTGCGAGGTTGGCATCGGCTACCTCACGCTCGACCGCCAGAGCCGCACGCTCAGCGGCGGCGAGGTGCAGCGCATCAACCTCACCACGGCCCTGGGCACGTCGCTGGTGAACACGCTGTTCGTGCTCGACGAGCCCAGTATCGGCCTGCACCCGCGCGACATGGCCCGCATCAACGACGCCATGCTGCGCCTGCGCGACGCCGGCAACACGCTGGTGGTGGTGGAGCACGACCCGGCCGTGATGCTGGCCGCCGACCGCCTGATCGACATGGGCCCCGGCCCGGGTGAGCGCGGCGGGCAGATCGTGTTCGACGGCACGCCCGAGGCGATTCGCAGCGCGGACACGCTGACCGGCGCGTACCTCGGCGCGCGCAAGACCATCGGCATGGGCTTCAAGCGCGCGGTGACCGACAGCACGCCGCGCCTGATCCTGGAAGGCGCTCGCGAGCACAACCTGCAGGACGTGTCGGTCGAGTTCCCGCTGCAGCGCCTGGTGGTGGTCACCGGCGTGTCGGGTTCGGGCAAGTCGAGCCTGATTCAAGATGTGTTGGCCCCCGCGCTGTTGCGCCACTTCGGCAAATCCACCGACACACCCGGCGCACACGACCGGCTCCTGGGCGCCGAGCAACTCGGTGAGGTCGTCTTCGTCGACCAGTCGCCCATCGGCAAGACCGCGCGCTCCAACCCGGTGAGTTACGTGGGTGCGTGGGACGCCATCCGCGCGCTGTTCGCCGACGCACCGCTCTCGCGCCAGCGCAGCTACACGCCCGCCAAGTTCAGCTTCAACAGCGGCGACGGGCGCTGCCCCACCTGCGGCGGCTCGGGCTTCGAGCACGTGGAGATGCAGTTCCTGAGCGACGTCTATTTGCGCTGCCCGGACTGCGACGGCAAGCGGTACCGGCCGGAGATTCTGGAGGTGAAGATCGAACGACTTTGGCCCGCACACCTCCCCGTTCGCCCTGAGCTTGTCGAAGGGCTCACCCAGGTGTTGGCGGGGACTTCGACAGGCTCAGCCCGAACGGTGGTTTTGAACGTGGCCGACGTGCTCGACCTCACGGTGAGTGAAGCCGCCGAGCTCTTCAAGGCCGACCGGGAAGTCATCCGCGTGCTGCAACCCATCGTCGACGTGGGCCTCGAATACGTGAAGCTCGGCCAGCCCGTGCCCACGCTCTCGGGCGGCGAAGCCCAGCGCCTCAAGCTCGCGGGTTTCCTGGCCGAGGCGTCCAAGAGCGCCAGCGCCAGCCGCCAGCCGCTCTCGCGCAAAGGCACGCTGTTCCTGTTCGACGAGCCCACCACCGGCCTGCACTTCGACGACATCGCCAAGCTCATGCGCAGCTTGCGCAAGTTGCTCGACGCTGGTCATTCGCTGGTGGTGATCGAGCACAACCTCGACGTGATCCGCTCGGCCGACTGGCTGATCGACCTCGGCCCCGAGGGCGGTGACGCGGGTGGACTCGTGGTGGCCGAAGGCCCGCCCGAGCAGGTGCGCGAACACGCGAGCAGCCACACGGCCAAGGCGCTGCGCGAGTACGCGCTGTCCATGGGCGAGGTGCACGCGGTCTCTGACTCCCTCCCCTCCTGGGGGAGGGCGGGGGTTGGGGCACGCACGCGGGGATTGGCCGCCGCGCGCCCCCACCCCCCTTCGACAAGCTCAGGACAGGCCAAGCCTCCCCCAGCGGGAGAGGGAGCGAACTGCATCCGCATCGTCAACGCCAAGGAACACAACCTCAAGAACCTGAGCGTGAACATCCCGCGCGGCCAGTTCAACGTGATCTCCGGCGTGAGCGGCTCGGGCAAGTCCACGCTGGCTTTCGACATCCTGTTCAACGAAGGCCAGCGCCGCTACCTGGAGAGCCTGAACGCCTACGCGCGCAGCATCGTGCAGCCCGCGGGCCGGCCCGAGGTGGACGCGGTCTACGGCATCCCGCCCACGGTGGCGATCGAGCAGCGGCTCTCGCGCGGCGGGCGCAAAAGCACGGTGGGCACCACCACCGAAGTCTGGCATTTCCTGCGCCTGCTCTATGTGAAGCTGGGCACGCAGCACTGCGTGCACGACGGCGCGGCGGTGATGCCGCAGAGCGCCGACAGCATTGCCGCGGCCATTCTCAAGCGCTACGCGGGCCAACACATCGGCCTGCTCGCGCCGCTGGTGGTGAACCGCAAGGGCGTCTACACCGAGCTGGCCGACTGGGCGCGCCCGCGCGGCCACACGCACCTGCGCGTGGACGGCGAGTTTTTGCCCACCACCGGTTTCCCGCGCATCGACCGCTTCAAGGAGCACACCATCGAGCTGCCGGTGGCCGACTTCGTGGTGAGCGCCGACCAGGAGGCCACGTTGCGCAGCCAGCTCACCAAGGCGCTGGAGATCGGCAAGGGCGTGGTGCACGTGCTGCACCCGCTCGACGGCCTGGCGCGGGCGCTGGAAGAGGGCACGTCGACGCGCGAGCTGGGCCAGCTGGAGGTGTTTTCCACCACCCGCGCCTGCCCGGTCTGCGCCACCAGCTACCCCGAACTCGACCCGCGCCTGTTTTCGTACAACAGCAAACACGGCTGGTGCCCCGACTGCGTGGGCACGGGCCTCAAACTCTCGCGCGACCAGCGCAGCGTGCTTGACGATTCGGTGCGCGACGACAAGGAACGCGGGCGCGAACAGAGCTTTGCCGAGCCCGAGGTGGAAGACCTGGTGGACGAGGTCTGCCCGGGTTGCGAAGGCACCCGCCTGAACGCCCAGGCCCGGGCGGTGAAGTTCAGCGCGGTGGGCATCACCGACGTGGCGCGCTTGTCGGTGCGTGAGGTGAGGCAATGGGTGCAGGGGTTGATCAACAATGCCGTTCGCCCTGAGCCTGTCGAAGGGCATCCAAGCACGAAGGGGCTTCGACAAGCTCAGCCCGAACGGGGTTTTGTGATGAGCGTCCGCGAAACCGGCATCGCACGCGACCTCCTGCCCGAAATCGAAAGCCGCCTGGCGTTTCTGGAAGAGGTGGGTCTGAACTACCTCACGCTGGACCGGGGCGCGCCCACGCTCAGCGGTGGCGAGGCGCAGCGCATCCGCCTGGCCGCGCAACTCGGCAGCAACCTGCAGGGCGTGTGTTACGTGCTCGACGAGCCCACCATCGGCCTGCACGCGCGCGACAACGCGATATTGCTCAACGCGCTGCACAAGCTCGGCGACATGGGCAACACGCTGGTGGTGGTGGAGCACGACGAAGACACCATCCGCCGCGCCGATCACATCATCGACATCGGCCCGAGCGCGGGCAAACGCGGTGGGCGTGTGGTGGCGCAGGGCTCGGTGGACGACCTCTCAGCCAACCCCGACTCGGTGACCGGTCGGTATCTGCTGCATGCGATGAAGCATCCGTTGCAGGCGCGAAGGGCTGTTTTGCTCCCTCTCCCGCTGGCGGGAGAGGGCGGGGGTGAGGGTCCCCCGTGGCTCCACGTCCACCGCGCCCAACTCCACAACCTCAACCAGCTCGACGCCGCCGTGCCCCTGCAGCGTCTGGTCGTCATCACCGGCGTCTCCGGCTCCGGCAAATCCACACTGGCGCGCGACGTGTTGCTGACCAACGTGGCCGCCGCCGTGGCCCAGCGCAGCACCAAGGCCGGCCGCGACGCGATGGACAAGGGCCAGTACCCGGCGTGGTCGGGCTGCGCCAGCGTGAGCGGCTTCGAGACCGTGGACCGCGTGCTCGAAGTCGACCAGACACCGATCGGCAAAACACCGCGATCCTGCCCGGCCACCTACATCGGCTTCTGGGACACGGTGCGCAAGCTGTACGCCGACACGCTCGAAGCCAAGGCGCGCGGCTACGGCCCGGGCCGCTTCAGCTTCAACACCGGCGAAGGCCGCTGCCCGGGCTGCGAAGGCCAGGGCATGCGCACCATCGAGATGAGCTTTTTGCCCGACGTGAAGGTGCCGTGCGAGGTCTGCCACGGTGCGCGTTTCAATCCCGAGACGCTGGCTGTGACCTGGAAGGGCAAGAGCATCGGCGACGTGCTGCAGATGGAGGTGGACGAGGCGGTTGATTTCTTCGCTGCCATGCCCAGCATCGGCCACCCGCTGCAGTTGCTCAAAGACGTGGGCCTGGGTTACCTCACGCTGGGCCAGCCCAGCCCCACGCTCAGTGGCGGCGAGGCGCAGCGCATCAAGCTCGTGACCGAGCTCAGCAAGGTGCGCGACGACATCACGCGCCGCGGCCAGAAGCCACCGCACACGCTGTATGTACTGGACGAACCCACGGTCGGCCTGCACATGGCCGACGTGGAAAAACTCATCCGCGTGCTGCACCGCCTGGTGGACGGCGGCCACAGCGTGGTGGTGATCGAGCACGATCTGGACGTGATGGCCGAAGCCGACTGGATCATCGACCTCGGCCCCGAGGGCGGGGGTGGCGGTGGCCTCATCGTGGCGGCGGCACCGCCCGACGAGGTGGTGCGGCTGGACACGCACACCGGGCGGGTGCTGGGGCCGGTGCTGGCGCGGGTGTGAACCTCAGCCGCGCGGCAGCGGCAGCGCGGTCTTGTAACGCACCTGCTTGAGCGTGAAGCTGGAGCGGATCTTCTCCACCTCGGGAATGGGCGCCAGCCGGTCCAGGATGAAGCGCTCCAGCGCCGCCATGTCGGCCACCACCACGCGGATCAGGTAGTCCGAGTCACCGGTCATGAGGTAACACTCCATCACCTCGTCGTGGTCGGCGATGCGCTCCTCGAAGCGCGCCAGCGCCTCCTTGCGCTGGGTTTTCAGGCTGATGTTGATGAAGACGTTCAGCCCCAGGCCCAGCCGCGTGGCGTCGGCCAGCGCCACGTACTGGCGGATCAGGCCCGACGCCTCCAGCGCCTTGACCCGTGCCAGACACGGCGAGGGGGACAGACCCACGCGCCGGGCCAACGCCACGTTGGACAAGGAGCCGTCGTGTTGCAGTTCTTCAAGAATGCGTCGGTCGATCTGATCCATGGCCTGTTGTTTTGAAAGTTGATGAGAATGCGGCAGATTGTGCTGCCAAGTGTTGGTGTGGGCAGTTGTTTGGCAGCACATGCCGGCGCGTCGCCGCTACAGTGGGCGCATGAATGCCCGCCCCGACACCGACCACGATCCCGACCCCCACGAAACCGCCGAATGGCGCGAGGCCTTCCTGGCCTTGTTGCAAAGCCAGGGCCCGCAACGCGCGCGCCAGATGCTCGACGAACTCGCGCGCCTGGCCGGCACGCAGCGCGTGGGCTGGCAGCCCGAGCGCAACACGCCCTACCTGAACACCATCGCGGCCGACGACCAGCCGGTGTTTCCGGGCGATCTTGCGGTCGAGGAGCGCCTGGCGTCGTTGATGCGCTGGAACGCGCTGGCCATGGTGGCGCGGGCCAACCAGGCCTACGGCGAACTCGGTGGCCACATCGCCAGCTACGCCAGCGCCGCCGACCTGTTCGAGACCGGCTTCAACCACTTTTTCCGCGCGGGGCGCGATGGCGACCTGGTGTTCTTCCAGCCGCACAGCGCGCCTGGCGTGTACGCCCGTGCCTTCCTCGAAGGCCGCCTGGGCGAGGCCGACCTGCTGCACTACCGCCAGGAAATCACCGCGCCGGCGGCCGGTGCGCGTGGCCTCTCCAGCTACCCGCACCCCTGGCTCATGCCCGACTTCTGGCAGTTCCCCACCGGCTCCATGGGCATCGGCCCGATCAGCTCGATCTACCACGCACGCTTCATGCACTACCTGGGCCACCGCGGCCTGCTGGACACGGCGCACCGCAAGGTCTGGGGCGTGTTCGGCGACGGCGAGATGGACGAGCCCGAGAGCATGAGCGCACTCACCCTGGCCGCGCGCGAGAAGCTCGACAACCTGGTGTGGGTCGTCAACTGCAACCTGCAGCGCCTGGACGGCCCGGTGCGCGGCAACGGCCGCATCATCGACGAGCTCGAACGCCTGTTTGCCGGTGCGGGCTGGAACGTGGTCAAGCTGGTCTGGGGCAGCGACTGGGACGGCCTGTTCGCGCGCGACACCAACGGCGCGCTGGTCCGCGCCCTGGGCGACACGGTGGACGGCCAGATGCAGACCTTCGCGGCGAAAGACGGCCGCTTCAACCGCGACAACTTCTTCGGCCAGAACCCCGAGCTGGCCGCGCTGGCGCAAGGCATGACGGATGAGCAGATCGACCGCTTGAAGCGCGGCGGCCACGACCTGGTGAAGATCCACGCGGCCTACGCAGCCGCTGCCGCCCACCGGGGCCAGCCCACCGTGATCCTGGCCCACACCAAGAAGGGTTACGGCATGGGCAGCGCCGGGCAGGGCAAGATGACCACGCACAGCCAGAAGAAGCTCGACGGCGACGAGCTCATCGAGTACCGCAACCGCTTCAACCTGCCGCTGAGCGACGAGCAGGCGCGTGGCATGGCCTTCTACAAACCGGCCGAGGACAGCGCCGAGATGCGCTATCTGCGCGAGCACCGCGAACGGCTGGGCGGCCCGATGCCGCGCCGCGAGACCGCGTGCGCCGTGGTGCCGGTGCCCGCCCTCGACGCCTATGCCACCTTTGCGCTCAAGGCCGACGGCAAGGTCATGAGCACCACCATGGCCTTCGTGCGCATGCTGGGCAACCTGCTCAAGGACCCGCAACTCGGCCCGCGCGTGGTGCCCATCGTGGCCGACGAGGCGCGCACCTTCGGCATGGCCAACCTGTTCAAGCAGGTCGGCATCTACAGCAGCGTGGGCCAGCGCTACGCACCCGAAGACATCGGCTCGGTGCTCAGCTACCGCGAGGCACTCGACGGCCAGATTCTGGAAGAAGGCATCAGCGAAGCCGGCGCCCTGGCGAGCTGGACGGCGGCGGCCACCAGCTACAGCGTGCACGGCCTGGCCATGCTGCCGTTCTACATCTACTACTCCATGTTCGGCTTCCAGCGCGTGGGCGACGCGATTTGGGCCGCGGCCGACCAGCGCTCGCGCGGCTTCCTGCTCGGCGCCACATCCGGGCGCACCACCCTGGGCGGTGAAGGCCTGCAGCACCAGGACGGCAGCAGCCACCTGGTGGCCGCGACCATCCCCAACTGCAAGGCGTATGACCCGGCGTTCGCGGGCGAACTCGCGGTGATCATCGACGCCGGCATGCGCGAGATGCTGGTGGAGCAGAAAGACGTGTTTTATTACGTGACGCTCATGAACGAGAACGTGGCCATGCCCGACCTGCCCATGGGCGCCGAAGCCGGCGTGCTGCGCGGCGGCTACCGCTTCGCCAGCCACGGCCCGGCGCAGGGCCCGCGCGTCACGCTGCTGGGCTCGGGCGCGATCCTGGGCGAGGTGATTCGCGCCGCCGAGGCGCTGGCGGCCGAGGGCATCGGCGCCGACGTGCTCAGCATCACCAGCTGGAGCGAACTCGCGCGCAACGGCCAGGCCTGCGTCGCCGGAGAGCTGCCCTACCTGGGCGAACTGCTGGCCGGCACGCGCGGCCCCATCGTCATGGCCAGCGACTATGTGCGTGCCCTGCCCGACAGCGTGCGCCCGTGGCTGCCGCCCGGCCGCGCCTGCGCGACGCTGGGCACCGACGGCTTCGGCCGCAGCGACACCCGCGCCGCCTTGCGCGCCTACTTCCAGGTGGACGCCGCCAGCATCGCCGCGCGCGCCCGGCAGGCGCTGGCCGAGGGTTAAGCTGCGCCGGTGCAGCACCAGGTCATCCACATCCACCCGTCCGCCCCGGCGCAGCCCGCGCTGGGCGCGCCGTGCAATGGCTGTGGCGTGTGCTGCCTGGCCGAGCCTTGTCCGCTGGGGCAGGTGATTTCACGCAAGCGCAGCGGGGCGTGTGATGCGCTGCGTTGGGACGGCGAGCAGGCGGTCTACCGCTGCGGCGCCATCACCGATGCCGCCGGTGTGCTGGGCCCGCGCTGGCGCTGGGCCGCACCGGTGTTGCGGAGGTTGGCTGGGCGGTGGATTGCCGCGGGTGTGGGGTGTGACGCCCACCTGACCAGCGACCGGGGCTGATCAGCGCGCGAACAGCACCACCACGCCGACCACCAGCGCGGCGATGACGAACATGAACACGCGCGTGCGCACGCGCAGCAACTCCACGGCCGCCACCAGGCGCGCGTTCTGCTCGGCGAGTTCGGCCAGGGTCTGCGCCATCTGGGTCTGTGTCTGCGTCTGCTGATCGATCAATTGCCGCGCTTCGATCACCCGGTTGCGCAACTCACCCAGGCTGGGCGGTGTGTCGGACACCAGGTCCATGGGCGCGGCGGTGACGGGCGCTGTCTCGGGCGACTTCTGCCGGTCCATCAGCTTGCGGGCGGCGTTGAGCACCTTGGGCGCGTGTTCGATCACGTCGCCCCAGGGGATCACTTTGAGGGCGAGCAGCCAGGGGATGGCCATGGGCAGGGTCCTTTCGCGGGGCGGGAAATACGGGGCGCACCCTTGGGAGCAGCTTAAACCCGTGGGGTTCCCGCAGATGGGGACGTTGCCGCCCGTCTCAACAGCCACCAGCCCAGCCCGGCCACCGACAGCAGCAGCGCCGGGAAGCCCACCGTGGGCGCCCACTGCAACGCGGCAGCGCCGAGCGCGGGCGCCAGCACACCGCCCAGCGTGTACGACAGCACCAGCACCGCGGTGCTGTTGACCAGCGTGATGCCCTCTTCGCGCGAGCCGATGTCGATCATCGCCAGCGTGTAGAGGCTGCCACCCGCGCCGCCCCAGAGAAACGCCACCGGCGCCGCCAGCCAGGGTGTGCCGGCCACGAAGGGAATGACCAGCGTGGCCAGCAGCGTGATCAATGCACACAGCCGCATGATCTTCAGGCGGGTGTCGCGCGCGTTGCCCCAGCGCTGCGTGGGGTGGTGGGCCAGGCGGTCGGCCAGCAGGCCGGCGGGCAGCATCATGATGGCGCTGCCCAGTCCGCTGGCCGAGACCAGCAGGGCAGCTGCGGTGGCGCCCAGGCCCAGCGCCAGGCCATACAGCGGCAGGATGGACGTGAGACCGCTTTCAAAGAAGCCGCCGACAAACCCCACCGTCATGATCAGGGGGTGCGCGTGCAGCGCGTGCCACACGCCCGAGAGACCCACCTTGGCGTTGTGCGCATCGGCGGCGGCCGGCAGGCGCGGAATGAGCAGGCTCCAGCCCAGGCCGAGCACGGTGAGTGTGAGCGCCAGCCAGAGCGCGGCATCGCTCTGCGCGCCGAACCAGGCCAGCACCAGCGGGCCGAGCACGAAGGTGGTGCCGACCATGGTCTCGAAAATGCCGACGTTGCGTCCTCGCTGTGTGGGCGGTGAAAACTCGGCCACGATGGCTTCGGCCAACACCCAACGCAGGCCGGCGGCCATGCCTTCGATGAGGATGCAGACGAACCACAGCACCAGTGAGTTGCTGAACAGGAAGCCGGTGATGGCCACCACCGGCACGAAGGCCGCGAGCCAGAGCGAGGGCCGCCGGCCCAGGCGCTGCGTGATGGCCGAGGCAAACGGCGTCATGGCGAACACGCCGAGCCAGCCGGTGGCCACGAACACGCCCGCCAAGGCGGTGGACACGCCGTCGCCCTTGAGCCGCAGCAAGAGCAGCGGCATGAGCATGAAGTAGCCCACCAGCTGAAAGAAGGTGGAGCCGAAGATGGCCACCAGGCCGAGCCGGGCTTGTGCAGGCACGAGCGCGGGCGGCGCGGTGCCGGTGAGGGCCTGGCTGTGCTGGGGTGGCAGCGGGTGTTCGGTCAAGCCCTGGCCTCCAGCACTGCGTTGGCGACCTCGGCAAAACCTGCGCCGCGTTCGCCCCGTGCCACAAAGCGCGGGTGGTGGCTGAGCGCGGCCCAGAAGCGCGCCACGTTGGCCACGCCCACGCTGTGCGGGAAGTGGCCGAACATGCGCGCGTCGTTGGTGGAGTCGCCCACGTAGACCCAGTGGTCGAGCTCGGCATCAAGGTCGCGACCCAGGCGCGTGCGCACGATCCAGCGCGCGCCGGCGAGCTTGTCGTGGTCGCCGATCCAGCCGTTGATGTGGATCGAGCTCACGGTGGCGTTCAGGCCGTCGCGGCGCATGAGGGCCACCACCTGCGCGATCTCGGCTTCATTCAAGTGCGCGAACTCGCTGTGGTCGATGGCGATGTCGGTCTCGCGCCCGGGGCTGTCGGTGGCCAGGCGGGTGTGCGGCAACTCGCGCAGCACGCGCTGCGCCGTGTTCTGGAGTCGGACGAAGTTGTTGGTTCGTGTGGCCGCGTTCTGCAAATAGTCCCGGCAAAGCTGCCCATCATCCCCGCGCCACAGCGCCACAGCGCCGTTCTCCGCCACGATCGCGTCCACCGGCCACGCCAGGGCAAAGGCCTCGCTCCAGCCGGCCGGCCGCCCGGTGATGGCCAGCACCGGCAGACCCGCAGCACGCAGGCGGTGCAGGGCGTCGAGTGCGTCGGGCGTGATCGCGCCGTCGGTCGTCAGGGTGTCGTCGATGTCGGTCAGCACGCCGTGGACTCGACTGCGCTCCGAGTTGGGCCACAGGGCGAGCGGGGAGGGCGTGGGGAGGGTCGGCATGGGGCCGGCAGTGTCGCACAGCCTTACCAGCGGTCGGGTATCCCGCACCACAGGCCACACCCCCAAGGGCATGCTGGGCTAAAATCCGGCATCCGAGGAGCGTTGCAGCGCCCCCACTGACCAGTTCAGCAGCGGGGCGTGAGGCTCGGACCATCCATGCAACGACGCTCATCCACATCCCGTGCGATGAGCTTTTTTTCGCCCGCCGATGTGGTTCATCCATCCCTACCGGAGCGAACCATGAATGCACGTCTGAACAACCCCACCTTCACCGATTGCGCGATCGCCGACATTGCCCTGGCCGATTGGGGCCGCAAGGAAGTCAAGATCGCCGAGACCGAAATGCCCGGCCTGATGGCCATCCGCGAAGAGTTTGCCAAGGCGCAGCCGCTCAAGGGCGCGCGCATCACCGGCAGCATCCACATGACGATCCAGACCGCCGTGCTGGTCGAGACCCTGCAGGCGCTGGGTGCCAGCGTGCGCTGGGCGTCGTGCAACATCTTCTCCACGCAAGACCACGCCGCCGCCGCGCTGGTGGCCAACGGCACGCCCGTGTTTGCGCACAAGGGCGAGTCGCTGGACGAGTACTGGGACTTCACCCACCGCATCTTTGAATTCGGCGCCGCCGGCACCGAAGGCGAAGGCCCCAACATGATCCTGGACGACGGCGGCGACGCCACCCTGCTCATGCACCTGGGCCAGCGCGCCGAGAAGGACGCGTCTGTGTTGAACAACCCCCAGAGCGAAGAAGAGATCTGCCTGTTCAACGCCATCAAGGCCAAACTGGCCGAAGACAAGACCTGGTACACCCGCAAGGCCGCCCAGATCATCGGTGTGACCGAAGAGACCACCACCGGCGTGCTGCGCCTGAACGAGATGTCGGCCAAGGGAACGCTGCAGTTCCGCGCGATCAACGTCAACGACAGCGTGACCAAGAGCAAGTTCGACAACCTGTACGGCTGCCGCGAGTCGCTGGTCGACTCCATCAAGCGCGCCACCGACGTGATGATCGCCGGCAAGGTCTGCGTGGTCGCCGGCTACGGTGACGTGGGCAAAGGCTCGGCCCAGGCCCTGCGCGCCCTGAGCGCCCAGGTGTGGGTGACCGAGATCGACCCCATCAACGCCCTGCAGGCCGCGATGGAAGGCTTCAAGGTCGTGACCATGGAATACGCCGCCGACAAGTGCGACATCTTCGTGTCCGCCACCGGCAACAAGAACGTGATCCGCTACGAGCACATGGCCGCCATGAAGGACGAGGCCATCGTCTGCAACATCGGTCACTTCGACAACGAGATCGATGTCGCGTCGCTCGAAAAGTGTGTGTGGGACGAGATCAAGCCCCAGGTCGACCACATCACCTTCCCCGACGGCAAGAAGATCACCCTGCTGGCCAAAGGCCGCCTGGTGAACCTGGGCTGCGCCACCGGCCACCCCAGCTTCGTGATGTCGTCGAGCTTCGCCAACCAGACCATCGCGCAGATCGAGCTGTTCACCAAGCAGGACCAGTACGAAGCCGGCAAGGTGTATGTGTTGCCCAAGCACCTGGACGAGAAGGTCGCGCGTCTGCACCTGAAGAAAGTCGGCGCCATGCTGACCGAACTGAGCGACGAGCAGGCCGCGTACATCGGTGTGAGCAAAGCCGGCCCGTACAAGGCCGACACGTACAGGTATTGAACGCACCCCCGCCGCGCTGCGCGCGACCCCCTCAAGGGGGCGATGCCTGCGGCTCGGCAAAGCCGGTTCCGCGGCATCTCTGGATGGCGGGTTTGCATTCGTGGCGTGACCATTGATGAGAGCTGATCAACTTCTTGTTGAACGTGGCTTGGCGGCGTCCAAGTCGCAAGCGCAACGCCTGATCGCATCGGGCGTGCGCTGGCGGCTGCTGCCGGGCGACTGGACAACCGTCTCGAAGAACGGCCAGGAGCTGCGCGAGACGGTCGAGCTGCAGGCGGTGGACAACGCCGAGACGCGGTTCGTTTCGCGCGGCGGCCTCAAGCTCGACGGTGCGCTGCAACGCGTGGCGCTCGACGTGCGCGGTCTGCGCTGCCTCGATGCGGGTCAGAGCAGCGGCGGTTTCACCGACTGCCTGCTGCAGCGTGGCGCACAGCAGGTGGTGGGCGTGGATGTGGGCCAGGGCCAGTTGCATCCTCGGCTGCGCGGTGACGCGCGGGTGGTGTGCATCGAGCGCTGCAATGCGCGCGATCTCACATCCGATGCGTTGACGGATGCTGGCGGCGAATCGGCCGCCGCACCCTTTGACCTGATCGTGGGCGACCTGTCGTTCATCTCGCAGACGCTGGTGTGGCCGGCGCTCGTGCCCCTGCTCAAAGCGGGCGGCCATGTGCTGATGCTGGTCAAGCCGCAGTTTGAACTGCAGCCCGAGCACATCGGCAAAGGCGGCCTCGTCAAGAGCGAAGCGAGTTACCCGCTGGTGCGCGAGCGCATCGGGCAGGTGGTCCAGGACAGCGGCCTGGTGATGCTCGACTATTTCGAAAGCCCGATCACCGGGGGTGACGGCAACCGCGAATTTCTGGTGTTCGCCCGCCGCCCGGTTTGAGGCTGCTGGCTGGGCATCCCCCTACATCTTTGGAGAACCCCATGGGTCTGCCCGTGAGTTTTGAATTCTTTCCGCCCAAGACACCCGAAGGCGTGGAAAAGCTGCGCGCGGTGCGCCAGCAGCTGTATCCCTTGAAGCCCGAGTTCTGCTCTGTTACCTACGGCGCCGGTGGCTCCACCCAGGAAGGCACCTTCAACACGGTGCGCGACATCCTCGCCGAGTCGGTGCCGGCGGCCTCGCATTTCTCGTGCATTGGCGCCACCAAGGCCTCGGTGCGCGAACAGCTCGCCACGCTCAAGGCCATGGGCGTCAAACGCCTGGTGGCGCTGCGCGGTGATTTGCCCAGCGGCTACGGCGCGGGCGGTGAGTTTCACTACGCGAGCGACCTGGTGGCCTTCATCCGCAGCGAGACCGGTGACGATTTCCACATCGAGGTGGCGGCCTACCCCGAGGTGCACCCGCAGGCGAAATCACCCGAGTCGGATCTGCAGGCCTATGTGACCAAGGTGCGCGCCGGTGCGCATTCGGCCATCACCCAGTACTTCTACAACAGCGACGCCTACTTCCGCTTCGTGGACGACGCCTACAAGCTCGGCGCCGACGTGCCGGTGGTGCCCGGCATCATGCCCATCACCAGCTCCACGCAGCTCATGCGTTTTTCGGACGCGAGCGGTGCCGAGATCCCGCGCTGGATCCGCCTGCGCCTGCAGGCCTTTGGCGATGACACGGTGTCCATCAAGGCCTTCGGCCTGGACGTGGTCACAGACCTGTGCGACCAGCTGCGCAACGGCGGCGTGCCGGCGCTGCACTTCTACACCATGAACCAGAGCGTGGCCACGCTGGAAATCGCCAAGCGGCTGCAGTTGTCATGAGCTTCAAGTCCGCGTTCACGCTCGCCCTGGCCACCGTGTTGTGGCTGGGCGGGTGTGCGACGCGGGTGCCTTCGGGGCCACCCACGATCGATGAGGACGCGCAGGCCGGTGCGCGGGATGCGCGCGAAATCGAGCGTGGCCGGGCCTCGTGGTACGGCGAGCAGTTCCACGGCCGCCGCACCGCCAGCGGCGAGGTCTTCAACATGAACGAACTCACCGCCGCCCACAAGACGCTGCCGTTCGGCACGCAGGTGCGCGTGCGCCACGCGAGCACGGGCCGGGAGGTGGTGGTGCGCATCAACGACCGCGGTCCGTTCATCAAGGGCCGCGTGATCGATCTGAGCCGGGCAGCGGCCGAACAAATTGGCTTGATCAGGGCCGGCGAGGCACCGGTGGTGTTGCTCGCGCACTGATCACCGCGCGCCCGAAGCAACGCCAACCCAGGGACACCGAGGGTCCGGCTCTGCCGGCCCCAGGTGTCGCTCACCTCCCGCCGAAGGCGAGAGAGGGGGGAGGCGCCGAAGGCGACGCGGGGGGTGCCTCTCTACCTTTCGTCAAAGCTGACCACGAGCACCTCGCTCGTGGGACGCGCCTGGCAGCTCAGCACAAAACCCTTGTCGGTTTCCCAAGGCTCCAGCGTGTAGTTTTTGTCCATCGCCACCGAGCCCTGCATCACCTTGGCGCGGCAGGTGCAGCACACGCCGCCCCGGCACGACCAAGGCAAATCGAGCCCGGCGTTGAGGGCCACGTCGAGCACGCGCTCGTCGCGGTTCATGCGCAGCGTGTGCGGCTTGCCGTCGAGCAGCACGGTGAGGGCCACCTCGCCGTCGGCGCGCACGGCCGCGTCGGCGTGGCCCAGCACCACCGCCTTGCGCGCCTCGGTGGGCAAGGCTTCCAGCGTGGGCGAGGTGAAGCGTTCGGTGTGCACGCGGTCGGGCCTCACGCCGGCGTCAAGCAAGGCCTTCTCGGTCGCGTCGATCATGGCCGCGGGGCCGCAGACGAACACCTCGTCCATGCTGGCCACCGGCAGCAGCGTGGCGATGAGCGCGCGCACCTTGTCGCCGTCGATGCGACCTTCGAGCAGCGGCACCTCTTGCGCCTGGCGCGAGAGGATGTGGATCAGCGTGAGCCGCCCGGCGTGTTTGTCTTTCAGATCCTGCAGCGCTTCGTTGAACATCACGCTGTCCATGCGGCGGTTGCCGTAGACCAGGGTGAATTTCGACGTGGGCGACTCTTCGAGTGTGCTGGCCATGAGCGAGAGGATGGGCGTGATGCCCGAGCCCGCCGCAAAGCCCACGCGGTGCAGCGCGCGCGGCTTGTGCACGGTGAAGCGGCCATCGGGCGGCATCACTCTGAGTGTGTCGCCGGCCTTCAGTTCGCTGGCCGCCCAGTTGGAAAACACACCGCCCTCCACCGGCCGGATGCCCAGCGTGAGCTCACCCTGTTGCGTGAGCAGGCTGCGCGGGCTGCTGATGGAATAACTGCGCCGCACGTCCTGCCCGGCGATGGTGGCGCGCACGGTGAGGAACTGGCCCGGCTCGAACGCAAACGCCGTGCGCTGCTCGGGCGGGATGGCCAGGGTGATGGCCACCGCGCCCGCGGCCTCGGGGCTGATGCGCGCGATGGGCAGCTCGTGGAAGCGAGAGACAGCGGTCATGATGATTTCTCGGTCTTTGGTGTGGCTGGACACAGGTCACGCATCGAGCGACGTGCCTTCAACCAGCAAACACCGCGGAACCGGCTTTGCCGGGTCGCAGGTGTTGCCCCCTTGAGGGGGTGACGGCCTGAAAGGCCGGCGCGGGGGTGTTCCATCTAATAGGGTTTGAAGTAGTCGAAGGGCTCAAGGCAGTCGAGGCATCGGTACATGGCCTTGCAGGCGGTGGAGCCGAAGGGCGATGTTTCGGTGGTGTGGGTCGAGCCGCATTGGGGGCAGGGCACCACCTCGCGTTGCAAGGCCTGGCGCGAAAACTTCAGCACATTGGCGCCGGCGTTCGCGCTGCTGCCGCACTGCGGCGGCGCAATGCCGTAGGCGCGCAGCTTCTCACGCGCGGCTTCGCTCATCCAGTCGGTGGTCCAGGCGGGGGCGAGTTGTGTGACCACGCGGGCGCGGATGCCCGCGCTTGCCAGGGTGGCGCGCACATCGTCCTCGATCTGTCCCATGGCCGGGCAGCCGCTGTAGGTGGGCGTGATCACCACCTCGGGCATGCCGTCGGCGCCGGTGCGCACCTCGCGCAGGATGCCGAGTTCGCTCAGGCTGACCACGGGGATTTCGGGGTCGCTCAGGTCGGCGAGCGCGGCCCAGGTGGCGGCGTGCTCGTGGACGGCGGCGATGGTCATGGCGATCACCACGCCGCTTGTGGGTGCGTGCGCGCCAGGCTCTGCATCTCGGCGAGCAGGAAACCCATGTGCTCCGAATGCACACCCAGCTTGCCCTGCGGTACGTAACCCTGCACCGCCGGGCGCTTGAGTGTGGCCTCTTGCACCGTGTCGTCCACCAGCGCATCCCAGGTGGCTTTGAGGCCGGACAGGTCGACGCCGGTGCCGCTCTGCACCGCTTGTGTTTCGGCTTCGCTGCCGATCCAGAACTCCTGGCAGTAGGGCAGCAGGTGGTTGAGCGCGGCTTGCGCGCGGGCGTGTGACTCAATGGTGCCGTCACCGAAACGCACCAGCCAGTCGC
The DNA here is from genome assembly GCF_048549895.1 of Hydrogenophaga sp. Lineage (GTDB taxonomy): Bacteria > Pseudomonadota > Gammaproteobacteria > Burkholderiales > Burkholderiaceae_C > Hydrogenophaga. Next base: position 51,406 of record NZ_JBLYYB010000102.1, read on the forward strand.
TGGCGTGGCGCAGGTGGTAACGCACTTCCTTCAACGACTTGGCCGCGATGGCTGCGAGCTGCGCATCGGCGGAGGTCTGCAGACGGTCCCACACCAGCACCATGAGCGCGCTGTAGAGGAAGTTGCGGGTGATGGTGGTGGCGTAGTCGCGGTCGCCCGAGGCCGTGCTGGCCAGTGGCCCGCTGTGCGGCAACTCCAGCAGCGTGAGGTTGCGGAACTCGTGCGTGTCGCGGAAATAGGCCAGGGTGTCTTCGGTCACGCGGCCGTCGGTGCGTGCGCCCTGGAGGTGTTTGAAACGCTGGGCCAGGTCGGCGTCGTCGTTGATGAGCGCTGCAGCGTGCTGGTAGAGCATGCGGGCCTGGCCCAGCAAATCCAGGCTGTTGTTGGCCAGGGCCAGGTCTTCCTCCAGCGCTGGGCCGTGGCCGCACCACTCGGCGTTGCGCTGGCCGAGCACCAAGGCGTTGTCGGCGAGGTGCAACAAATAGGAGATGGGAGCCCCCACGCTTCCCACTTCGTGTGGTGCGCTGCCCCCCGAGGGGGTGCTCGCTGGCTTGGGGCGGCCCTGCGCGGCGCTCGGGTGCTCTTTGTCCATCACATGTGCCCCACTTTGTCGGGGATCTCGTAGAAGGTCGGGTGGCGGTACACCTTGTCGGCCGCCGGGTCGAAGAAGCTGTCCTTGCTGTCGGGTTCGCTGGCCGTGATGCTGTTGGACGGCACCACCCAGATGCTCACGCCTTCCTGGCGGCGCGTGTACACGTCGCGCGCCATCTGCAGTGCGTGGGGTGCGTCGCTGGCGTGCAGGCTGCCACAGTGCTTGTGTTCAAGACCCTGCTTGCTGCGAACGAACACTTCCCAAAGCGGCCATTCCTTGAGGGCTTTTGCTCCCTCTCCCTCTGGGGGAGGCTTGGCCTGTCCTGAGCTTGTCGAAGGGGGGTGAGGGCTCGTGTTCATGCGGCCTCCTTCATGGCGCGTGCCTGTTGTTTGGCCGCATGAGCCAAAGCCGCTTCGCGCACCCAGGCGCCGTCGTTCCAGGCCTTCACCCGCGTGGCCAGGCGCTCTTTGTTGCAAGGGCCGTCGCCGTTGACCACGGCCCAGAACTCGTCCCAGTCGATTTGGCCGTAGTCGTGGTGGCCGCGCGCCTCGTTCCATTTCAGGTCGGGATCGGGCAGCGTGACGCCCAGCACCTCGGCCTGCGGCACGGTCGCGTCCACAAACTTCTGGCGCAGGTCGTCGTTGGAAATGCGCTTGATGCCCCAGCGCATGCCCTGCACGCTGTTGGGGCTGTCGGCGTCGGGCGGGCCGAACATGGCCAGGCACTTCCACCACCAGCGGTTCACCGCGTCCTGCACCATGGCCTTTTGTTCGGCAGTGCCCTGCATCATGGTCATGAGCGACTCGAAGCCCTGGCGCTGGTGGAAGCTCTCTTCCTTGCACACACGGATCATGGCGCGCGCATACGGCCCGAAGCTGCAGCGGCACAGCGGGATCTGGTTCATGATCGCCGCGCCGTCCACCAACCAGCCGACCACGCCGACATCGGCCCAGGTCAGCGTGGGGTAGTTGAAGATCGAGCTGTACTTGGCCTTGCCCGAGTGCAGGGCGTCAAACATCTGGTCGCGGCTGGTGCCCAGGGTCTCGGCCGCGCTGTAGAGGTAGAGCCCATGACCGGCTTCGTCCTGCACCTTGGCCACCAGGATCGTTTTGCGTTTGAGGCTCGGCGCGCGGCTGATCCAGTTGCCCTCGGGCAGCATGCCCACGATCTCGCTGTGCGCGTGCTGGCTGATCTGGCGCACCAACGTCTTGCGGTAGGCGTCGGGCATCCAGTCGCGCGGTTCGATCTTGCCGTCTGCGTCGATCACGGCGTCAAAGCGGGCTTGCAGGGCGGTGTCGTGGGGCACCGCTTTCAGCGGCGTGCCGGGCTTGGCGTCGGCGTCGGGAACGTTGAACGACTGGGTATACATGCGCGTCTCCTGCGCCGCTGACCGGGCGCGTGAACCGCAGTATAGCCAGTTAACCGACCGAGCGGTCGGCTAATTTCAACCGCCCGATTCGAGCGCCTGGGATTTGCCCCGGCCGCGCCCGAGGTGGGTGAGCAGCTGAGGCAGCGCCTGTTGCAGCACACCCTTGAGTGTGTGCGGCGGGTTGACCACAAACATGCCGCTGGCCGTCAACCCGGGCCTATCTTCGGGACCGTGTGTCGGGTCCTGGCCAATGGCGAGCGTGGCGTTGAGCCAGGGCTTCTGCGCCTGGTTGCACAGGGTTTTGAGTCGGCGCGGCAGGTCGTGCGCCTCGGGCCGCGGAATCACCGGGTACCAGACCAGGTAGGTGCCGGTGGGAAAGCGCTTGATGGCCTCTTGTATGCAGGCACTCACTTTGCCGTAATCGCTCTTGATTTCATAACTTGGGTCGATCAACACCACAGCACGCTTGGAGCCGGTGGCCGAGGGCGGCGGCGGCAGCAGCGGGCGCAGACCTTCGAAGCCGTCTTCGCGCGCCACCGCGATCTGGCGCCCAGCGTCGAGCTGGGCGATGTTCGCGGAGAGGGTTTTGCTGTCGGTGGGGTGCAGTTCGAACAGTTTGAGCCGGTCGCGCGATTCGGTGCGCATGAGCTGCTGCATCACAAACGGCGAGCCGGGGTAGACGCGCAGCGCGCCCGACGGGTTGAAGCTGGCGATGGTGTCGAGGTAGTCGTCGATCGCGGGCGACACGTCCTTCACCGGCGGCTGGTCGGCCGCGCGCAAGGCCGCCATCAGCTTGACCACGCCGTCCTTGGCCTCGCCCCCGGTTTCTGTGTAGTCCCCGTCCAGGCGGTACAAACCGGCACCGGCGTGGGTGTCGACCAGGGTGATGCCGGCCTCTTTCTGCATCAGATGACGCAGCGTGGCAATGAGGGTGGTGTGCTTGAGCACGTCAGCGTGGTTGCCGGCGTGGAAGGCGTGTCGGTAGCTGAACATCTGTCGATGGTAGCGGTTTGACCACGCCGGGCGGGCTTGCAAAACCGAAATTTGCCACCCACCCCCGCAATTTCGTACAATCGAGGGCTTCGCAGCGAACTGCTGGCTCCGCGGCGAAGCATTCAAACCCACCTAAGAGCGTTCCGTCAGAGAACGACCGACCGTGGAAAAGAGCCGCCAAACCACCTCTTCAAGAGAAAACTCATGACCAAAACGTTCAGCGCAAAACCCGCTGACGTGACGCACGAGTGGTTTGTGATTGACGCGACCGACAAGGTCCTCGGACGAGTTGCCAGTGAAGTGGCTCTCCGTTTGCGCGGCAAACACAAGGCCATTTACACGCCTCACGTCGATACCGGTGACTTCATCGTCATCATCAACGCAGCCAAGATCCGCGTCACGGGCAACAAAGCCCTCGACAAGGTCTACTACCGTCATTCGGGTTACCCCGGCGGTATCTACGGCACCAACTTCCGCGACATGCAGGCCAAGCACCCCGGCCGCGCGCTCGAAAAGGCTGTCAAGGGCATGCTGCCCAAGGGCCCACTCGGCTACGCCATGATCAAGAAGCTCAAGGTGTACGGCGGTGCAGAGCACCCGCACACCGCCCAACAGCCGCAAGTGCTGGAACTCTAAAGGAGCCTTGAGATGATTGGTGAATGGAACAATGGAACCGGCCGTCGCAAATCCAGCGTCGCCCGGGTTTTCCTGAAAAAAGGCTCTGGCCAGATCGTGGTCAATGGCAAGGACATTCAGGCCTACTTCGGCCGTGAAACCTCCATCATGATCTGCAAGCAACCCCTGCTGCTGACCAACCACGCCGATACTTTCGACGTGATGGTCAACGTGCACGGCGGTGGCGAATCCGGTCAGGCCGGCGCTGTGCGCCACGGCATCACCCGCGCCCTGATCGACTACGACGCGACCCTCAAGCCAGGTCTGTCGCAGGCCGGTTTCGTGACGCGCGATGCCCGCGAAGTCGAACGGAAAAAAGTCGGTCTGCGCTCTGCGCGCCGCCGCAAGCAGTTCAGCAAACGCTAATCTGTCTGGCCTCAACTGCAAAAGCCGCCTTCAAGTCGAACTTGGGGCGGTTTTTGCTTTCTGGGCCCGGGTTGCGTTTGCTTTCACTTGAAAGGTTTGCATGCGGTTTCGGCTTTTGCGCAGAAAACTCACCGTCAGCGCGCCGCGCATGTCGGTGCGCAGCGCGTTGCCGTGGCCGTTTCGCTGGTTGCTCGGCGCGGTCGTGCTGGGTTTCTCGGGTTCGCTGGCTTTGTGGGCGTTTGAATTCGGCCGCGACATCGCAGGTCTGGACCGCGCTTCCAAGCAGGAGCTCACGCAGTTGCGCAACGAGGTGCAGACCCTGCGCGCAGAGCTGCTCAACGCGCAGTCGGTGGCCAACACGTCCGAGAGTCTGCTCACCACCGAACGCAGTGCGCAGGAGCAGTTGGCCGTGCGGATTCGCCAACTGGAGGCCGACAACGAACTTCTGCGCACCGATCTCGGGTTCTTCGAGCGCCTGATCCCGGGTTCGGGTGGGGATGTGCTCAGCATCCGCGGCTTGCAGGCCGAGCGTGTGTCCGATACCCAGTGGCGTTGGCAGGCGCTCATGATGCAGGCCACCAAAAATGCGCCCGACTTCAAAGGTGCGTTGCAGATCACCTTCACCGGCACGCTCGATGGCAAACCATGGTCGCTGGCGCAGGCGCCTTCGCCACAGCCGGTGTTGATCAAGGGTTACCTGAGGTTGGAAGGCATCGTGGATGTGCCCGCGCAGGCCGTGGTAAAAAATGTGACGGCCAAAATCCTTCAGGGAAACTCGGTGCGGTCGGTACAAACATTCCAGCTGTGACAGCAGCGACCCTTCGTTTGGAGAATTCCCATGTTTGGCAAGAAAAAACAACCCCCCATCAAGAGCTTGATTGCGCAGGGCACCCGCATCGAAGGCAATGTTTTGTTCCATGACGGATTGCGCGTGGACGGAGAAGTGGTGGGTGACATCCGCGCCAGCGATGAGCACCCCAGCATCCTGGTGATCAGCGAGGTGGCGGTGGTCACGGGTCAGATCCTGGCCGACCACGTCATCATCAATGGCCACGTCAAGGGCCCGGTGCAGGCATTCGAGTTGCTGGAGCTGCAACCCAAGGCGCGCATTGAAGGCGATGTGTCTTACAAGGCGCTGGAGATGCACCAGGGTGCGACCATCACCGGGCAGCTCAAACCGATGGTTGGCGGCGTGGAGGACAAACCCACACTGAAGCTGGCGGCAAACAACGGCTGAGCGCATTCCCGAGCGATTTGATTTAGTATCTTTATTAATTCCGGCGCGGTTGCGACCGGTTGTTTTTGTGGGCCTGGTTCGGGTTCACACCATCCCCAAGAGGTCATCCATGAGTGCAGTGGCAGAAAACATCCAGACTGAAATGCCGGCTCCGCTGGTGTTCACCGACAGCGCAGCTGCCAAGGTGGCCGAGCTGGTGGCCGAAGAAGGCAACCCCGATTTGAAGCTGCGTGTGTTCGTGCAGGGCGGCGGATGCTCCGGCTTCCAGTACGGTTTCACCTTCGACGAAGTGGTCAACGAAGACGACACCACGATGTCGAAAAACGGCGTGTCGCTGCTGATCGACGCCATGAGCTACCAGTACCTGGTGGGCGCCGAGATCGACTACAAGGAAGACTTGGAAGGTGCGCAGTTCGTGATCAAGAACCCGAACGCCAACAGCACCTGCGGCTGCGGCTCCAGCTTCAGCGTCTGAAGACGGCGCCTCGCGCGCCCAAAGAAAAGGGGAGCCTTCAAGCTCCCCTTTTTTGTTTCTGCGGCGTGCCGTTTTATTCGGCGCTGGCCTGTTGAACGCTGGCGGCGGCGTTGAGTTGCACCCGCTGGATCTGGGCCACGGCATCGAAGCGGGCGCGGGCGGCCGGGTTGATCGGGATGGACTCGCTCTGACGCGCGATGACCAGAGGATCCTGATGAACACCGTTGTCGCGGAACTCGAAATGCAGATGCGGGCCGGTGGAGGCGCCCGTGGAGCCCACGGCACCGATCCAGTCACCCTGGCTGACCTTCTGGCCCTGGCGCACCCCAATGCGGCTCAGGTGAGCAAACACCGTGGTCTGGTTGCTGCGGTGGCGGATGTAGATCACGTTGCCGTAACCGCGCTGCACGCCGGCGAACTCGACCACGCCGTCACCGATGGTGCGCACGGGCGTGCCGGTGGGGGCGGCGTAGTCCACGCCCAGGTGGGCCTTGCGGGTGCCGGAGATGGGGTGAAAGCGCATGCCGTAGCCGCTGCTCACGCGCGAGAACTCCAGCGGCGAGGAGAGGTAGAACTTGCGTGAGCTCTCACCGTTGAAGCCGTAGTAAGCGCCGCGCTGGCCGGGCTCTTCGAACCACACACCTTCGTGTTTGCGACCGTTGTTGACGAACTCGGCACTGAGCACGCGGCCGGTGCGCATGCTCTCGCCGTCGGCCTCCAGGCTTTCATAGACCACGCTGAAGCGATCGCCCTGGCGCAGGTCGCGGCGGAAGTCGATGTCGCTGGAGAACATTTCGGCCACCTGCACGGCGACCGGGTCGGGGATGTTGGCGGCGTCGGTGGCGGCAAACAGCGAACTGCGGATCACGCCACTGGCCAGGCGTGCTGAGGCGGTGAGCTCGCCGGTTTCGACGCGCGATTTGAAGCCTTCGGGCGTGTTCTCGATCACCAAGCGGTTGAACTGGCGGTCGTCGCTGGCGATCCAGCGCGAGGTCAGGCGTTGCAGTTCCTGGCGGTCGTTGGTCTCCACGCTCACCAGGCGGCCACCACGGCCTTGCAGCAGCTGGCGGGCGGTGGCGTCGGTGCGCAGGAAACCTTGGGCTTCGGTGTCCACCACACCCAGGCGTTGCAGCAGGCTTTGGGCGGTGTCGTCGCGGCGCGTGACATCGCTGCGGAACAACACGAAGTCGTTGGCGGAAGCGGCCAGCACGCTGGGCACTTCAAATGCGGGGAGAGTGAGGCTCTCAACGACCTGACGCACCGGGAGATCGGACGCATCGGGCGCGAGTGGTGCAATGCCAAAAGCGGTGACACCGGTGCCCAGCAGCAAAGCCCCTATACCGCCCATGATGCGGCGGGGATGGCGTGCGAGGCTTTGGCGTGTGGCGTCGGCGACCTGGGTCAATGAAAGGAGCAGCGAGCGGATCAAAATCGGTGTTTCCTGGAAAAGAGTCCAACGGTCTGTTGGATGGGACACACAGGCTGAGAGGCCAGGGCGGAACAAGTTCACACGAATTGCGCCGGGGCGATGAGCCGGGTCCAGTGTCTGCAAAAAGCGGGCCAACTAAAATCCGTCACTCGGCGCGCAGTATAGCCAGCGCCCTGTAGTCCGCATCTCAAAAAACGCTTATGAATTCCAGCACCCACGCATCACAAAGTACTCACCCGAACCATCCCGTTGAGGGCGTACTGACAGACGGTGTCAAAGAAGCCTTGAGCGTGACACTTCGGGGGTGTGAAGAATTGATCCCGCAGGCCGACTGGATCAAAAAATTGTCACAGTCCGAGAAGAGCGGGCAGCCGCTGCGCATCAAGTTGGGGCTGGATCCCACCGCGCCCGACATCCACATTGGCCACACCGTGGTGCTCAACAAGATGCGGCAGCTGCAGGACCTGGGGCACCAGGTCATCTTTTTGATCGGCGACTTCACCAGCCTCATCGGCGACCCCTCAGGCCGCAACAACACCCGCCCGCCACTGACCACCGAACAGATCCAGGCCAACGCCGAGACTTACTACAAGCAGGCCAGCCTGGTGCTGGACCCGGCCAGAACCGAGATTCGCTACAACAGCGAATGGAGCCTGCCGCTGGGCTCGATGGGCATGATCCAGCTGGCGGCCAAGTACACGGTGGCGCGCATGATGGAGCGCAACGATTTCCACGACCGCTTCAAGGCCGGCACACCGATCAGCGTGCACGAGTTCCTCTACCCGTTGATGCAGGGCTACGACTCGGTGGCGCTCAAGAGCGACCTGGAGCTGGGTGGCACGGACCAGAAGTTCAACCTGCTGATGGGCCGCCACCTGCAGGCCGAGTACGGCCAGGAGCCGCAGTGCATCCTGACCATGCCGCTGCTCGAAGGCCTGGACGGCGTGGACAAGATGTCCAAGAGCAAGAACAACTACATCGGCATCACCGAACCGGCGAACTCGATGTTTGCGAAGGTGCTGAGCATCTCGGACACGCTGATGTGGCGCTGGTACACGCTGTTGTCGTTCCAGTCGCTGGCACACATCGAAGCGTTGAAGCAGGCGATTGCCGATGGAGCGAATCCGAAGGACGCGAAGGTGGCGCTGGCCAAGGAAATCACCACGCGTTTTCACAGCAAGGCTGCGGCCGATACGGCGGAGCAGGACTTCATCAACCGCAGCAAGGGCGGTGTGCCGGACGAGATCCCCGAGGTGTCTTTGCCGGGCGCGCCGCTGGGTATCGGGTCGTTGCTCAAGTCTTCAGGGCTGGCGCCGTCCACCAGCGAGGCCAACCGGTTGATCGAGGGTGGTGGTGTGCGTGTGGATGGGGCCGTGATCAGCGACAAGGGTTTGAAGCTGCCTGCCGGTACGTATGTGGTGCAGGTGGGGAAGCGGAAATTTGCTCGGGTTCTTCTCGGCTGAAAGTGTTTCGTTCACTGACCTCGCGGGTTTGGAGCGGCATCGCGCTCTGAACAACTCAGGGAAACAGCGGCTTCACGTTCCAGATCTCGCTGGCGTACTCGCGGATGGTGCGGTCCGACGAGAAGGCGCCCATGCCGGCCACGTTCAGAACCGCGTGGCGCGTCCACTCGTCCGGGGTGCGGTAAAGCGCATCCACCTTGTGCTGCGTGGCGAGGTAGTCGGTGTAGTCGGCCAGCAGCAGGTAGTAGTCGGACTCCAGCAGCGTGCGCGTGATGTCGTGAAAACGCCCGGGCTCCTCGGGGCTGAAGGCGCCCTCGGCGATGCGGTCGATGGCGGTCTTGAGGTCGTAGTTGTGGTCGTAGTAGCGGCGCGGGTTGTAGCCGCTCGCGCGCAGGGCCGCCACCTGCTCGGTGCGGTGGCCGAAGATGAAGATGTGCTCCAGCCCCACGTGTTCGGCGATCTCGATGTTGGCGCCGTCCCAGGTGCCGATGGTCAGCGCACCGTTGAGCGCGAACTTCATGTTGCCCGTGCCCGAGGCCTCGGTGCCGGCGGTGGAAATCTGCTCGGAAAGATCGGCCGCGGGAATGATGATTTCGGCCAGCGACACCCGGTAGTTGGGGATGAACACCACCTTGAGCTTGTCGCCCACGCGCTTGTCGTGGTTGACCACACGCGCCACGTCGTTGATGAGCTTGATCACCAGCTTGGCCATGAAATACGCCGAGGCCGCCTTGCCGGCAAACACCACCGTGCGCGGCACCCAGTCGGCGTGCGGGTGCGCCAGGATCTGCTGGTAACGCGTGACCACGTGCAACACGTTGAGCAACTGCCGCTTGTATTCGTGCATGCGTTTGATCTGCACATCGAACAGGCTGGCCGGGTTCACGATCACACCGGTCTCGGCGGCGATGCGTTCGGCCAGGCGGTGCTTGTTCTGTGCCTTCGCCGCCTGGAAGGCGCTGACGAATTCGGGGTCGGTGGCCAGCGGGCGCAGCTGCTCCAGCTCGTCGAGGTTGCGCCGCCAGGTGGTGCCGATGCGCGCGTCGATCAGGCTGGCCAGCGGCCGGTTGGCCTGCGAGAGCCAGCGCCGCGGCGTGATGCCGTTGGTCTTGTTGCAGAAACGTTCGGGGTAGAGCCGCGCGAAGTCGGCAAAGATGGTCTGCACCATCAGCTGGCTGTGCAGGGCCGACACGCCGTTGACCTTGTGGCTGGCCAGCACCGAGAGGTAGGCCATGCGCACGCGGCGCTGGCCGCGTTCGTCGATCAATGACACGCGGCGCAGCAGGTCGTTCTCACCCGGAAAACGCTCGTGCACCTCGGCCAGAAAGATCGCGTTCAGGTCGTAAATGATGCGCAGGTGGCGCGGCAGCAAGCGACCCAGCAGCTCCACCGGCCAGGTCTCCAGCGCTTCCTGCATGAGCGTGTGGTTGGTGTAGCTGAAGACTTTTTGGCAGATGCTCCAGGCGGTGTCCCACTCCAGGCCCTGTTCGTCCACCAGCAGGCGCATGAGTTCGGGCACGGCCAGTGCGGGGTGGGTGTCGTTGAGGTGGATCGCCACGCGGTCGGCGAACAGCTCGAAGTTGCCCTGGTGTTTGAGGAAGCGGCGCACGATGTCCTGCAGCGAAGCGCTGACGAAGAAGTACTCCTGGCGCAGCCGCAGCTCCTTGCCGTGCTCGGTGCTGTCGTCGGGGTAGAGCACGCGCGAGACGTTTTCCGATTCGTTCTTGGCCTCCACCGCGCGCATGTAGTCGCCTTTGTTGAAGGCGTCGAGGTTGATGCCGCTGGTGGCGCGCGCGGTCCACAGCCGCATGGTGGCCACGCTGCTGAGTTCGTGGCCGGGCACGCCGGTGTCGTAGGCGGTGGCGATCACGTCGTCGGTCTCCACCCAGCGCACCTGCTCGTCGGCCTGCACCAGGCGCCCGCCGAACTGCACCGTGTAGCTGAACTCCGGGCGCATGAATTCCCAGGGGTTGCCGTTGACCAGCCAGTAGTCGGGCTCTTCGATCTGGCGACCGTCCACGATGCGCTGCGCGAACATGCCGTAGTCGTAGCGGATGCCGTAGCCCATGCCCGGAATGCCCACCGTGGCCATGGAGTCCAGAAAACACGCCGCCAGCCGCCCCAGGCCGCCGTTGCCCAGACCGGCGTCGGCCTCCAGATCGATCAGCGAATCGAAGTCGACCCCGAGCTGGGTGCAGGCGGTGCGCGCGTCGTCCAGGATGCCCACCGACAGCAAGGCGTTGGTGAGCGCGCGCCCGGTGAGGAACTCCATGGAGAGGTAGTACACGCGCTTGGCGTCGCTGTCCTGCGAGGTGGCCAGGGTCTCGCGCCAGCGGTGCATCATGCGGTCGCGCACGGCGTGGAACAAGGCGAACAGCCAGTCGCGCCGGGTGGCCGAGCGCGGGTCGCGGCCGACCGAATAGACCAGGCGGTTGGCGATCGACTTGCGCAGGGCGTCCACGCCGTTGTCGAGGTGGTCGTATTCGAACGCGACGGGGTCCGAGGATAGCGGTGTGTCAGGCATGGCGTTGGGGCGTGTGTGTTGGTGGCTGAATAGCTGAAGCAATAAGCGTGCTGATGCCGCGCTCAGGCTGCCGCCGCCGAGCGGTAGACCGCCAGGTACTCGCCCGCCGCGCGCTCCCAGCCGAAGCGCAGCGCCATGGCGTGGCGCTGCACGGCGCGCCAGTCGGCCGGGCGGCGCTGCAGCGCAAAGGCGCGGCGCATGGCCGAGAGCAGGCTGTCCACGTCGAGTTCGTGGAAGACAAAACCGCTGGCGCTGCCGTCGTCCAGGTTCTCCAGGCTGCAGTCGACCACGGTGTCGGCGAGTCCCCCCACCGCGCGCACCAACGGCAGCGTGCCGTAGCGCAGGCCGTAGAGCTGGGTGAGGCCGCAGGGCTCGAAGCGCGAGGGCAACACAATCACGTCGGCCCCGGCGATCACGCTGTGCGCCAGCGCTTCGTCGTAGCCCACGGTGAGCGCCACCTGGCCGGGGTGGCGCTGCGCGCAGTCGCGCAAGGCCTGTTCGATGGCCGCGTCGCCGGAGCCCAGCACCGCGAGTTGCCCGCCACGACCCACCAGTTCGTCCACTACCGCGGGCAGCAGGTGCAGGCCTTTTTGTTCGGTGAGGCGGCTCACCACCGAAAACAGCAATGCATCGGGCCGGGACTTCAGACCCATGCGCGCTTGCAGCCGGGCCTTGGCCTGGGCCTTGCCCTGCAGGTGGTCGGCATCGAACCCGGGTTGCACCAGCGGGTCGGTTTGTGGGTTCCACACCGCGTCGTCCACGCCGTTCAAGATGCCGTGCAACTGCGCCTCGCGCTGGCGCAGCACGCCGTCCAGCCCGCAGCCTTGTTCGACCCCGGTGATCTCGCGCGCATAGGTCGGGCTCACGGTGGTGATGGCGTCGCTGTACTTCAACCCGGCTTTCATGAAGCTGATCTGGCCGTGAAACTCCAGCCCTTGCAGGTGAAAGAGCGCATCGGGCAGGCCCAGGCGCGGGCGCAGGCCGGCGTTGAACACGCCCTGGTAGGCCAGGTTGTGGATGGTGAACACGCTGGCCGGGCGGTGCTCGGCGGTGCGGGCGAGTTCGTGCAGGTAGGCGAACGCCAGACCGGTGTGCCAGTCGTGGCCGTGCACCACATCGGGCAGCCAGGGGGTGTCCAGCCCGGAGCCCAGGAGGGCCGCGGCCCAGCCCAGCCAGGCGAACTGCTCGGCGCTGTCGGGCCAGGGCCGGCCGTGTTCGTCCAGGTAGGGGTTGCCGCCGCGCTCGTACAGGCCGGGCGCGTGCAGCAGCCACACGGGCATGCCGCTGTCGGTGATGCGCCCGGCGCGCAGCCACGGCGTGGGGCCGTGGGCGCTGGCGGGTTGTGGACCGAGACCGGCGGGCAGACCACTGCTGCCGCCGGCCGGCACCAGCAGCGTGGGGCCTTCGGGCGTGACGCCCGCCACCACGCTCGGGAAGGCGGGCAACAGCAGGCGCACGTCGGCGCCCAGGGCTTTCAAAGCCGGGGGCAGGCCTGCGCTCACATCGGCCAGCCCGCCGGTCTTGAGCAGCGGGAAGACTTCGGAACAGACGTAAAGAACTTTCAGGGTCATTCGAGTTTTTCCAGCATTGCGCGGGTCACCAGCACGACGCCACTCGGCGTGCGGAAAAAGCGGCGCGTGTCATCGGCTGCGTCCACACCGATCTTCATGCCGGGCGGAATCACGCAGCCGTTGTCGACCACCACCTTGTGCAGTTCGCAGCCGCGCCCGATGTCGACCTCGGGCAGGATCACCGATTCTTCGACCGTCGCGTACGAGTGCACCCGCACGCGGGAGAACAGCACCGAGCGGCGCACCAGCGCGCCCGAGATGATGCAGCCGCCCGAGACCAGCGAGTCCACCGCGCAGCCGCGGCGTCCGTCGTCGTCGAACACGAACTTGGCCGGTGGCAACTGCTCCTGGTAGGTCCAGATCGGCCACTCGCGGTCGTACATGTCGAGCTCGGGAATGGTGTTGGTGAGGTCGAGGTTGGCGGCCCAGTAGGCGTCGATCGTGCCCACGTCGCGCCAGTAGGCCGGTGCGTCGGGCGAGCTCTTCACGCACGACAGGCCGAACGGGTGGGCCACCGCATCGCCCGCCGCCACCATGGCCGGGATGATGTCCTTGCCGAAGTCGCGGCTGGAGCCGGGGGTGCTCGCATCGCGTTTCAAAGCTTCAAACAGGTGCTCGGTGTTGAACACGTACACGCCCATGCTGGCCAGCGCTGTGTCGGGCTTGCCGGGCATGTGCGGCGGCTTTGCGGGCTTTTCCAGGAAATGCACGATGTTGCGCTCGGCGTCGATGTCCATCACGCCGAAGGCGGTGGCCTCGGCCAGCGGCACCTCGATGCAGGCCACCGTGCACTTCTTGCCCAGCGCCACGTGGTCGGCGATCAGGCTGGCGTAGTCCATTTTGTAGATGTGGTCGCCCGCGAGCACCAGGATGTACTCGGGCTTGTGCGCGCGCAGGATGTCCAGGTTCTGGTAAACCGCGTCCGCCGTGCCGAGGTACCAGCTCTCGTCGTCCATGCGCTGCTGGGCCGGCAGGAGGTCGATGAACTCGTTGAACTCGTTGCGCAAAAAGCTCCAGCCGCGCTGCAGGTGGCGCAGCAGGCTATGCGACTTGTACTGTGTGAGCACGCCGATGCGGCGCACGCCCGAGTTCAGGCAGTTGGAGAGCGCGAAATCGACGATGCGGAACTTGCCGCCGAAGTACACCGCCGGTTTGGAGCGCCGGTCGGTCAGCGCGTGCAGGCGCGAGCCGCGCCCGCCCGCGAGCACCAGGGCAATGGTGCGTCGGGCCAGTTGCTGGGGGGATGTCTTTTCCATGCTTGTCTCCGTGGGTTGTGGGCGGGTGCGTCTTGGTGCGCACTGACTCGATGGATCGTGACGGGATCGCGTGAACAGACCGTTTGACTAGGGTATTCGGCCGTGTGCGCGCGTCATGGCGAGCAGGCGCTCGGCGGGGCGGTGATCGATCTGGCGCCAGTCGAAGCGCCATTCCCAGCAGCCGGTGGCCTGCCCGGGGGTGTTCATGCGGTGTTTGCCGTCCAGGCCCACCACGTCCTGGAACGGCAGCACCAGGGTGTTGGCCACCGACTGCGAGAGCGCGGTGATCAGCGTCCAGTGCGGCTCGGTGTCCACGGCCGGGCCGAGGTAGGCGCGCGCGGCGGCCTTGTCGTGCGCAGACGCGGCGCGCCACCAGCCCAGGGTGGTGTCGTTGTCGTGCGTGCCGGTGTAGGCCACGCAGTTGCGCTCCAGGTTGTGCGGCAGGTAGGGGTTGGCCGCGTCGCCACCAAAGGCGAATTGCAGGATGCGCATGCCCGGAAAACCGCAGGCCTCGCGCAGTGCTGTGACCTCGGGTGTGATGAGGCCCAGGTCTTCCGCAATGATGGCCAGCGGGCCCAGCTCTTCCTGCAAGGCCACAAACAGCGGCAGGCCCGGGCCGCTCTGCCATTGCCCGGCCACCGCCGTGGGCTCACTGGCCGGGATTTCCCAGTGCGCCTCGAAGCCGCGAAAGTGGTCCAGCCGCACCACGTCGACCTGCTGGAACAGGTGGGCCACGCGGTCCTTCCACCAGCGGTAGCCGCTGCTCGCCATCACCGGCCAGTTGTAGAGCGGGTTGCCCCAGCGTTGTCCGGTGGCGCTGAAGTAGTCGGGCGGCACGCCGGCCACCACCTCGGGCTCGAAGTCGTCGCCCAGCAAAAACTGGTTCGTGTGCGCCCACACGTCGGCGCTGTGGTGCGCCACGAAGATCGGCGCATCGCCCACCATCTGCACGCCGCGGCTGCGCGCGTAGTCGCGCAGCGCCTGCCACTGCACCCAGAAACGCCACTGCACGAACTGCCAGAACCCCAGCGCCTTGGGCGAGTGCTGGCGCACCTCGTCGAGCGCTGCGGGGTCGCGCCGGGCCAGCGGCGCGGGCCACTGCGGCCAGCTGCCGATGTGGCGCTCGCTCAGCACCATGAAGAGCGCGTAGTCGTCGAGCCAGTGCGCGTGTTCGGTGCAGAAATCGGCCAGCGCGGCGCGGCAGTCGTCGCTGGCGCGCTGGCTGAAGCCGTCCCAGGCCTTGCGCAGGCAGGCCATGCGCCAGGGCGCCACGCGGGTGAAGTCGCAGCGGTGGTGGTCGAAGCCTTGCGTGGGCATCCAGGGCAACCAGCCCATCTGCACCAGGTCGTCCAGATCGACCATGAGCGGGCTGCCGGCGAAGGCCGACACGCTCTGGTAGGGGGAGTTGCCCGGCCCGGCCGGCGAGAGCGGCAGGATCTGCCACATCGACTGCCCGGCCGAGGCCAGCCAGTCCACGAAGTGGCGCGCGCCGATGCCGAGGTCGCCCGAGCCGTTGGGGCCGGGCAGGCTGGTGATGTGCAGCAGCACACCGCTGGTGCGGCGCGAGAGGACCGGGTGGAGGGCGGTGTTCATGGCGGGGTGCCTCGGGATGCATGCAAACCCTGGACCAGCACCCACACGCTGGCCTCGTGCAGCGGCAGGTGACCATTGACCGTGTCGCCGGTCTCACCCGGCAGCACCACCTGCGCGCCCGCGCTGTTGAGCAACACGTCCCATTCGCCAGGTGGCAAGTGCAGCTGGCAGCGGCCATGGTCGGCGTGCCAGACCAGCAGCAGGCGCTCCTGCGGCGGTGCGTCGCCTTCCCCCACGGTCACCAGGGCGGTGAGCGTGTGGCGGTCGCGGGCCTGCCAGGCCTCAGGCCGCAGGGGCTGGCCGTCGGTGTCGAGCCAGGCGATGTCGTCGCCCACGCCTTCGAACCAGCGCGCGTGGCGCAGGCCGGGGTGCTGTGCTCTCAATGCCGCGAGGCGGGCCACGAAGCCGGCGAGTTCGGCATCGGCGTTGGACCAGTCCAGCCAGGTCGTGGCGTTGTCCTGGCAGTAGCTGTTGTTGTTGCCCTGCTGGCTGTGGCCGAGTTCGTCACCGGCCAGCAGCTGCGGTGTGCCCTGCGCGCAGAACAGCGTGGCCAGCAGCGCGCGGCGCCACAGGCCGCGGCGGTGCAGCACCACCGGGTCGTCGGTGGTGCCTTCCACTCCGCCGTTGGCGCTGAGGTTGTGGCCGTGGCCGTCGCGGTTGTCTTCGCCGTTGGCGGCGTTGTGCTTGTGCTGGTGGGCGGTGAGGTCGGCGAGGTTGAAGCCGTCGTGCGCGGTCACCATGTTCACGCTGGCGGTGGGCAGGCGGCCACGCTGGTGGAACACGTCGCCGCTGGCGCACACCCGCGTGGCAAGTTCACCGCGCGTGCCGTGGTGGCCGAGCCAGAAGGCGCGCACGCCGTCGCGGAAGCGGTCGTTCCACTCCATCCAGCCGGCCTCGAAGCCGCCCAGGTGGTAACCGTTCGGTCCCACGTCCCAAGGCTCGGCGATGAGGCGCACCTGACGCAGCACCGGGTCGTGCGCCATGGCACTCAGCAAGGCACTGCGCGGGTTGAAGGCGTGACCGAGCGCGGCGTCGCGGCCCAGCGAGACCGCGAGGTCAAAGCGGAAGCCGTCCACGCCGAAGGCCTGCACCCACCAGCGCAGGCTGTCCAGCACCCACTGCTGCACGCGCGGTTCGCTGAACGCCAGGCTGTTGCCGGTGCCGCTGAAGTTGTGCGGCACGCCGTGCTCGCCCATGGCGTACCAGCGGTTCTGGCCCAGGCCGCGCCAGGAAAGCGTGGGTCCGTTGAGGTCGCTTTCAGCCGTGTGGTTGAACACCACGTCGAGCACCACCTCGATGCCCGCGCGGTGCAGGGTGTCGACCATGTGGCGGAACTCGTTGCGCACGGCGGTGGTGTCGTCGGCCAGGACGGGGTCCTTTCCACCGGTGGCCGCGGCGTAGGCCGGTTCGGGCGAGAACGCGTTGAGCGTGTTGTAGCCCCAGTGGTTGCTCAGGCCCCGCGCGATCAGGTGGCGCTCGCTGATGTGCTGGTGCACCGGCAGCAGGCACACGGTGGTGATGCCCAGGCCTTGCAGGTGCTGCACCACGGCGGGGTGGGCCAGGGCAGCGCAGGTGCCGCGTTGGTGGTCGGGCACCTCGGGGTGCAGGCGGGTGAGGGCCTTCGCATGCGCCTCGTAGATCACCACGCGGTCGGCGGCGATGGCGGGTCTTGGTGCGATGGCCAGGCCTGCGGCCAGCTCGGCCTGCGCATCCACCACCACACAGCGCGGCATGTGGGCGGCGTTGTCTGCCGGGTCGGGCTGGTGCTCGCTCCAGGCCTGGGTGGGGTGCAGCAGGTCGGCGCAGGTGTGGCCGGTCTGCAGGGCCAGGCGTTCGGTGTTGCCGACCAGGGCCAGCGCCCAGGGGTCTAGCAGCAGGCGCGCGGGGTTGAAGCGGTGGCCGGCTTCGGGTGCCCACGGGCCGCTGGCGCGCAGGCCATAGAGCTGACCGGCGCCCACACCGGGCACGAAGGCCGCCCACACGCCGTCGCCCACGGGCTGCAGCGCCACGCGCCGGTGTTCGGCCAGGGCGCCGGGTTCGAACAGGCAGACGTCCACACCGTGGGCGTCGGGTGCCCAGACGGAGAAGTGCACGCCGTCGACGCCGCCTTGGGAGCGCAAATGCGCGCCCAGCGCAGGAACAGCGCAAGGAAGCATCAATCCACCTCGGGTTGGAGCCACAAAACGGCAAGCGGTGGCAGCGTGAACGCAGCCGACCAGCGCTGGCCGTGCTGCGCCAGGTCGTCGGCCAGCGCACGACCGTGGTTGCCCACGTTGCTGCCGCCGTAGTGGCTGGAGTCGGTGTTGAGGCGCTCGCGCCAGTGCCCACCGTGCGGCAGGCCCACGCGGTAGCCGTGGCGCACCATGGGCGTGAGGTTGGCGATCACCACCACCGTGTCTTCGAGCGCGTGGCCGTAGCGGGCGAAGGCCAGCACCGAGTGGTCGGCGTCGTCCACCACCAGCCACTGGAAGCTGTAGGGATCGGTGTCGCGTGCGAAGAGGGCTGGCGCGCTGCGGTAGACGTGGTTGAGGTCGCGCACGAGGTGCTGCACCCCGGCGTGCGCCGGGTCGTCCAACAACCGCCAGGGCAGCTCGGCGTCGTGATCCCACTCGGTGGACGGAGCGAGTTCGGCGCCCATGAAGAGCAGCTTCTTGCCCGGGTGCGCGTACATCCAGGCGTAGAGCGCGCGCAGGTTGGCCAGTTGTTGCCAGCGGTCGCCGGCCATCTTGTTCAGCAGCGAACCCTTGCCGTGCACCACCTCGTCGTGCGAGAGCGGCAGCACATAGTCTTCGGTGTGCGCGTACATCATCGCGAAGGTCATCTTGTGGTGGTGCCAGCGCCGGTGGATCGGGTCGAGCGCAAAGTACGACAGCGTGTCGTGCATCCAGCCCATGTTCCATTTGTGGTCGAAGCCCAGGCCGCCTTCGGCCACGGGGCCGGTCACGCGCGGGAAGGCGGTGGATTCTTCGGCCAGGGTGGTGGCGCGGGGCGCCTCCTGGTGCAGCACCTCGTGCACCTCGCGCAGGAAAGCGATGGCTTCCAGGTTTTCGCGCCCGCCGTGTTCGTTGGGCACCCACTCGCCGGCCGGGCGGCTGTAGTCGCGGTACAGCATGGAGGCCACCGCGTCCACCCGCAGGCCGTCGATGCCGTACTGCTCGACCCAGAACAGCGCGTTGCCCACCAGGAAGTTGCGCACCTCGAAGCGGCCGAAGTTGTAGATGAGGGTGTTCCAGTCGCGGTGGAAACCTTCGCGCGGGTCGGCGTGTTCGTAGAGTGCCGTGCCGTCGAAGCGGGCCAGCGCGTGTTCGTCGGTGGGAAAGTGGGCGGGCACCCAGTCCAGGATGATCTTGAGACCGGCGGCGTGCGCGGCCTGCACGAAGCGGCGGAATGATTCGGGCGAGCCGTGGCGGGCGGTGGGCGCGTACAGGCCGGTGGGCTGGTAGCCCCACGAGGCGTAGAACGGGTGCTCGCTCACCGGCATCAGTTCGAGGTGGGTGAAGCCCATGTCCACCGCGTAGGGCACGAGGTGGGTGGTGAGGTCGTCCCAGGTCGGCACGGTGTGCGGCCCGTCGGGCCGGCGCCAGGAACCCGCGTGCACCTCGTAGATGGCCATGGGCAAGTCGGGGCGTTCGTGTGCGGCGCCGCCGCGGTCGGCCGGTGCGCGCAGGGGCTCGCACACCCGCGCCGCGTTGCCTGGTGGCAGTTCGGTTTCGCGGGCGTAGGGGTCGGTCTTGAAGACGTGGCGCCCATCGCTGCCCTGCACTTCAAATTTGTACCAGTCGCCCACCGACGCGCCGGGCACGAACAGCTCCCACACGCCGCACTCGGGCCTCAGTCGCATGGGTTGTGCGCGCCACTGGTTGAAGTCGCCCACCAGGGCAACCAGACGCGCGTGCGGCGCCCACACGGCGAACGCGGTGCCAGCCTGTCCGTCCAGCGTGGTGGCGTGGGCGCCCAGCTTTTGCCAGGGCCGCAGGTGCTTGCCCTCGGCCAGCAGCCAGACATCGGTCTCGCCGAGCCAGAAGCTGGCGGTGGAGGGGGCGGCGGTGTGGGGTGAGGGCGGCTTGGTGGTCATGTTGGCGGTGGGTCGATCCATTCTGGCACCGCCCGCACGCCAACGAGACATTTCCTTCCAGGTGGTGGAAGACAATCACGGCATGACCCCCGCCCACGCCCGACTGCTCACACCCCAACGCCTGCTCATGGCCTCGGTGGTGGTGGCCCTGATGACCATCGCCCTCAAGACGGGCGCCTGGCTCATCACCGATTCGGTGGGGCTGTTGTCGGACGCGATGGAGTCGCTGGTGAACCTGGCCAGCGCGATCTTCGGCCTGGTGATGGTGACGATCGCGGCACGCCCGGCCGACGAGGATCACCCCTATGGCCACCACAAGGCCGAGTACTTCTCGTCGGGGTTTGAGGGCATCCTCATCATCGCCGCGGCGCTGGGCATCATCTGGGTTGCCGGGCACCGGCTGTTCGATCCGCAGCCGATCGAGCAGGTGGGCTGGGGTCTGGCGCTGTCGGTGCTGAGTTCTGCGCTCAACGGCTTGCTGGCCTGGGTCATGTTTCGCGCCGCGAAGGAGCACCGGTCGATCGCGCTCGAGGCCGACGCCAAACACCTTGTGACGGACGTGTGGACATCGGTGGGCGTGGTGGTGGGCATTGCGCTGGTGCACTTCACCGGCTGGCTCTGGCTCGACCCGCTGGTGGCCATGGGGGTGGCGGCCAACATCCTGAAAGAGGGCTTCCACCTGCTGTGGCGCTCGTCGCAGGGGCTGATGGACGAGGCGGTGGAGCCCGAGGTGATGGCCGCCATCCAGCAGACGCTGGAGGCCTGTGTGGCCGCCAACGGTGGGGCCGGCGTCATCCGCTTCGACCATGTGAGCACGCGCCGTGCCGGTCAGCGGCGGTTCGTGGACCTGCACATGCACATGCCGGCGTGGGGCAGGCTGCTGCGGTGCGCGGCCGGGTGGAGCGCTCACTCATGAGCGCCGTGCCGGGGCTGCGCGCAACCATCCAGTTGCTGCCCAGCGATGTGGAAGCGCACATTGACGACGAAAAGGATCTGATATGAAGCCCCCACGCTCCTCACTGCGTGTGTCGCTGCCCCCCGAGGGGGCGCACCGCGGCCTTCGGGCGGCCGGGCGGCCGCGGTCATGATCTCGCTGCTGCAGCGCGTGAGCGAAGCCCGCGTCGAGATTGCCGGGGAGGTTGTGGCGCACATCGGACCAGGCCTGCTGGTGCTGCTGTGCGCCGAGCCCGACGACACCGAGGCCGTGGGCGAGAAACTGCTCGCCAAGATCCTGAAGTTGCGCATCTTCAGTGATGCCGCCGGCAAGATGAACCTGAGCGTGCAGGACATCGCAGGCGGCTTGTTGATCGTGAGCCAGTTCACCCTGGCGGCCGACATGAAGAGCGGCAACCGGCCCGGCTTCACCGGGGCAGCGCCGCCCGCGTTGGGCGAGGCGCTTTACGACGCGTTTGTGAAATCGGCGCGCGCTGCGCACCCGGTGGTGCAGACGGGCCGCTTTGGCGCCGACATGAAAGTGCACCTGGTCAACGACGGGCCGGTGACCATCCCGCTGCGCATAGGGGCCTGACAATATTTCCGTTCGGGCTGAGCTTGTCGAAGCCCTCGCCCATCCGCACCGCGTGAGCCCTTCGACAGGCTCAGGGCGAACGGCGTCGGTCAGGCGTAAGGATCCGGCTGGCCGAGTCCGCGAAGGATCTGGGTCTCACGCGCTTCCATCTCTTCGGCATCCGCCTCGCTGGTCTCGTGGTCCCAGCCCTGCGCGTGCAGCGTGCCGTGCACCAGCAGGTGCGCGTAGTGCTCGGCCAGCGGCTTCTTCAGCTCGGCCGCTTCGCGCGCCACCACCGGCGCGCACAGCACCAGATCGGCCATCACCATCGGTTCGGTGGCGTAGTCGAAGGTCAACACATTGGTGGCGTAGTCCTTGCCCCGGTAGTCGCGGTTGAGCGCCTGGCCTTCTTCGGCGTCGACGATGCGCACGGTGATCTCGGCGTCCGCATCGAGCGCGTGGCGGATGCAGCGCACCACGGTGTGGCGCGGCAGCGCGGCGCGGTGGGTGGCGGCGTCCAGCAGGTCGCCGAACTGCAGCGAGAGGGTGAGGTTGGGCAGGGTCATCAGCGTTTGGCCGGTTGGGCGAAGCAGTTGGCCAGCAGCGTCTGCTCCTGCGCCGTGTGGTCGGCCGCCAGGAAACTCAGCTCGCCTTTCATGCCTTGCGTGTACCAGCGCAGGCTGTTCTGTTCGTCGAGTGCAATGAAGCGCACGCCGGTGGTGGCGCGGCGGCCTTGCAGCATCACCGTGCGGCCGTTGAAGTGCAGGGCGGCAAAGGCATTGCCGCCGCTCAGGTTCAGATAGACCAGTTCGATTTCGGTGCCGCCGTCGCAGCGGTACTGCACCGCCTGGCTGCTGAACATCAGGGAGGGGGTTGCGGCTGCAGAAGGGCTGTCCTGCGCGAGTGCGGCCACCGGCAGCAGTGCCAGCAGACCGCTGACCACGGAGGTGATGAATCTCGGATGCATGGAGGGGTCTTCAGGCGGTTTTGCGGCGCGCGCGTTTGGCCGGCGCCGCGTCTTCCACGTGCGGCGTGCGCGCGTCGTACGCGTCCACGATGCGTGCCACCAGCGGGTGACGCACCACGTCGGCGCTGGACAGGCGCGTGATCGCGATGCCCTGCACACGCTTGAGCACCCGCTCGGCGTCGATCAGGCCGCTGAGTTCGGTGCGCGGCAGGTCGATCTGGCTCACGTCGCCGGTGATCACGGCCTTGGCGCCGAAGCCGATGCGGGTGAGGAACATCTTCATCTGCTCGACCGTGGTGTTCTGTGCTTCGTCCAGGATCACGAAAGCGTGGTTGAGCGTGCGCCCGCGCATGAAGGCCAGCGGCGCAATTTCAATCTGCTGCCGCTCGAAGGCCTTCTGCACCTTGTCGGCACCCATCAGGTCGTAGAGCGCGTCGTACAGGGGGCGCAAGTATGGGTCCACCTTCTGGCCGAGGTCGCCCGGCAGGAAGCCGAGCTTTTCACCGGCCTCAACGGCAGGACGCGTGAGCACGATGCGCTGCACCGCGCTGCGCTCCAGCGCGTCCACCGCGCAGGCCACGGCGAGATACGTCTTGCCGGTGCCGGCCGGGCCGATGCCGAAGGTGATGTCGTGCGTGGCCATGTTCTCCAAATAGCGGGCCTGGTTGGGCGTGCGCCCGCGCACCTCGCCGCGTCGCGTCTGCATGGCCAGGGCACCGTCGCCCGGGTCGGCCAGCGCGGTGTCGCCGCTGAGCATGAGCTGCACCTGCTCGGGCGGAATCGGCTTCTTCGCCATCTCGTACATGGCCTGCAAGGTTTCCAGCGCCTGGTTCACCTTGGGTTTGGTGCCCTCGATGCGGAACTGCTCGAAACGGTGCGCCACCTTCACGTTCAAGGCCGCCTCGATGCTGCGGATGTGGGTGTCCAGGGGGCCGCAGAGGTGACCCATGCGGACGTTGTCGGGCGGGGAGAAGGTGTGTCTGAGAATCAAGCCGATAATCCAGTGAACCAAGGAAGCAGCGCCCAATGATAGGCAAGTTGACCGGCACCCTGCTGGAGAAAAACCCACCCCAGATCCTGCTGGACTGCCACGGCGTCGGTTACGAGGTCGATGTGCCGATGAGCACGTTCTACAACCTGCCCGGCACCGGTGAGAAAGTGGCCCTGCTCACCCATTTTGTGGTGCGCGAGGACGCCCAGATTCTCTACGGCTTCGCCACATCGGCCGAGCGTGAGGCTTTTCGCCAGCTCATCAAGATCAGCGGCGTGGGCCCGCGCACCGCACTCTCGGTGCTCTCGGGCATGAGCGTGGGCGACCTGGCCCAGGCCATCAGCGCACAGGACAGCGGCCGCATCATCAAGGTGCCCGGCATCGGCAAGAAGACCGCCGAGCGCCTGCTGCTCGAACTCAAGGGCAAGCTCGGTGCCGACCTCAACCTCACTGGCGGCGGCCCGGCCCAGAGCGACGTGCAAAGCGACATCCAGCAGGCCCTGATGGCGCTGGGCTACAGCGACAAGGACGCCGCTGCCGCCTTGAAGCCTCTGCCTGCTGACGTGGGCGTGAGCGAAGGCATCAAGCTGGCGCTCAAAGCACTGGCCAAATAAAAGATGAGCATCCAGACCGACGACTTCGCCCCCGCGCCGCGCATGGTGTCTGCAGCGCCGGCTTCGCCCAAGGAAGAGGCGATCGAGCGTGCGCTGCGGCCCAAGCTGCTCGACGAGTACGTGGGCC
This sequence comes from Hydrogenophaga sp., assembly GCF_048549895.1. Lineage (GTDB taxonomy): Bacteria > Pseudomonadota > Gammaproteobacteria > Burkholderiales > Burkholderiaceae_C > Hydrogenophaga. The sequence continues at coordinate 75,230 of NZ_JBLYYB010000102.1, forward strand.
AGGTCAAGGTGCGCGAGCAGCTCGAAATCTTCATCGGCGCGGCGAAGAAGCGCAACGAGGCGCTGGACCACGTGCTGCTGTTCGGCCCGCCGGGCCTGGGCAAGACCACGCTCTCGCACATCATTGCGCAGGAACTCGGTGTGAACCTGCGCCAGACCAGCGGGCCGGTGCTGGAAAAGCCCAAGGACCTCGCCGCGCTGCTGACCAACCTCGAAGCCAACGACGTGCTGTTCATCGACGAGATCCACCGGCTCAGCCCGGTCGTCGAGGAAATCCTGTACCCCGCGCTGGAGGACTACCAGATCGACATCATGATCGGCGAAGGCCCAGCGGCACGCAGCATCAAGCTGGACCTGCAGCCCTTCACCCTGGTGGGCGCGACCACCCGCGCCGGCATGCTCACCAACCCGCTGCGCGATCGCTTCGGCATCGTGGCGCGGCTGGAGTTCTACAACTCGGAAGAGCTGGGCCGCATCGTCAAGCGCAGCGCCGGCCTGTTGAATGCGCCCATGGACGAAGAAGGGGGCTTCGAGATCGCGCGCCGCTCGCGCGGCACGCCACGCATCGCCAACCGCCTGCTGCGCCGGGTTCGCGACTTCGCCGAGGTGAAGGGCACGGGCACCATCACGAAAGACATTGCCAACCGCGCGCTCGCCATGCTCGACGTGGACCCGCAGGGCTTCGACCTGATGGACCGCAAGCTGCTGGAGGCCGTGATTCACCGCTTCGACGGTGGGCCGGTGGGGCTGGACAACATTGCGGCCAGCATCGGCGAGGAGCGCGACACGATCGAAGACGTGATCGAGCCTTACCTGATCCAGCAAGGCTTTTTGCAGCGCACGCCGCGTGGGCGCATCGCCACGCTGGCGGCCTACCGGCACCTGGGCGTGGCCCCACCCGTGTCGGACAACGGGCTGTTTGCGCCCGGCAGCTGAAGGCCAGACGCGCATGACGACGCCGCCCGATCAACCATCCATCCTCGGGTCGTTGCCGGGTGCCGTGCACAACGCGTCGGAGAGCGCCACCACCGCGCTGTACCGGGCTGCTCTCGGGCCAGTGAACATCCACCGCTACTTGCCGGTGTTCGTGCGCTTCGACGAGGACGGCCGTGCCGGCCCCAGCTGGAACTGGGCCGCGGCCCTGCTGACGCTGAACTGGCTGGTGTTCCGTCAGCTCTGGGGCACCGCCCTGGTGTACGTGGCGGCTGTGGAAGGCCTGGTGGTTCTGGTGTTGGGACTGGGGCGTGGCTGGCTGGCCAGGCCGTCGCTGGCAGAGTGGGGATTTCTGGGCGCGATCTGTGTGTTGAGTTGCCTGGTTCCGGGGCTGTATGGAAACGCCTGGCTGCACGCCGACGCGCGCCGACGCATGACGCGTGCCGTGCGCGAGGCCAAGACAGTGCGTGAAGCCTGTGCCGCCCTCGCACGGCGCGCCAGCGGCCGCAGGCGCCTGCTGGGTCTGGTGGTGATCAACGGGGTGTTGGTGATCGCCGCGGTCAGCACTTGCTGGAGCTTGTCCCGTTGGGTGCCCGACCGGCCATTGCAAGCGGAGCCGATCGTGCTGGTGCCGGAGGTGGTCGCACCTGTCGAGCCCTCACCGGCCGTTCCGCAAGCGGCTGCCACGCCTGTGCCAGAGTCTCCATCGGTCCCTGCAGAACCTGCGACCGATCCCGTGCCTGAACCCGTGCCTGTGCCAGCACTTGTGCCACCCCCCGAGCCCGCCGCCGTGGAGCCGGCTCGCACCGCAGGTTTCGCCATCAATGTCGGGCTGTTCGCCGACGCGGGCAACGCCGACCGTGTGCTGACGCGGCTGCTGGATGCCGGCCTGCCGGCTTACATACAGGTGGTCGACTCGCCCAACGGACAGCGAACCCGCGTGCGGGTGGGCCCGTTCGCCAGCCGTGCCCTGGCCGACAGCGCAGCCGCCCGTATCCGCGCGCTCGGACTGGACGCGGTGGTGTTCCGGTCGTAAGCCCAGTATCAGCAGCCCTGTGCTACATTGCCAACCCATGCAAGCGCGTAACTTCTTTGCCTTTTATTTTTGGTTCTCTGTCCCTGGCGGACGAGAGGCGAGGCTGTAAGCGCATCACCGAATCTCGATCAAACCGCCGGAGCCCTCAGCCCGGCGGTTTTTTTTCGACCTTGTTTCCCCACCCGCAACACCAGTCCCAGGAGTCCCGTGATGACCGCGAAACATGCCCCCGCCAGCAGCAACGCCTGGCACACCCGTTCGATCGACAAGACCAGCCAGACCGACGACGAACGCATCAAGGACATCACCGTGTTGCCTCCCCCTGAACACCTGATCCGCTTTTTCCCCATTGGCGGCACGCCGGTGGAGACGCTGATCAGCCAGACCCGCCAGCGCATCCACAACATCCTGCACGGCAAGGACGACCGCCTGTTGGTGATCATCGGCCCGTGCTCCATTCACGACCCGGTCGCTGCGGTGGACTATGCGCGCCGCCTCAAGCCCTTGCGCGAAAAGTACGCTGACACCCTGGAGATCGTGATGCGCGTGTATTTCGAGAAGCCGCGCACCACCGTGGGCTGGAAGGGGCTGATCAACGACCCCTACCTCGACGAGAGCTACCGCATCGACGAAGGCCTGCGCATCGCGCGCCAGTTGCTGATCGAGATCAACCGCCTGGGCTTGCCCGCTGGCAGCGAATTCCTCGACGTGATTTCCCCGCAGTACATCGGGGACCTCATTTCCTGGGGTGCCATCGGCGCGCGCACCACCGAAAGCCAGGTGCACCGCGAGCTGGCCTCGGGCCTGTCGGCCCCCATCGGCTTCAAGAACGGCACCGACGGCAACATCAAAATCGCGACCGACGCGATCCAGGCCGCCTCGCGTGGTCACCACTTCCTCTCGGTGCACAAGAACGGCCAGGTGGCGATCGTGCAGACCAACGGCAACAAGGACTGCCACGTGATCCTGCGCGGCGGCAAGGCGCCCAACTTTGATGCCGCCAGCGTGGCCGCGTCGGTGAAGGAACTCGAATCCGCCAAGCTGCCTCCGCGCCTGATGGTGGACTGCAGCCACGCCAACAGCAGCAAGCAGCACGAGAAACAGCTGGAGGTGGCGCGCGACATCGCCGGCCAGATCACCGGCGGCTCGCGCAGCATCTTCGGCGTGATGATCGAGAGCCACATTGAAGCCGGCGCGCAGAAGTTCACTCCCGGCAAAGACGACGTGGGCGCGCTCCAGTACGGCCAGAGCATCACCGACGCCTGCCTGGGCTGGGGCGATTCGTTGCAGGCACTTGATGTGTTGTCCAGCGCAGTGAAGACCGCGCGCCAGGCCAAGGCCTGAACGGGCTGCGGGCTTTCACGGGGTGCCTCGCCACAGGCGAGGGCCACAATGGAAGCCCACCAGGAGATCCACCATGCGAAGCCAAGTCACCGTGAGCTGGGGCGCCCGCGCCACCTACCACTTCGATCTGGAAGAGGTGCAGCCCATGCCGCACGACCTGGCGCGCAGCTGGCTGGACGAGCAGTTCACGTTCCTCGGCTGTGAACCCATCCGGCCCACCGGCAAGGTGCTCACGGCCGACAAGATTCTGGGTGTGGCCGAGGCCGTGGGCGAAGAGCGGTTTCGCGACGAGGCGCACCGCGCCTGGGCGATGGCGTTTGCGCGCGCGGCCAGCGCGGCGCTGGCCAAACCGGTCATCACCGTCGATGTGCCCGCGCAGGCACTCAGCTACTAGGTTTCAAGCCGAGAGCGCTTTCAGCAAACGCTCGTGCACGCCACCAAACCCGCCATTGCTCATGCAGACGATGTGGTCGCCGGGCTGTGCGGCTGACACCACCTGAGCCACCAGCTCGTTGATGCTCTTGCCCACCTGGGCGCGTGCGCCCATGGGGGCCAGGGCCTCGGCGGCGTCCCAGTCGAGTCCGCCCGAATGGCAGAACGCGAGGTCGGCCGCTTCCAAGCTCCAGGGCAGCTGCGACTTCATGGTGCCCAGCTTCATGGTGTTGCTGCGCGGTTCGAACACCGCCAGGATGCGCCCGCGTGGACTGCCCAGGCGGCGCTGCAGACCGTCCAGCGTGGTGCGGATGGCAGTGGGGTGGTGGGCGAAGTCGTCGTAGACGGTGATGGCGCCACCCGCGCGCGCCACCGTGCCGCGCACCTCCATGCGCCGGCGCACATTCTCAAAGCTGGCCAGCGCCCGCGCCGCATCAGCCGGCGCCACGCCCACGTGTTCGGCCGCTGCAATCGCCGCCAGCGCGTTGAGCTGGTTGTGCACGCCGCTGAGCGCCCATTCCACGCGGCCCGCTGGTTGACCCTGGTTCAGCACATCAAAAGCATGAGGCTCACCCACAGCGGTGAAGTCGCTCACCGCCGCGCCAAAGGTGCGCAACTCGCTCCACAGGCCCTGGTGCAACACGCGGTCCAGGCTTTCTTCCAGCCCGTTGGACACCACCCGGCCTGAGGGCGGCACGGTGCGGATCAGGTGGTGGAACTGGCGCTCGATGGCGGCCAAGTCGTCAAAGATGTCGGCGTGGTCGAACTCGAGGTTGTTCAGGATGGCCGTGCGCGGGCGGTAGTGAACGAATTTGCTGCGCTTGTCGAAGAAGGCCGTGTCGTACTCGTCCGCTTCAATGGTGAAGGTGTTGCCCGATCCCAAACGGGCGGACACACCGAAGTTCAAAGGCACACCGCCCACCAAAAAACCCGGCTGCAAGCCATTGGCCTCCAGAATCCAGGTCAGCATGGCGGTGGTGGTGGTCTTGCCGTGGGTGCCGGCCACGGCCAGCACATGCCGGCCCTGCAGCACGTGCTCGGCCAGCCACTGCGGGCCGCTGGTGTAGGCCGCGCCGCTGTCCATGATGGCTTCCATCAGCGGAAACTTCGGCGTGCCGTCGGCTTTGCGCGAGCGGCTCACCACATTGCCGACGACGAACATGTCGGGCTTGAGCGCGAGCTGGTCGGCGCCGAAACCTTCGATCAGGTCGATGCCGAGCGCGCGCAGCTGGTCGCTCATGGGGGGGTAAACGCCGGCGTCGCAGCCGGTGACGCGGTGGCCGGCTTCGCGGGCCAGGGCGGCCAGACCGCCCATGAAGGTGCCGCAAATGCCCAGGATGTGAATGTGCATCGGTCGATTCTAGGTGGCGGCCCACCCCGGTCTTGCGGGTATGCCTGTCCCGGGCCGCTTCAATCTCCCGGGCGGGCACAATCGACCAGATGGACGCCAGCCGGGACGACATCACCTGTGAAATTGCGGCCGTGGCCGCCCGCCTCGTGGCCGAAGACGGCCTGGAGTACGCGGCCGCCAAGCGCCAGGCCGTCAAACAGCTCGGTCTGCCGGCGCGCACAGCCCTGCCCGACAACGCCGCGCTGGAAGCTGCGGTGCGCGAACACATCGACATCTTCTGTGCCGATACCCAGCCCGGCGAGCTGCTCGCCCTGCGCGAACTGGCGCTGTTGTGGATGGAGCGCCTCAAGGCGTTTCGCCCGCACCTGGGCGGCTCGGTCTGGCACGGAACCGCCACGCGCCACAGCGATCTCTACATGCAGCTCTTTTGCGACGACCCCAAGGCACCCGAATGGGCCTTGCTCGATCACCGGGTGGAGTACCACCCAGGCACGGTGAACGGCTGGCGCGGTGAGCCGGTGGAGGCGCTGACCTTGCGCACCCGCTGCGACGCGCTGGGCCAATGGGTGCTCATTCATCTGATGGTGCACGAGCACGACGACCTGCGCGGCGCCCTCAAGCCCGATGCGCAAGGCCGCAAGCCGCGGGGCGACGCTGCGGTGCTGCGGCTGCGCATGGCCGGTGAGGCCGACACCACGGGAATGGACGAATGAAACTGCAACGAAGAACCCTCTTGATGACCGGGGCCGCGGTGGCCGCCGCCAGTGCGGGCGCCTGGGTGTCCTGGCGCCGCATCGCGCCGCAGCCCGTGTTGAGCGGCGCCGAGGCGGCTTTCTGGGCCGGTACTTTTGAAGGCCCCAACGGGGAGGCGGTGAATCTCACAGCCATGCGCGGGAAACCCTTGCTGGTGAACTTCTGGGCCACCTGGTGCCCACCGTGTGTGGAAGAGCTGCCCTTGCTCAACGCTTTCAACACGGCCAACGCTCCGCAAGGCTGGCAGGTGCTCGGCCTGGCGGTGGACCAGCCCAGCGCGGTGAGGCGTTTCCTGCAAAAACTGCCGCTGAATTTCCCCGTGGGCATGGCCGGCTTTGCCGGCACCGAGCTCAGCAAAAGCCTGGGCAACCCCAGCGGCAGCCTGCCGTACACGGTGGTGTTCGGGCGTGAGGGCGCGGTTCTGCACCGGAAGATCGGCAAGGTCTCCGAGGCCGACCTGGCCCAATGGGCACAACTGGGCTGACGCACGTCGGTGGCCTGCTCGACCGCTGGTCCCTTGCCGGGAATGGTCGGTCATAAAGGGCTAAATTCCAGCTTTGTCGTCAAAAACGGCCATGGGCGTTGCCCAGTGGGCTGGCAAGCCGGGTCCGCGCGAGCGTGTGCTACCGCACAACCCTTCGTGTACACTGCGGCACCCTGGCCGGTGGGGGTGGGTCGGCAATCTTGAAGTTGCTCGAACTTAGAACAAATTAGCCGCTTTTCGTTGGAGAAATCATGGATTTGAGAAAACTGAAGACGCTGATCGACCTCGTGTCCGAATCAAACGTGTCGGAGCTGGAGATCACCGAAGCCGAGGGCAAGGTCCGCATCGTCAAGAGCGCACCGGTGTCCGCCGCAGCCCCGGTGACCTACAGCATGGCGCCGGCGCCCGTGGCGCCTGCGGTGGTGCCGGCGGTGGAAGCGGCGCCCGCAGTGGCGGCAGCACCTGCCGAGCCAGTGGGCCACACGGTCAAGTCCCCCATGGTCGGTACCTTCTACCGCGCCTCCAGCCCGGGCGCCAAGCCCTTCGTGGAGATCGGCGACACGATCAAGGAAGGCGAGACGATCTGCATCGTCGAGGCCATGAAGATCCTCAACGAGATCGAAGCCGACAAGTCCGGCACCGTGACCAAGATCCTGGTGGACAACGGCCAGGCCGTCGAGTACGGCCAGCCCTTGTACGTGATCGAATAAAGAAGGCCCCGAGCCCATGTTCAAGAAAATCCTGATCGCCAACCGCGGAGAGATCGCATTGCGCGTGCAGCGCGCCTGCCGCGAAATGGGCATCAAGGCCGTGATGGTGTATTCCGAGGCCGACCGCGACGCCAAGTACGTGCGCCTGGCCGACGAGGCCGTCTGTATCGGCCCGGCGTCGAGCACCCACAGCTACCTCAACATGCCGGCCATCATCTCGGCCGCCGAGGTGACCGACGCCGAAGCCATCCACCCTGGCTACGGCTTTCTGTCGGAAAACGCCGACTTCGCCGAACGCGTGGAAAAAAGCGGCTTCACCTTCATTGGCCCCTCGCCCGATTCCATCCGCCTCATGGGCGACAAGGTGTCGGCCAAGCAGGCCATGATCCGCGCGGGCGTGCCCTGCGTGCCGGGGTCCGAGGGCGCTCTGCCCGACGATCCGGTGGTCATCAAGCGCACCGCCAAGGCGGTGGGTTACCCGGTGATCATCAAGGCCGCCGGTGGTGGTGGTGGGCGCGGCATGCGTGTGGTGCACACCGAAGCGGCGCTGTTGCACGCGGTGCAGACCACCAAGGCCGAAGCCGGTGCAGCGTTCGGCAACGCCGAGGTGTACATGGAGAAGTTTCTCCAGAACCCACGCCACATCGAGATCCAGATCCTGGCCGACACGCACCGCAACGCGGTGTACCTGGGCGAGCGCGACTGCTCCATGCAGCGCCGCCACCAGAAGGTGATCGAAGAAGCGCCGGCGCCGGGCATCCCGCGCCGCCTGATCGAGAAGATCGGCGAGCGATGCGCCACCGCCTGCAAGAAGATTGGTTACCGCGGAGCGGGCACTTTCGAGTTTTTGTTCGAGAACGGTGAGTTCTATTTCATCGAGATGAACACCCGCGTGCAGGTGGAGCACCCGGTGACCGAGTGGATTTCGGGTGTGGACATCGTGCGCACGCAGATCGCGGTGGCAGCCGGCGAAAAGCTGCCCTTCACGCAGCGCCAGGTTCAGCTGCGCGGCCATGCCATCGAGTGCCGCATCAACGCAGAAGACGCCTACAAGTTCACGCCCTCGCCCGGTCGCATCACGACCTGGCACGCACCGGGCGGCCCGGGTGTGCGCGTGGACTCGCACGCCTACACCAACTACTTCGTGCCACCGAACTACGACTCCATGATCGGCAAGATCATCGTGCACGGGGACACGCGTGAGCAGGCGCTGGCCCGCATGCGCACGGCGCTGGCGGAGACGGTGATCGAAGGCATCAAGACCAACATCCCGCTGCACCGCGAGCTGATGGTGGATGCGAGTTTTGTCGCCGGCGGCACCAACATCCACTACCTGGAAGAGTGGCTCTCCCAGCGAGAGCGCTGAACCGATGTCTTCCTTGTTCGAGCTGGTGCTCATGGTGCCAGAGGCCTCGGTTGAATCCGTGAGCGAAGCGCTGGACGCCCTGGATGCCCTGAGCACCTCGGTGGAAGACGCCGACGCCATGACCGACGCCGAGCAGGCCTTGTTTGGTGAACCCGGCATGCCGCCGCCCAAAGAGGGCTGGCAGCGTTCGCGCGTGGTGGCGCTGTTTGCATCCGAATCGGCGGCGCGCGAGGCGGCCGATCTGCTCAAGCTGCAGGATTTTTTTGAAGGTTGCGCGGTGCTGGGTGTGCAGGCCGTGCCCGAGCAGGACTGGGTGCGGCTGACGCAGTCGCAGTTCACCCCGGTGGAGATCACACCCACGTTCTGGATCGTGCCGAGCTGGCACGAGCCACCCGAAGCCGCCGAGCAGGTCATCCGGCTCGACCCGGGTCTGGCGTTCGGCACCGGCACGCACCCCACCACCCGCATGTGTCTTCGCTGGACGGCGCAGCACCCACCGGTGGGTTCGCGTGTGCTCGACTACGGTTGTGGCTCCGGCATCCTCGCCATCGGCGCGGCCAAGTTCGGCGCGCGCGAAATCGTGGCGGTGGACATCGACCCGGCTGCCGTGGAGTCGACCCGGCTCAACGCCTCGGCCAACCACGTCACGCTGAGCGAAGGCCTGCCCGACATCGCCCAGGGTGAACACGACCTGGTGCTGGCCAACATCCTGGCCACACCGTTGAAGGTGCTCGCGCCGCTGCTGTGCTCGCACGTGCGCTCGGGCGGCCACCTGGTGCTCGCGGGCATCCTCGCGCGCCAGGCAGATGAGTTGATCGAGGCCTACGCGCCCTGGGTGGCGTTGCAGGTCAGCGACGAAGAAGAGGGCTGGATCCTCATGACCGCGGTCAAGGCCTGAGCCGCCGCACAGCGCCCCGATAATCGGCGCATGAGTTTCACCACCCGTTGCCCGGCTTGCGGAACGACCTTCAGGATCGTTGCCGATCAACTGAAGATCTCCGAGGGCTGGGTGCGTTGTGGCCACTGCGCCGATGTGTTCGATGCCACCCTCTACCTGGAGCCCTGGGTGCCGGGTACCCCGGCGCCCGCCGGGTCATTGCCTGACCCGACTGAATTCCAGGTGCCGCAGGTCGAGCTCACCACGGCCAGCGATCCCCACGAGGACGAACTCGTCACCAGACCGCCTGCGATGCTGCCGGACGACCCCCCCGCAGACGCCTCAGCTGAGGTGGATTTCAGCACCGAACTCCAGCGTTTTGCAGCGGCCAAGGCAACGGCTGAAGCCGAGGCTGCTGTGGCGACGGCATCCGAGGCCAGCGTCAAGCCGCCTGCGCCGACCCTCGCAAGCGCCGACACCGAAACCGGTGAGAGCGAGGCTCCCGAGGCGGTGCCCGGTTTCGTGCGCCAGGCGCAGCGGCGCGCGTTCTGGCAGTCGCGCGGTGTGCGTTTGGGGCTGTCGTTTCTGGCGCTGCTGCTGGCTGCTTTGCTCATTTCCCAGTGGGCGCTGCATGAGCGGGATCGGATCGCTGCCTGGAGACCCGATCTGTTGCCGTTGCTGCAGCGGGTTTGCGCGCCGATCGGATGTGCTGTTGGTCCGGTGCGCAACATCGACGCCATCGTGATCGACAGTTCCGCGCTGGTGCGCCGGCTCGGCAATTTCCATTCGTTCGATCTTGTGCTCAAGAACACCGCCGACATGGCGCTGGCTCTCCCGGCCCTTGAGCTGAGCCTGACCGACACGCGTGACGAAGTCATTTCGCGCCGCGTGTTCCTGCCCGAAGAGTGGCCCGATGCGCCCGCCGTGATGCCTGCGCAAAGTTCCTTGACCGTGAGCTTTCGCCTCTCGCTCTCGGTGGGTGAGGCCACACCGATGGCAGGCTACCGTGCCCTGGTTTTCTACCCCTGATTTTTCCCAACCTTTCGGATCGACCTCACCATGCCCATTCTTGTTTGCGGATCGCTGGCCTTCGACACCATCATGACATTTGAAGGCCGCTTCGCCGAGCAGATCCTGCCCAGCCAGCTGCACATCCTCAACGTGTCGTTTCTGGTGCCAGCCCTGCGCCGCGAGTACGGCGGTTGCGCCGGCAACATCGCTTACGGTCTGCGGCAACTGGGTGCGCACGCCGTGCCCCTGGCCACGTTGGGTAACGATGGTCAGGAGTACCTGGAGCGCCTGCGTTCGCTGGGTGTGGACACCGCGCATGTGAACAGCGCGACCGAGAGCTACACCGCGCAGGCCATGATCATGACCGACCGCGACAACAACCAGATCACCGCGTTCCACCCAGGCGCCATGTCGATGGCGCACGACAACCCGGTACCCGCGCGCACGGACATTGCAGTGGCCATCATCTCGCCCGACGGGCGCGACGCGATGCTCACCCACGCGAAGCAGCTGCGCGCAGCCGGTGTGCCGTTCGTGTTTGATCCGGGCCAGGGGCTGCCCATGTTCAACGGTGAGGAACTCAAGCAGTTCATCGAACTGGCCACCTGGATCACGGTGAACGACTACGAAGGCAAGATGTTGTCCGACCGCACCGGCTGGTCGTTTGAGGACATCGCATCGCGCGTGCGCGGCCTCATCGTCACGCTGGCCGAGCACGGCTGCGAAGTGTGGGAAGGGGGTCAGAAGACCCTGGTGCCGGGAGTGAAGGCAACCAAGGTGGTGGACCCCACCGGTTGCGGTGATGCGTTCCGCGCGGCGCTGCTGCACGGGCTGGAGCAAGGCTGGTCGCTGGCGCGCTGCGTCGATCTTGGTAACCGCATGGGCGCTGCGAAGATCGCGACCCGTGGTGGTCAGAACTACACCGCTCCATCGGTCTGAAGCGGGCATGAAAAAGCCCGACGCTTTCGCGCCGGGCTTGCCAAGTCATCGCAAGGACGACTTCAGGGCTTGCTGGACGTAGGAAACGGCCAGGCAGCCTGAGGGTTGAGCTTCGTTTGAGCCGCAGGAGCAGCAGGGGCCGCCGGCTTCTTGGCCGGCTCAGCTTTTTTTGCTGGGGCTGCCTTCGCGACAGCGGCCTTCTTGGCCGGAGCTGCTTTCTTCGCAGGCGCTGCTTTTTTGGCAGCAGGCTTTTTGGCAGCAGCTTTCTTCGCTGGTGCAGCCTTCTTCGCAGGCGCCGCTTTCTTCGCTGCTGGCTTCTTGGCTGCGGCTTTCTTCGCCGGTGCAGCCTTCTTCACCGCTGGCTTCTTCGCTGCTGGCTTTTTGGCCGGTGCAGCTTTTTTCGCAGCGACTTTCTTTGCCGGTGCAGCCTTCTTCGCAGGAGCCGCTTTCTTCGCTGCTGGCTTTTTGGCCGGTGCAGCTTTCTTCGCGACAACTTTCTTGGCCGGGGCGGCCTTCTTCGCAGGAGCTGCTTTCTTCGCAGCGACTTTTTTGGCCGGGGCGGCCTTTTTCGCCACAGCTTTTTTAGCCGGGGCTTTTTTCGCAGTTGCCATTGTTTTCTCCTTGATCAAGTTGCAAAGAGCACTTCATCCGGTCACTGTGCCGGTGAAGTGATTCAACGCGCTGGAGCCGTGTGGATGCATCCACGGCTGGCCCCAAGGTGTTGAATCCTGTGACAAAACCCTGCTCCCGACACCGAGGTGCCCGCAGCAAGGTTTTGAAATGTCGAAACGCATGTGAGATGGGTTCAATTGGGCAGTGCGACCCCGGCGGTGGCGTCAGTCCCAGGACAGGGCGCCGCCCGTCTGGTATTCGATCACGCGGGTTTCGAAGAAATTGCGTTCCTTCTTGAGGTCGATCATCTCGCTCATCCAGGGGAACGGGTTCTCTTCGTTCGGAAACATGGGCTCCAGGCCGATCTGCGTGGCGCGCCGGTTGGCGATGTAGCGCAGGTAGCCTTTGAACATGGACGCATTCATGCCGAGCACGCCGCGCGGCATGGTGTCTTCGGCGTAGCGGTACTCGAGTTCGACGGCCTTGAGGAACAGCTGCTTGATCTCTTCCTTGAATTCGGCCGTCCACAGCATCGGGTTTTCCATCTTGATCGCGTTGATCAGATCGATGCCGAAGTTGCAGTGCATGGACTCGTCGCGCAGGATGTACTGGTACTGCTCGGCGGCACCGGTCATCTTGTTCTGGCGGCCCAGTGCGAGGATCTGCGTGAAGCCGACATAGAAGAACAGGCCTTCCATGAGGCAGGCGAAGACGATCAGGCTCTTGAGCAGGCGCTGGTCGGTTTCGGGCGTGCCGGTGTGGAAGTTCGGGTCCATGATCGCTTCGATGAAGGGGATCAGGAACTCATCCTTGTCGCGGATCGACTGGACTTCGTTGTAGGCGTTGAAGATCTCGGACTCGTCCAGACCCAGCGACTCCACGATGTACTGGTAGGCGTGCGTGTGGATCGCTTCTTCAAAGGCCTGGCGCAGCAGGAACTGGCGGCACTCGGGCGCGGTGATGTGGCGGTAGGTGCCCAGCACGATGTTGTTGGCGGCGAGCGAGTCGGCGGTGACGAAGAAGCCGAGGTTGCGCTTGACGATGCGGCGCTCGTCGTCGGTCAGGCCGTTGGGATCTTTCCAGAGCGCGATGTCGCGGCTCATGTTCACTTCCTGCGGCATCCAGTGGTTGGCGCAAGTGGCGAGGTATTTTTCCCATGCCCACTTGTACTTGAACGGCACCAGCTGGTTGACGTCGGTCTGGCCGTTGATGATGCGTTTGTCGGCAGCGTTGACGCGATGGCCTGCGGTGGCTGCAACTGGCGCCTTCGCTGGCGCAACGTTCGACGAAAAAGAGGGAGCGAGGGAAGCGGAGGAGGCGGTGCGCTCACTCGACAGTGAGGCTTGCAGACCCTGCATGCTGGAGGGCATGGGGTTGTTCGCTGGCTTCGTGGAGGGCGTGGTGTGATCGTCCCAGGTCAACATAGGTGTTTCCAATTCCTCGGATTATCAAAGTGTCTGCATGAATTGCAAAGTGCTCTTGCGTGATGCGCTGTGTTTGTGTTGCTGTGTTGCATCGATTGCATCTCGATGAACACAGCACACATCAAAGCGTCTCGCTCATTTACTGACACGCTTCGCAACCGGGGTCGTCGATCGCGCAGAACTTGATGTCGGTGGCGGGTGCTTCGGACAACGCTGCGCTCGATGCCGCAGCTGCATTCGCAGCGGTGGTGGCGGCCATGCCGGCGGTGGTCGCGTCCAGTGAAACCGCGTTGAGTTGGCCCGTGCGGCCGGTGGATTTTTCGGCTTGTGTGGCCGAGGTCGTGCGCAGGTAATAGGTGGTCTTGAGACCACGCAGCCACGCGAGCTTGTAGGTGTCGTCGAGCTTCTTGCCCGATGCGCCGGCCATGTAGATGTTCAGGCTCTGCGCCTGGTCGATCCACTTCTGGCGGCGCGCGGCAGCTTCCACCAGCCACAGCGGTTCCACTTCAAATGCGGTGGCGTAGAGCGCCTTCACTTCTTGCGGCACGCGGTCGATCGGACGCAGCGAACCGTCGAAGTGTTTGAGGTCCATGACCATCACGTCGTCCCACAGGCCCAGGCGCTTGAGGTCTTTCACCAGGTAGCCGTTGATGACGGTGAACTCACCCGACAGGTTGGACTTCACCGACAGGTTGCCGAAGCAAGGTTCGATGGATGCGTCCACGCCGATGATGTTGGAGATGGTTGCGGTGGGAGCGATGGCCACGCAGTTGGAGTTGCGCATGCCGTCGGTGGCGATCTTCTGACGCAGTGCGTCCCAGTTCATGCTGACCGAGCGGTCCACGTCCACATAACCACCGCGCTCGCGCGACAGCAGGTCCAGCGTGTCGGGCGGCAGGATGCCCTGGTCCCACAGCGAGCCTTTGTAGCTGGCGTAGCGGCCGCGCTCGCGAGCGAGTTCGGTGGAGGCCCAGTAGGCGTAGTAGCAGACGGCTTCCATCGAGCGGTCGGCGAACTCCACCGCTTCGCTGGAAGCGTAGGGAATGCGCAGTTCGTACAGCGCGTCCTGGAAGCCCATGACGCCCAGACCCACTGGGCGGTGGCGCATGTTGAAGTCGCGCGCCTTCTTGACGGCGTAGTAGTTGATGTCGATCACGTTGTCGAGCATGCGCATCGCGGTCTTGATCGTCTTCTGCAGCTTCTCGTGGTCCATCTGACCATCCTTCAAGTGCTGCAGCAGGTTGATCGAGCCCAGGTTGCACACCGCGGTTTCGGTGTCGCTGGTGTTGAGCGTGATCTCGGTGCAGAGGTTGGAGCTGTGCACCACGCCGGCGTGTTGCTGCGGGCTGCGCACGTTGCAGGCGTCCTTGAACGTGATCCAGGGGTGGCCGGTCTCGAACAACATCGACAGCATCTTGCGCCACATGTCGGTGGCGGGCACCTTGCGGTAAGGCTTGATCTCGCCGCGCGCCGCTTTTTCTTCGTAGGCCACGTAGGCCTTCTCGAAGTCGGCACCGAACAGGTCGTGCAGGTCGGGCACGCTGTTGGGCGAGAACAGGCTCCACTCGCCTTTTTCCATCACGCGCTTCATGAACAGATCGGGAATCCAGTTCGCCGTGTTCATGTCGTGCGTGCGGCGGCGGTCGTCGCCGGTGTTCTTGCGCAGCTCCAGGAATTCTTCAATGTCCAGATGCCAGGTTTCCAGGTAGGTGCAGACGGCGCCCTTGCGCTTGCCGCCCTGGTTCACCGCCACGGCGGTGTCGTTGACCACTTTCAGGAACGGCACCACACCTTGCGATTCGCCGTTGGTGCCCTTGATGTGGCTGCCCAGGGCGCGCACGCGGGTCCAGTCGTTGCCCAGGCCGCCGGCGAACTTGGAGAGCAGCGCGTTTTCCTTGATCGACTCGTAGATGCCGTCGAGGTCGTCGGGCACGGTGGTCAGGTAGCAGCTGGAGAGTTGTGAGCGCAGCGTGCCGCTGTTGAACAGCGTGGGGGTGGACGACATGAAGTCGAACGAAGAGAGCACTTCGTAGAACTCGATGGCGCGGGCTTCGCGGTCAATCTCGTTCAGCGACAGGCCCATGGCCACGCGCATGAAGAAGGACTGGGGCAGTTCGATGCGGGTCTTGCGCACGTGCAGGAAGTAGCGGTCGTACAGGGTCTGCAGGCCGAGGTAGTCGAACTGCAGGTCGCGCTCGGGCTTGAGCGCAGCGCCCAGGCGGGCCAGATCGAACTGCAGCAGGCGCTCGTCGAGCAGGTCGTTGTCCACGCCCTTCTTGATGAATTGCGGGAAGTAGTCGGCATAGCGCGCGCCCATCTCGGAGGAGGGCACTTCTTCGCCCATGACTTCCTTGACGATGGTGTGCAGCAGCAGGCGCGCGGTGGCGTAGGTGTAGTCGGGGTCTTTTTCGATCAGCGTGCGCGCAGCCAGGATGGACGCCTTGTAGACCTCTTCGATCGGCACGCCGTCGTACAGGTTGCGCTTGGTCTCGGCCACGATCGGGTCGGCGTGGATGTCCTTGCCCAGACCGCTGCACGCGTCGGCGATCAGTGACTGCAGGCGCTGCAAATCCAGCGGCACGCGCTGGCCACCGTCGATCACGTGCAGCGTGGCTTCCGCCGGTTTGGCCACTTCGGCTTGGTGGGCGCGCTCTTGTGTGCGGCGCTCGCGGTACAGCACATAGGCGCGGGCGACTTCGTGGTGGCTGCTGCGCATGAGGCCGAGTTCAACCTGATCTTGCACGTCTTCAATGTGGAAGGTGCCGCCACCGGGACGCGAACGCATCAGCGCCTTGACCACCGCGCCGGTGAGCTCGTCCACCGTCTCGCGCACGCTGGCCGAGGCCGCGCCCTGGGTGCCGTGCACAGCCAGGAAGGCTTTCATCATGGCCACGGCGATCTTGCTGGGTTCGAACGAGACCACCGCGCCGTTGCGGCGGATGATCTGGTACTGGGCGAACACCGAACTGGTCGCGGTGGTGGAGGTCGACGTGGATGAACCCATGGGCTGCTTCTGGGAGGCGGATGGTGTGGCGGGGGTGGGGGAAGCGGTCAGCATGGTTCCTCTTTCATTTGTTGTGATGGGCCTGCTCGCAAGGCGCGGGGTCGTGGAGCAAGACGTTTGGTTTCAGATCGGGTTCGCGGCGTTGTTCGGGGTGACTTGAAGTTCCCAGCGGGGTGAAAACGGGCCGGAACAACGTGGACTGTGTCGAATCTGGAAACGCAGAGCACACACTATATCTGGTGTGTGGGTGGTCTTCAAGACACTACGGGTAGTGTTTGCAGAAAAAACCACCCCGACAGCCGGCATGGGGTTCAGGCGGTTTTGGAAGGAACCTCGTCGCCCCCAAGTGTCGCCGTCACGGGGCGGCCTGGAGTGCCCGAAAAATCTGGGTGTTGCCGCTTGGGAGCAGCAACGGCGGGCATTGCAGCGCGATTTGCCCCCGTGTGCCGCGAACGGCGTGAGGCCCCGCGACGGGGGCGATCACCCGACCTTGCGTGTCAGGCGGTGGGCGGATTCGTGCCGGTCACGGCATCGGGGAAATACGCACTTGACCAGGCCAGCACCTGTTGCAAGCGTGCCCAGTCGAATCCGGGGCCCGGGTCTTGTTTTCGACCAGGGGCAATGTGCTCGTGACCCGCTACGTGGGCCACGGGATAACGTTCCTGCAGATGGCGGCACAACCGGCTCAGGGTGTCGTACTGCGCGGCGGCTCCTGGCACGACTACGATAACCGCTGCCGCTGCTCGTCCCGCATCAACCTC
>NZ_JBLYYB010000103.1:0-4138 GCF_048549895.1 Hydrogenophaga sp.
AAGCTCGAAATGGATGCCCAAGGTGGAAGAACGAAGCCGCCAGGGCAACCAACAGCATCCCGGTGATGGTCCATAGCATGTCCGGCAACGCACCAGACGGCGCAATGCCCGCGAGCGTTGCCGAAGCGAGCACCACCGCTGCGCCTTGTGCAGCGCCGGCGATCGTCGTGAAGAGCACGATTGACAATGCCGGTTTCACGCCAGGTCCTCCTTCGATACCAGGCGCCGCGGTGAACCGGATGGCGTGGCGTTGGCACTCAAGAAATCGTTGAGGTGAAATTCAGGCATCTCTTTTCCAGGTGCCTCTGTCACCTTCCGCGGCAGGTAGTGGTTTGCAGGCTGTGTGTCCCACTCGGGCATCAGCTGGTAACCGCCGCGCTCGCGGATGGCCTTCGACACGTCGGAGTCAGGATCCTTCACATCGCCGAACAAGCGTGCGCCCGTGGGGCACGCCTTCACGCATGCGGGCTTGCGGTCTTGTGGTGGCAGCAGCTCGTCGTAGATGCGGTCCACGCAGAGCGTGCACTTCGTCATGACCTTGCGTTCCTCGTCGAATTCGCGCGCACCATACGGACATGCCCAACTGCAGTACTTGCAGCCGATGCATTTGTCGTAGTCGACAAGAACGATGCCATCGCTTGCGCGCTTATAGCTCGCACCCGTGGGGCAAACAGGCACACATGGGGGGTCTTCGCAGTGCAGGCAGCTCTTCGGGAAGTGAATTGTCTGCGTGTTGGGGTAGGAATCTGCCTCGTACGTCTGCACGCGGTTGAAGTAGGTCCCGTTGGGTTGTTCGCCGAACGCATTGAGGTCCGCCAGCGGGCCCGCAGCGCCGGACGTGTTCCACTCCTTGCAGGATGTAACACAGGCATGGCAACCCACGCAGACGTTAAGGTCGATGACCAGGGCAAGCTGCTTCGCCAGCGTCTCGGGAGCCACTTGAACGGTACTCATGGCGTCCTCTTTGCGAAATATGCAATGACCTTTCGAGCACCGCCCAGTACGCCTGGAACTATGGGCATCGCGTCAACCTGCGGGAATGTTTCAGGTCCGTCGTCGGCCGGCGCTGGACGCAAGTTCACGCGCACGTCATACCAGCCAGCCTGTCCGGTGACCGGATCGGAATTGCTGATGTGGCCCTCGCCGAAGGGAAGTTCTTCCGTGATCAGGTGGTTCAGCAAAAACCCTTTACGCGATTCGTCGGCGCCCGGCGCAAGATGCCAGGCGCCCGAGGCTTTGCCGATGGCATTCCACGTCCAGACAGTGCCCGGCTCCACCGCGTCGCTATAGCGCACCATGCAGCGCACGCGACCCCAGGAACTCGTCACCCACGCCCACCCACCGTCCTCGATGCCCGCCCCCTGTGCCGTGGCCGAATTGACATGCAGGTAGTTGTGACTGTGAATTTGCCGCAACCACGCGTTTTGGGAATCCCATGAGTGGTACATCGCCATCGGTCGCTGGGTAATTGCGGCCAGCGGGAATTCCTCGGTATCAATGGCAGCGTTCTCAAGCGGTGGATACCAGAAAGGCAGCGGATCAAAATATGTGGCGATGCGGTCGCGCAGCGCCTCTGGCGGCTGCCGTCCCTTGGTCTTACCCTGAGCAGCAAGCCTGAACGACTGCAGCGTGTCTGAATAGATGGCCAGCTGCACTGGGTCGTTCTTCTGGCGCCATCCTTTCTCCTTCGCGAAGTCGAGGTAGGGCTGGTTCCAGTTGCGCATGTACTGCTGGTCTTGCGGCATGTGGTACTGGAAAACGCAGTTGTTCTTCGCGTACATCTCCCACTGGTTCGGGTTGGGGTCACCTCGCAGGTGCTGCGTCCCATCCTTGCCGCGCCAGCCCATGAGGAAACCGATGCCTGGCTGCGCTTGGTAGTTGACGACGAAGTCAGGATAGTCTTTGAACTTGCGCGTGCCGTCCTCCAGTGTGAAGGCGGGAAACTTCAGGCGTGACGCCAGCTCGATCAGCACCTCCTGGAACGGCTTGCACTGCCCCGTAGGCTTCACCACTGGTACGCGCACCGAGTCCACCGGGCCCTCGTACTCCGAAATCGGTCGATCCAGCATGCTCATTACATCGTGCCGCTCAAGGTAGGTGGTGTCGGGCAGCACGAGGTCAGCAAAGGCGACCATCTCACTTTGGAAGGCGTCACACACCACCAGAAACGGTATCTTGTATTCACCGTCTTCCCCCTTGGCGTTCAGCTTGGCGCGCACTTCCATCGTGTTCATCGTCGAGTTCCACGCCATGTTTGCCATGAAGATAAGCAACGTGTCGATCTCGTACGGGTCTCCACGAACAGCGTTCGTGATCACGTTGTGCATGAGGCCGTGCGCCGATAGAGGGTGCTCCCATGAAAACGCGTGGTCGATGCGCAATGGCGTCCCGTCATCGCACACTGCCAACTCTTCGGGGCTTGCCGGAAAGCCGAGGGGCGCCGCATTGAGCGGGGTGTTGGGCTTGACCATGCTGGGGTCGTTGAACGCGCGATAGTTCGGAACGATGTGGCGTGGGTATGGCGCCTTGTGGCGAAAGCCACCGGGCGCATCGATGGTCCCCAGAACGCTCATGAGAACAGCTAGTGCCCGTACAGTCTGAAAGCCGTTCGAGTGCGCAGCGAGACCGCGCATGGCATGAAAGGCGACCGGCCGACCCTGCGTCGTTTCGTGACGCTTGCCCCACGCGTCGGTCCACGGGATCGGGAGTTCAAATGCCTGTTGCAGCGCCGTCTCTCCGAGTTCGCGAGCCAGCTCACGGATACGCTCGGCAGGAATACCGGTGATCTCAGACGCCCACTCCGGCGTGGTGGTTTCCACGCGCTCGCGCAGAAGCTGGAACGCTGGAGCAACGCGCGTCCCATCCGGCAGCGTGTACCGACCTTCGAGCGCGAGAGCCCGACCTTCCTGTACACCTTCAGGGTACGCCCGCACGACGCTGTTACTCGTCAGATCCCAGGCCAGCTTGTTGTGCGGATTCCGTCCATCACCAGGCGGCCCGTTGTCGGGGTCGAAAGCGAAGAGGCCTTCGCGCTCACCTTCATCGAGCACGACAAGCTGCGGCGCGTTGGTGAACCGCTGCAAGAATGGTCGGTCGATCAGACCCGACTTGAGGAGCTCGTGCAACAGCGCCATGAAGAGCGCACCGTCGGTGCCCGGTTTGATGGGAATCCACTCGTCGGCGATAGCCGAATAGCCGGTGCGAATCGGGTTGATCGAAATGAACCGCCCACCGGCACGTTTGAAAGCGCCCAAAGCCATCTTCATCGGGTTGCTGTGGTGATCCTCTGCCGTACCGATCATGACGAACAGCTTGGCCCGTTCCAGATCTGGCCCCCCGAACTCCCAGAAACTACCGCCAATCGTGTAAATCATTCCCGCAGCCATATTGACAGAGCAAAAGCCGCCATGTGCTGCGTAATTGGGCGTGCCGAACTGCCGCGCAAAGAGACCCGTGAGCGCCTGCATCTGGTCTCGGCCCGTGAACAATGCAAATTTCTTGGGGTCAGTCGCCCGAATCTTTGCCAGCCGCGCGGTCAAAATTTCGAATGCTTTGTCCCAGGAGATCGGCTCAAACTGCGCCTCACCGCGAGCCGCACCAGCCTTGCGCAGCAGCGGCTGGGTAAGCCGCGCGGGCGAATACTGCTTCATGATCCCAGAGCTACCCTTGGCGCAGATCACACCCTTGTTCAACGGATGCTCCGGATTGCCATCGATGTAGCGAACTTCACCATCGCGCAAATGAACCCGAATTCCACATCGGCACGCGCACATGTAGCACGTGGTCGTTTTGACCTCAGTTTGGGCAGTGGTGGTAGCCGTCGGATTGTGGACTGGCGCGCTGGAAAAGAGCTTGTGCATAGCTGAATACTGGCAGTTATTCAGATTCGTTTGGCGCATAATTCAGGTCATCTTGACCCAAAAAATCGATCATCGCCTGAAGCTCACATTGCGCCAGCTCGAGGTGTTCGCCGCGGTCGCGCGCGGCGGCACCACACGCGCTGCAGGTGACGAGATCTCTCGCTCGCAGTCGGCGGCCAGCAATGCTCTCGGGGAGCTCGAGGCTGTATTGGGCGTTCAGTTGTTCGATCGTGTCGGCAAGAAGCTGCTGATCAACGAGAACGGTCGAGCCTTGCTCC
>NZ_JBLYYB010000104.1:0-16741 GCF_048549895.1 Hydrogenophaga sp.
CGGGCGGTCACGTTACCGAAACGGCGCTGAGAACATCGCTCAGCCCACCGGTCACGATGCGCCGAAATGACCGGTCACATTCGCCGAAATACGCAGGCAAGCTCTGGTGGCTTGCTCCCGGCGCCCGGAGCAAAAGGGTTTCTCACGGCATCCATGGGATCTCCTGTGGCGTGAACTCTATGAATTGCTGCCAAAGTATATCGAAGAAGGGATATACATGGATAGAAAACGATAGGATTCCGGAGGTCCGTCGAACCCTGCTACCCAGCAGCAGTCGTCTGCTTTCTCAACCAGCGACCAACCCTCAGGCCTCCCGACCCACAAACGCCGTCATGCCCTCCAGCACCGTGCGCAAGCGCATCAACTCACGCGAACCATCCAGCCGAGGCGACCAAGCCGCCAGCTTCGACACCCAGCCCAACCGGGGCAGGAGGTGCGCGATGAAGTCGCGCAGCGCCGGGCCGCCGGTGCCGGCGTCGGCGTAGGCCTGCAGCACCGCGCGCACGGCATCAGCCCCGAGCGGTTGCAGGTAGCGCGCCAGCGACAACAGCAGTTGCAGTGCGTCGTACACCTGCACCGTGGCCAGCGCCATGCCGGGTTGCAGGCGCTCTTCGAAGTCGAGGCGGGCGAAGTGGTCGCCGTTCCAGGTGAGGTTGCGGGTCTGGGCGCCGCCGTGCCAGTGGCCGCGGGTGTGGAAGGCGGCGAGGTCGGCGCTGGCGGCGCACATCAGCGCCAGGCGCTCAGCCTCGGGCGAGCGGTGCAACACGTGGTCCAGCGTGTCGCCGATGTCGCTGGTGGTCAGCGAGAAACCGTCGAAAGCCAGCACGGTGGGCACGCGTTCGCCGGCGGCGGCCAGGGCCAGCAGGCGCTGGTGCTCAAAGGCCAGCAGCTCGGCGCCGTCGGTCTGGCGCACCGCGTGCCACGGCACGGGCACACCCACAAAATGCGCGAACACCCAGATGCTGGCGGACTTGCGCCAGCTGCGCAGCGGCCGGTCGGCGGTTTTGGTCCAGGTCTTGGCGGACGCGGTGGGGGCGGCAGTGGCGGCGGGGGTGTTCAAGCTGCCGGATTATCCCGAAAACCCCCGGGGGCAGCCTGACGCGGCGGCTGGGGTCAGGCCGCGTTGGCGTAGCGCTCGAGTTCCCAGTCGCTCACTTGCTGGCTGTAGCTGGCCCATTCGGCGTGCTTCAGGGTCAGGAACTCGTGGCAGAACGCATCGCCCACGGCGGCGCGCAGCGGTGCGTCGTGCTCCAGCGCCTGCAGCGCAGCAAACAGGTCGCGCGGCAGCCGGTCGGGCAAAGCCTCACCGCGCGCGTGCAGTTCGTACAGATCGTCGGCACAGGGCGTGGCGGCGGGCAAGCCCTGCTCGATGCCGGAGAGGCCGGCGGCCAGCGTGCCGGCGATGGCGGCGTACACGTTGCACGAGGGATCGGGCAGGCGCCATTCGATGCGGCCGGCCACGGTGCGCACGAGGCAGGTGCGGTTGTTGTCGCCCATGGCTTTCCACACAGGTGACCAGGTGGTGCCCGACGCGCTGCGGCTCGCGGCCAGGCGCTTGTAGCTGTTGACGGTGGGCGCGCACAGGGCGGCGAGTGCGTCGGCGTGGTGCAGCAGGCCGGCGGCGAACTGGTGGCCGATGCTGCTCAGACCCAGCGCGCCGTTGGCGTCGGCCATCACGGCGTTGCCGTTCGCATCGGTCAAGCTCAGGTGGAAATGCAGTCCGCTGCCCGGCGCGTGCGCCAGCGGCTTGGGCATGGTGGAGAACACCGCGCCATGCTGCGCCGCCACCGCCTGCGCGGCGAGCTTGAAGAGCTGGTAGCGGTCGGCCGCGGCCAGCGCGTCGTCGTGCTGGTAGTTGATCTCGTACTGGCCGCACGCGTCTTCGTGGTCGATCTGCTGCAGCCCGAAGCCCAGCGCGGTGAGCGCCTGGCGCATCGCATCGAGAAACGCGAAATTGCGGCCGATGGCCTGCAGGTCGTACGAGGGTTTAGCCAGACGGTCCTGCGCGTCGGTCACCTGCCAGCGGCCCTGGTTGTTGCGGTTGAGCAGAAAGAACTCGGGCTCGATGCCGACCCACAGCGTCCAGCCGCGCGCGCGCAAGCGCTCCACCTGACGCTTGAGCACCTGGCGCGAACAGGTGTCCAGCGGCTCGCCGCCGGCAAAACCGTCGCACACCGCGTGCGCCACGCCCGGCATGAAGGGCAGCGGGCGCAGGCTCTCGGGCACCACGCGGCCCATGTACTCGCTGCGCGCGCCCATGCGCGGCAGGCCGGTGCCGCTGATGCTGGGGCCGGAAAATCCCGCGCCGCTGCTCACCGCACCGGGCAGGCCGTCGAGCGGCACCAGCTTGCCCTTGGGGCCGCCGGGCAGGTCGGTGAAGGTGGTGAGCACCGAGTGGATGCCCTGGGCGCGCAGGGCCGCGATGCGCTCGTCCAAAGTCAAGCTCAAGCCAGCACCTCTGCCAGCGCAGCATCAAACACCGCCAGGCCCTCGGCAAACACGCTGTCTTCAATGGTCAGCGGAAACAGGAAACGGATCACGTTGCCATACACACCGCAGGTCAACAGCAGCAGGCCGCGTTTGAGCGCGGCGGTCTGCACCTTCTTGGTGGTGTCGGCGTCGGGCGCCCCTTTTGCGTCGACGAACTCGCAGGCCACCATGGCGCCCAGACCGCGCACGTCGCCCAGACGCTTGGGGTACACGGCGCGCTTCGCAATCAGGTGACCAATGAGCTGGTCGCCCAGTTTCTGCGCGCGCTCGGGCAGGCGCTCCTCGGCCATCACGTCCAGCACCGCGTGCGACGCGGCGATGGCCAGCGGGTTGCCCGCGTACGTGCCGCCCAGGCCACCGGGGGCCGGGCCGTCCATGATCGCGGCCTTGCCCGACACGGCCGAGAGCGTGGTGCCACCGGCCATGCTCTTGGCCATGGTCATGAGGTCGGGGCTCACGCCGTAGTGCTCCATGGCAAACATCTTGCCGGTGCGCGCAAAACCGGTCTGCACCTCGTCGGCCACCAGCAGGATGCCGTGCTGGTCGCACAGCTCGCGCAGCCACTTCACGGCCGCCGGCTGGATGGGGTTGAAGCCGCCCTCGCCCTGCACCGGTTCGAACACGATGGCCGCCACGCGGCTGGGCTCGATGTCGCACTTGAAGAGCTGCTCCATCGCGTGTTTCGTGTCGTCCAGCGAACTGCAGTGGCAGGGGAACGGCACGTGGTAAATCTCGGGCGGGAACGGGCCGAAGCCGGCCTTGTAGGGCTGCACCTTGCCGGTGAGCGCCACCGAGAACATGCTGCGGCCATGGAACGCGCCGCCAAACGCAATGACACCGGTGCGCCCGGTGCTGTAGCGCGCGATCTTCATGGCGTTCTCGATGGCTTCAGCGCCGGTGGAAAAAAACGCGGTCTTCACCGGCCCGTCGATCGGCACGATGGCGTTGATGCGCTCGGCCAGCGCCACATACTCGGTGTAGGGCACCACCTGGTAGCAGCTGTGCGTGAAGCGCTGCAACTGCGCCGCGATGGCCGCCTGCACCTTGGGGTGCACATGCCCGGTGTTGAGCACCGCGATGCCGCCGGCAAAGTCGATGAAGCGCCGGCCCTCGATGTCCCAGAACTCGGCGTTCTTGGCCTTGTCGATGAAGAAGTCGCCCATCACGCCCACACCGCGGGGTGTGGCGTCGAGCCGGCGCTGGTGCCAGGCGGCGTTGGTGCTGTCGGTCTTGATGTCGTTCATGGCATTCATGGTTGTCTCCTTAAACCGGGCTGTCGATGCGAATCCACGTCGTCTTCGTCTCGGTGTACTTGTCGAACGCGTGCAGCGACTTGTCGCGCCCCACGCCGCTCTGCTTGAAGCCACCGAACGGCACGGTGATGTCGTCTTCGTCGTACTGGTTCACATGCACCGTGCCCGCGCGCAGCGCACGCGCCACGCCGTGCGCCTTGTTGATGTCGCTGGTCCACACGGCGGCCTGCAAGCCGTACACGCTGTTGTTGGCCTCGCGCACCACCTCGGCCGCGTCGGTGAAGCTCAGCACCGAGAGCACCGGGCCGAAGATCTCCTCGCGTGCGATCGTCATCTGCGGCGTCACACCGTCAAAGATCGTGGGCAGCACGTAGTTGCCGCCAGCCACCGGCATGGCCGCCTCGCCACCGGCCAGCAGCGTGGCACCTTCGCTCTTGCCCGACTCGATGTAACGCAGCACGGTGTCCATCTGCACCTTGTCGACGATGGCGCCCATGGTCGTGGCCTTGTCCAGCGGGTTGCCCGGCTGGTACTGCGGCACCAGCTTCAAGGCCTTCTCCAGGAAGGCGTCCTTGATCGAGGCCTCGATGAACAGGCGCGACGGTGCGTTGCAGCTCTCGCCCTGGTTGAAGAAGATGCTGCCCACGGCGGCTTCCACCGCGCGGTCGAGGTTCGGGCAGTCGGCGAACACGATGTTGGGCGACTTGCCGCCCAGCTCGGTCCAGGCGCGTTTGAGGTTGCTCTGCCCGGCCATCACGTGGATCTGCTTGCCCACGCGCGTGCTGCCGGTGAAGGCGATGCAGTCCACGTCCATGTGCAACGCCAGCGGGCTGCCGGCCTCGGGGCCGTAGCCCGGCACCACGTTGAACACGCCGGGCGGGATGCCGGCCGCCAGGGCCAACTCGGCCAGGCGCAGCGCGGTCAGCGGACTTTTCTCCGACGGCTTGAGCACCACCGAGTTGCCGGCGGCCAGCGCGGGCGCGATCTTCCACGCCGCCATGATCATGGGGTAGTTCCAGGGCACGATCACGCCCACCACGCCCACCGGCTCGCGCGTGATGAGGGCCAGCGCGTTGCGGCCCGTGGGCGCAATCTCGTCGTACACCTTGTCCACCGCCTCGCCGTACCAGCGGATGCAGTTGGCCGCGCTGTTCACGTCCACGCCCTTGGCGTACTTGATGGGTTTGCCCATGTCCAGCGTCTCGGTCAGCGCCAGCTCGTCGGTGTGGGCGGTGAGCTGCTCGGCGAACTTGATCATGATCCGCTTGCGGTGCGCGGGCGCCAGGCCGCTCCAGCGGCGGTCTTCAAACGCGGCGCGCCCTGCTGCCACGGCAGCGTCGATGTCGGCCTCGCTGCAGCGCGCCACGGCGGTGAGCAAGCGCCCGTCAACCGGCGAAATGCAATCGAAGGTCTGGCCATCGCGCGCGGCGATGCGTTCGCCGTTGATGAATGCGCGGCCGTCGAAGGTGGGAGTGGTCATGGTGGCGGTGGGGAATCCCGTTCGCCCTGAGCTTGTCGAAGGGCCCACCACCGTGCTGGCAAGGGCTTCGACAAGCTCAGCCCGAACGGAGGGGGTGAACAAGTGGCCTCATGCTACGCCCGAAACCCGGGCCGCAGAGCATCCACTTGCCCTCGCCCACAGCGATCCAGTGACCCTGGCCGCGCCCCTCAGTTCGGGCTCAGCGCCACCAGCTCGGCCCGGGTTGCCGCCGCAATCTCCCGCTCGCGTCTTCGCGTGGACCGCGCCACCCACACCGCATAGCCCACGATGCCGATGGTCACCGTCACGATCAGCAGCGTGGCTGCGGCGTAGATGGTCGGGTTGATGCCGCGGCGGGCGTAACCGAAGATCACCTGCGGCAGCGTGTTCACGCCGGGGCCGGAGAGAAACTCGGAAATCACCACGTCGTCGAACGACAGCGTGAATGCCAGCAGGAAGGCCGCCAGGATGCCCTGGAAGATGTTGGGCAGCGTGACCAGAAAGAACACCTGCAGCGGCTTGGCGCCCAGGTCCATGGCGGCCTCTTCGATGGCGCGGTCCATCTCCATCAAGCGGCTCTGGATCACCACCATGCCGTAGGCCAGGCCCAGCAGTGTGTGGCCCAGGATGATGGTGAGCATGCCGCGCTCGGGCCAGCCAAACGCATTTTGCGCGCCCACCATGAGCAGCAGCAGCGACAGGCCGATCACCACCTCGGGCATCACCAGCGGCGCGTTGACCATGCCGCTGAACACGGTGCGGCCCGGGAAGCGGCGGTAGCGCACCAGCACAAACGCCGCGAAGGTGCCGAGCACGGCCGACAGCACACCGGTGACGGCCGCGATCTTGAGCGAGAGCCAGAAGCCCTCGACGATCTTGGTGTCGCGCGTGAGCGCTTCGTACCAGCGCAGCGAGAAGCCGGTGAAGTTGGCGTCCTGCCGTGTGCTGTTGAAGCTGAACACGATCATGAAGAACAGCGGCAGGTACAGGAACAGGTAGACCGCGCCGAGCCAGAACTTGCCGAAGTGTTTTTCGAGGATCTGTTTCATGTCACTTCGCCTCGTCGCTGGTGTAGTGGTAGTAGATGGCGAGCGGCACAACGATCAGCGCAATCATCACCACCGCCAGCGCGGTGGCGCGCGGCCAGTTGTTGCTGGTGAACATTTCGTCCCACACGACGCGGCCGATCATGATGTTCTCCGGCCCGCCGAGCAGCGAAGGAATCACGAACTCGCCCACCGACGGGATGAACACCAGCATGAAGCCGGCCACGATGCCGGCCTTGGACAGCGGCACCGTGATCAGCCAGAAGGCCTTGAACGGCGTGGTGCCCAGGTCGTAGGCGGCTTCCAGCAGACGAAAGTCCATCTTCACCAGCGTGGCGTACAGCGGCAGCACCATGAAGGGCAGGTACACATAGGTCATGCCCACCAGCATGGAGACGTTGGTGTAGAGCATGAGGATGGGCTCGTTCGTGATGCCCACGGCCATGAGCAGCTGGTTGAGCACGCCCTGGTCGGCCAGGATGCCTTTCCACGCGTAGACGCGCAGCAGGAACGACGTCCAGAACGGCAGCATCACCATCATCAACAGGGCCGGGCGCACGCTGGCCGGCGAACGCGCGATGAAGTAGGCGAAGGGGTAGCCGATCACCAGGCACAGCACTGCGGTCCACAGCGCGTACCAGATCGAGCGCAGGTAGGCCTCGATGTAGATGGTCTTGAACAGCACGCCGCCTTCGTCGCGGAAGATGGTCCAGTAGTTCTCGTACTTCAGGCTGAGCAGGCCGGTCTGGCCGTCCCAGATCGGCTTGAACGGGTGGATGCTCTCGCCCATGTCCACGAAGCTGATGTAGAGCAGGATCAGGAAGGGCAGGAGGAAAAAGACGAACAGCCAGACGTAGGGCACGCCGATGACGAAGCGCTTGCCGGGCATGGGCAGGTTCATGGCCATGGTCAGTCCCTCAGCACCACACCGGCCTTGTCGTTCCACCAGAAGAAGACGGTGTCCTCCCAGGTGATGTCCGACAAATCCTGCCGCGAGGTGTTGGCCTCGGTGATCTTGAGCTTGCTGCCATTGCTGGCCTGCACGATGTAGGTGTTGTAGGAGCCGAAGTACGCAATCTCCTTGACCGTGCCGGTGAAGAGGTTGGACGCCACGCCGTCGGGGCGGTGCTTGCTGATCTCGATCTTCTCGGGCCGCACGGCCAGCGTCACCACCATGCCCAGGTGGCCTGGCACACCGTGGCCGACCTGGATCTCACCGATGCCGGTGCTCACCGCACAGCGGTCGGGCTCGTCCACGCTGAGCTTGCCTTCGAACAGGTTCACGTTGCCGATGAAGTCGGCCACAAACCGGTTGGTCGGGTGTTCGTAAATCTCTTCGGGCGTGCCCACCTGCAGCACCCGCCCCTTGCTCATGATGGCGATGCGACTCGCCATGGTCATGGCCTCTTCCTGGTCGTGCGTGACCATCACCACCGTCACGCCCACCTTCTCGATGATGTTCACCAGTTCAAACTGGGTCTGCTCGCGCAGCTTCTTGTCGAGCGCGCCCAGGGGTTCGTCGAGCAGCAGCAGCTTGGGCCGCTTGGCCAGGCTACGCGCCAGCGCCACACGCTGCTGCTGACCACCCGAGAGCTGGTGTGGTTTGCGTTTGGCGTAGGGCGTGAGCTGCACCAGAGCCAGCATCTCGTCGGTGCGCTGTTGCACCTCGGCTTTGGGCAGGCCTTCGCGCTTGAGGCCAAAGGCCACGTTCTCCCAGATGTTGAGGTGGGGAAACAGGGCGTAGGACTGGAACATCATGTTGACCGGCCGCTCGTAGGGCGGCATGGCCGCCACGTCCTGACCACCCAGCAGGATGCGCCCCGAGGTCGGCTTCTCAAAACCAGCGAGCATGCGCAGCAGCGTCGACTTGCCGCAGCCCGAGCTGCCCAGCAGCGCGAAGATCTCGCCCTTGCCGATGGACAGCGACACCTCGTCCACGGCCACCGCCTCGTCAAAGCGCTTGACCAGTTTCTCGGTGACCAGATAACCCGCCTGGGTGCCCGTCTCTGCCATGTTCAGTCCTTGTTGTCGTTTGCGTGTGCGTGGGACCAAGAAAAAGGGCTGTTCATACGGTGTGTACGAACAGCCCTGGATCAGGTCTGGTGAAAACCGGGCGCCTTACTTGCCCTTCTTGAAGCTGTTGTAGGCGTTGGCCATGGCTTCGCGCGCTTCGTTGGTGAAGCTGCTGGGCGGGATCATCTTGGCGAAGTAGTCAGACTCGACAAAGATGGTCTTGTTGCCGGCGATCTCGGGGTTGATCTTGTCCATGGCGGCCTTGTTGCCGGTGGGGTAGCTCATCTCGTTGGCCATGGCCGCGGCGTTCTCCGGGCGCAGGAAGAAGTCGATGAAGGCCATCGCGTTGTTCGGGTGCTTGGCGTCCTTGGTCACGGCCATGGTGTCAAAGAAGATCAGCGCGCCGGTGCTGGGCAGCAGGGCTTCGATCACGTCCTTGGAGCCGTTTTCCTTGGCGCGGCCAGCGGCGATGTTGATGTCGCCCGACCAGCCCACGGCCACGCAGGCCTTGCCACCTGCGATGTCGTCGATCATGGTGGAGCTGAACAGGCGAACGTCCTTGCGCACCTTCATCAGCATCTCGTTGGCCAGCTTGTAATCGGCCGCGTCGTTCGAGTAGGCGTCCTTGCCGATGTAGTGCAGCGCCACCGGGATGATCTCGGTGGGCGAATCCAGATACGCGATGCCGCACGACTTGAGCTTGCTCGTGTACTCGGGCTTGAACACCAGGTCCCAGGCGTTCTCGGGCATGGCCATGCCGCCCAGGGCCTTCTCGACCTTGGTCTTGTTGATGCCCACGGTGGTGAAGCCCCAGGCCCACGGCACCAGGTGCTTGTTCTCGGGGTCGGCCTTGGTCAGCGTGGTCATGATCGCCGGGTCCATGTTGGCCAGGTTCGGGATCTGTTCCTTCTTCAGCGGCTGCAGCAGACCGCCTTCGATCTGGCCCTTGGCGAACACGGTGCCGGGCACGACGATGTCGTAGCCGGTGTTGCCCGCCACCAGCTTGGCGTGCAGGGCTTCGTTGGTCTCGAAGGTGTCGTAGTTGACCTTGATGCCGCTTTCCTTCTCGAAGTTGGCGATCATGCCTTCGGGGATGTAGTCGGGCCAGTTGTAGATGTTGAGAACCTTCTCGTCGTCGAGCACCGGGCCGGCGGGCACGGGCGGAGCAGCCGGCGCGGCAGCCACCGGTGCGGGCGCCGCAGGTGCCGCCACGGGCTCTTCCTTCTTGCCGCAAGAAGCCAGCAGGATGGCCGACATTGCAATAACCAAAACGTGTTTCTTCATGGTGGTGCTCGCTCCTGAGAGGGGTTGATCAATGACAAATCGAACCGAAAGGCGTGGAAAAGACTCGAAAACAATCTAGCAAGTTCCAGACCCGCCGCCGCCCGAGTCGCACCTTGTCGGTGCGTTCCGGCATACCGCAGGGGGCATTCTATTCACGCATGCTGGCCGGCGGCCCGCAACTGGGCCAAGGTGGCGTCCAGGCAGGTGTGGATCAGCGTCATCATCTCGTCGATCTGGGCGCGCGTCATCACCAGCGGCGGCGCGATGATCATGCGGTCGCCCACGGCGCGCATGATCAGGCCGTTCTTGAAACAATGGGCGCGGCACATCATGCCCACGCCCAGGTCCGGGTCGAAGGTGGCGCCGGTGGACTTGTCCTTCACCAGCACCAGCCCGGCCACAAAGCCGCAGGTCTCGGCCACACCCACGAGCGGATGGGCATTGAGTTCGGCGAAGCGCTCGGCCAGGTACGGCCCGGTGTCGTCGCGCACTCGACCCACCAGGTTCTCGCGTTCCATCAGCTCGATGTTGGCCAGCGCCACCGCGCAGGCCACCGGGTGGCCGCTGTAGGTGTAGCCGTGGTTGAACTCACCGCCCTGATCGATCAGCACCTTGGCCACGCGGTCGCCCACCATCACGCCGCCCAGCGGGATGTAGCCGCTGGTCACGCCCTTGGCGAAGGTCACCAGGTCGGGCCGGATGCCGAACTTCTCGTAGGCAAACCAGTGGCCCAGGCGGCCGAAGGCGCAGATCACCTCGTCGGCGATCAGCAGGATGCCGTGTTTGTCGACGATGCGCTGGATCTCGGGCCAGTAGCTGGCCGGCGGAATGATCACGCCACCGGCGCCCTGCACCGGCTCGGCGATGAACGCGGCCACCTTGTCCGCACCCAGCTCCAGGATCTTGGTTTCCAACCAGCCCGCCGCGCGCAGGCCGAACGCCTCCTGGCTTTCGCCCGGCAGCGCGTTCTCGAAGAAGTAGGGCTGGCCGATGTGCGTGATGTTGGGAATCGGCAGGTCGCCCTGCGCGTGCATGCCGCTCATGCCGCCCAGCGAAGCCCCTGCCATGGTGGAGCCGTGGTACGCGTTCATGCGGCTGATGACGACCTTGCGCTGCGGCTGGCCGAGCAAATCCCAATAGCGGCGCACCATGCGCACATTGGTGTCGTTGCTTTCGCTGCCGCTGGAGCTGAAGAACACGTGTTCGAACTTGCGCCCGCGCACCTCGGGCGCCAGCGCCGCCAGCTTGGTGGCCAGCTGCACCGCCGGCACGTTGGTGGTCTGGAAGAAGGCGTTGTAGAACGGCAGCGTCATCATCTGCTGGTAGGCGGCGTCGGCCAGTTCCTTGCGGCCGTAGCCGGCGTTCACGCACCACAGCCCGCTCATGCCGTCGAGGATCTTGTGACCTTCGGAATCCCACACGTAGATGTTGTCGGCGCGCGTGATCACGCGCGAGCCGCGCGTGGCGAGATCACCGTGGTCGGTGAACGGGTGGATGAAGTGCGCGCTGTCGGCGGCCTGGATGGCTTTCGTGTCGTGCTGTTCGGCGCGGCGCACCAGGGCGGGCGGGGCGATGAGGGTGGAGGTGTTCATGGTCGGTCCTGGCTTGGCTGATCAGACGTGAAGAAGAAGATGCTCGCGTTCCCACGGCGAGATCACCTTCATGAACTCGTCGAATTCAAGCTCCTTGATCTCGGTGTAAATGGTGATGAATTCCTTGCCCAGCACATCGTGCAGGTCGGTCTCGCGGCGCAGCCAGTCCAGGGCCTCGCCCAGGCTGCGCGGCAACGAGTACGGCGAGAGGTAGGCGTCGCCCTTCATCTCGGGCTTGGGCTTGATCTTGTTCTTCAGGCCCAGGTAGCCGCAGGCCAGCGTCATGGCCATGGCCACGTACGGGTTGGCGTCGGCGCCGATCACGCGGTTCTCCACGCGGCGCGCTTCGGGCGAAGAAATGGGCGAGCGGATGCCCACCGTGCGGTTGTCGTGGCCCCATTCGATGTTGATGGGCGCCGCCGTGTGGCGCGAGAGGCGGCGGTAGCTGTTCACGTAGGGCGCCACCAGCACCATGGCGGCCGGGATGTAGCGCTGCAGGCCGCCGATGTAGTGGTAGAACGATTCGGACGGTGTGCCGTCGTCATTGCTGAAGATGTTCTTGCCGGTGGCTTTGCTCAAGATGCTCTGGTGCACATGCATCGCCGAGCCGGGCTCGCCGGCGATCGGCTTGGCCATGAAGGTGGCGTACATGTCGTGGCGCAGCGCCGATTCGCGCACCGTGCGCTTGAAGAAAAACACCTCGTCGGCCAGGCCCAGCGGGTGGGCGTGGAAGAAGTTGATCTCCATCTGCCCGGCGCCGGCCTCGTGGATCAGCGTGTCCACGTTGAGCTTCATCTTGTCGCAGTAGTCGTAGATCTCTTCGAACAGCGGGTCGAACTCGTTGACCGCGTCGATGCTGTACGACTGGCGCGAGGTCTCGGCGCGGCCGCTGCGCCCGATCGGCGGTTTCAGCAGCGTGTTCGGGTCGGTGTTGCGCGCGGTCAGGTAAAACTCCAGCTCGGGCGCGACCACCGGGTCCAGGCCCTCGGCGTCGAACAGCTCGCACACATGGCGCAACACGCTGCGCGGCGCAAAGGGCACGAGCTTGCCGGCGTGGTCAAAACAGTCGTGGATCACCTGCGCCGTGGGGTCGGTGGCCCAGGGCACGATGCGCGCGGTGGTCGGGTCCGGGCGCAGCTGCATGTCGCGGTCGGTCGGCTCGATCACGTCGTAGTACGGCCCGCTGGCCGGAAACTCCCCCGTCACGCCCATCGCCACGATGGCCTGCGGCAGGCGCATGCCGCGATCCTCGGTGAACTTCTCGCGCGGCAGGATCTTGCCGCGGGCCACGCCGGTCAGGTCGGGCACGAGGCACTCGACTTCGGTCACGCGGTTCTGGTTGAGCCAGTTCTCCAGATCGTTGAAGGTCATTTTTTTGTCGGTGGCTGTCATGTGCCGTCTCCGTTGTGGTTGTGTGAGGTGGTGCCCGCGTGCTCCAAGGGCACCAAGGGTCCGGCTCCGCCGGCCCGAGATGCCGTCCCCCCTCCCAGCGCCAAAGGCGCGCCAGAGAGGGGGGAAGCCGCGAAGCGGCGCAGGGGGGTGTTCATATCAAGCTGCGGTTCAGGTCCGCCGCCTGCAGGCGCAGGCTGTGGCGCGATCGGCAGGCGCGGCCAAAGGCCTCGAAGATGGCGGCATAGAAGGGCGTTTCCCAGCAGCGCCATTCGGGGTGGAACTGCACCGCGTACGCAAAGGTGCGCGCACCGCGCACGCCAAAGGCTTCCACCACGCCGTCGGGCGCGTGGGCCAGCGCCTCCAGGCCGTCGGCCAGGCGGTTGATGCCCTGGCCGTGCAGCGAATTCACCTGTGTCTCGGGGCCGCCGGCCCATTGTTCGAACACGCTGCCCGGCGCAAAACGCACGCTGTGGCGCGGTGCGTACTGCTCGTCGGGCGGCGCGCCCTTGGGCTCGCGGTGGTCCATGAGGCCGGGCACCTCCTGCACCCGCTGGTGCAGCGTGCCACCCAGGGCCACGTTGATTTCCTGGAACCCGCGGCAGATGCCCAGCAGCGGCACGCCCTCGTGCACGCAAGCCTTCACCAGCGCCAGCGTGAGCAGGTCGCGGTCGGCGTCCAGCGGCAGGCTGGGGTCGGCCACGTCTTCGGCGAAATGGGAGGGGTGCACGTTGGAGGGCGATCCGGTCAGCATCACGCCGTCCACCAGGGCGAGCAGGTCGCTGATCTGGTCGGTGTCGGCCAGGGGAAACATCACCGGCTGGGCGTTGGCCCCCACCTTCACCGCCCGGGCGTACTTGTCGCCCAGCAGCAAAAAGGGCATTTGATGACCGTGGTCACCCATGAGGCGGTGGTCGGCAGGCAGCCAGACCATGCACGGCGGCTTGTTCATGTTCTCTCCAAGGCAATGGGGCCCATTGTGGTCACCGAAGTGGATCACAATCGGAGCCAGTTGAGCCCACCCCGTGGTGCCACTTCACACGCCAACCACCATGCTGTCCGAATTCCTGCTCGCCGAAATGAACCGCCTGGGCACGCAAGACGCGTTGCCACTGCACCGCCAGCTCTACGAAGCGCTGCGCCGCGCCATGCTGGACGGCAAGCTCGGCGCCGGCGAGCGCCTGCCCTCCAGCCGCGACCTGGCCGAAGACCTCTCGCTCTCGCGCAACACCGTGGTGGCCGCGATCAACCAGCTCAGCGTGGAGGGGTACCTGGCCAGCCGCGTGGGCAGTGGCACCTATGTGAACGACAACGTGCCGCGCGCCGCGCCCAGCCGGGGCGCCCGCAGCGGCGGCCAGCCCGCCACGCTGCAGGCCGGGCGCCTGTCCACGCGCGGCGTCGCACTCTCCAGCACCTTCTGCGCCACCGAACTGGAGGTGCAGCCCTTCACCCCCGGCATGGTCGATTTCAGCGCCTTCCCCGTGGCGCTGTGGCAGCGGCTGCAAAACAAACACTGGCGCATGACCTACCCGGACATGCTCGACTACAACACCTCGGGCGGTTATGCGCCGCTGCGCCGCGCCGTGGCCGACTACTTGCGCGTGTTCCGCAGCGTGCACCTGGAGGCCGACCAGGTCGTCATCACCAGCGGCACGCAGCAGTCGCTCGAACTCTGCGCGCGCCTGCTGGCCGACCACGGCGACACCGTGTGGGTGGAGGACCCGGCCTACTGGGGCGCGGTCAAGGCCTTCATGGCCACCGGCCTGGCCATCCACCCGGTGCCGGTGGACGAACAGGGCATCAGCCCGAGCGCGGGCGACAGCGCGCGCCCACCCCGCTTGATCTACGTGACGCCTTCGCACCAGTACCCCACCGGGGCGGTGATGACCCTGCCCCGGCGCCACCAGCTGCTGGCCACCGCCCGCGCGCACGACGCCTGGGTGCTGGAAGACGACTACGACAGCGAGTACCGCTTCAGCGGCCCGCCCATCTCCAGCCTCGAAGGCCTGGACACCGACGGGCGTGTGCTCTACATGGGCACCTTCTCCAAGGTGCTCTACCCCGGGCTGAAGCTCGGTTATCTGGTGGTGCCCAAGCCGCTGGTGGCCGCGTTCAAGCAAGCCCACTACGACCTCAACCGCCCGGGCCAGATGCCGGTGCAGGCCGCGCTGGCCGAGTTCATCGAGATGGGCCATTTCGCCAGCGCCCTGCGCCGCGCGCGGCAGAACTACGCCGAGCGCCGCCAGTGCCTGCTCGAAGCGCTCAAGCCCGTGCTCACCCCGGGTGGCCCCTTCATCAGCGGCGCCGAACAAGGCCTGCACCTGTGCCTGCGCCTGCCCGGCCCCATCGACGACCAGGCCCTGGCCCAGCGCATCGCGCAACAAGGCCTCACCGTGCGCCCGCTCTCGGCCTACTGCCTGCAGCGCAGCGACCTCAAGGGCCTGGTGATCGGTTACGGCTACGCGCCGCTGGCCGACATTGCGCGCTGCGGGCCGGTGCTGGCCGGCATGGTGGGGCAGGCGCTCAAGGGCCATGAGCCCGAGGTGACCGGTCGCAGAACACCCTGAGGTGACACTGGCCGGCCCACCGTCACCGAGAAGCCCATGTCCGGATTCCTTCGCAACCTGATGGCGCTGATCCGTGCCCTGTTCTCCTGGGGAGACTCAACACCGCAGTCGCGCGTGATCACGCACTTTCGCATCACGCCGTTCGACGCAGGCCTGCATGTGCTCAAGAGCGACAAGACGCTGCAACTGGTGGAGTGCGCCCAACTCGACTTCATGGTCAGGACGCGTCTGATCACCCGCCTGCTGCGCGAAGGCATCGGCTTCGTCAACGCCTCTCAACTCGTGCGCTTCGATCGCCCCATCGGCATGTTCACGCGGGTTCGCATGGAGACAGCCGTCCTCTGCGCCGACGACAAGTTCACCTGGTTTTCGCACACCTTGTGGGTCGCAGACACCGTGCACGCAGAGGTGTTGGTGAAGATGAAGTTCAAGCAGGGCCGCGGCACCGTGCGCCCGAGCGAGGTGCTGGGCGCCTGCCCGGTCGAGAAGCCCGCGCGGGTCCTGGCCTGGGATCAGGCGCTGCGTTGAGGGCGGGCGTCAGGTGATGCCGGCGAACTCGCGCCAGCCGAGCACCTCACAACCCTGGCGCTCGTAGCGGCCCTCGCCGCCAAACACGAGGCCCGGCGTGCGCAGGGGCGTGTTGTCGCGCTCGGCAAAGGCCTGCCACTGGCGTGGGCCGGTGGTCCAGTCCGACGCCAGCGTGCTGCCCGACTTGATCTCGATGGCCTGCAAGCCCTCGGGCGTCTCGAACACCACGTCTACCTCGCGACCGAGGCTGTCGCGCCAGAAAAACAAGTCGGCACTTTGCCCGGCGTTGAAACGCTGCTTGATCAACTCGGTCACCACCCAGGTCTCGAACAGGGCGCCGCGCGCCGCGTGGATCTCCAGGGACCGTGCATCGCGAATGCCGAGCAACCAGGCCATCAAGCCCACGTCCAGGAAGTACAGCTTGGGCGTCTTGACCATGCGTTTGCCGAAATTTCGGTGGTGCGGCAACAAGCGCGTGACGAGGTAGCTCGTCTCCAGCACCGACAACCAGTCGCGCGCGGTGTTGGACGAAATG
This sequence comes from Hydrogenophaga sp., assembly GCF_048549895.1. GTDB lineage: Bacteria > Pseudomonadota > Gammaproteobacteria > Burkholderiales > Burkholderiaceae_C > Hydrogenophaga. The sequence goes on from NZ_JBLYYB010000104.1 coordinate 16,178, forward strand.
CCGCAATCCGCGCCCAGCGCCGAGAGGTTGAGCAGCTGGCCCGAACGCGCAGCGCACATGCGGACGAAGCGCTGGAACTGACCCAGATCGCGCACCGCAATGAGCTGGCGCACATCGCGCTCCACGTAGGTGGTCACGTAGTTGGCAAACCAATCCGCCGGAACGAGCTCCCGGTCATACAGCGCCGGGTAGGCCCCTTTCAGGAGCACGTCATTCAGGCTGGGAGGTGCATGCGCCAGACCCAGTTCAGCCCCTGACAGGGGCAACAACTCGACCCGCCCGACCCGACCCGCCAGCGACTGGGAAATGCCCGCCATCAGATCGAACTGTGCCGATCCGGTGAGCACGAAGTCGCCCATCCGCCGGCGCTCGTCCACCAGACCCTGCAACCAGGAGAAGAGGTTGGGACACCGCTGGACCTCGTCGAGGACGGCGCCATCATCGAACCTCGCCAGAAACCGCCGGGGGTCCTGCTCGGCAAACTCACGCTCTTCCGGGTTTTCCAGCGACACATAGGGCTTGTCTGCGAACAGCTGGCGCGCCAATGTGGTCTTGCCCGACTGC
>NZ_JBLYYB010000105.1:0-67491 GCF_048549895.1 Hydrogenophaga sp.
CATCATGTAGACCACCGGCTCGGCCACCGCGCTGTTGATGCGCTCGTTGGTCTGCACACCCTCTTGAATGATCACCTCGCTCACCGACTGACCGCCCTGCGTGACCGCCATGTTGGCCTTGGTCTTGGCGGAGAGGTTGTCGATTTCCCGGGCGTCGCGCACGGTGAGGATGCCCATGCCGCCGGTGCCGTTGTCGGCCTTGACCACCACGAACGGCTTCTCGTTGATGCCGTACTCCTTGTACTTGCGGCGGATCTTGCCCAGCAACGCGTCGGTGTTGCTGCGCAGGCATTCCAGCCCTGCGCTGGTGTTGAAATCGACCTGGCCGCACTGGTTGAACATCGGGTTGATGAGCCAGTGGTCCATGCCCAGCAGCTTGCCGAAGCGCTTGGACACCTCCTCATACGCCTTGAAGTGGTGGCTCTTGCGGCGCGTGGACCAGCCAGCATGCAGCGGCGGCAACAGGTACTGCTCGTGCAGGTCTTCCACGATGCCGGGCACGCCGGCGCTGAGGTCGTTGTTGAGCAGGATGGTGCAGGGGTCGAAGTTTTTGAGGCCCAGGCGCCGCTTGGTGCGGATCAGCGGTTCCAACACCACCTTTTCGCCGCCGGGCAGCTCGATGGTGGTGGGCGCCTTGATGTCGTTGGACATGGAGCCCAGCCGCACGTTGAGCCCGGCCATGTAGAAGATGCGCTGCAGCTGGGCCAGGTTGCTCAGGTAGAAGGTGTCGCGCGTGTTTTCGGGAATCAGCAGCAGGTTCTTGGCCTCGGGGCAGATCTTCTCGATCGCCGCCATCGCCGCCTGCACCGCCAGCGGAATCATCTCGGGCGTGAGGTGGTTCCAGCCGCCGGGGTACAGGTTGGTGTCCACCGGCGCCAGCTTGAAGCCGGCGTTGCGCACGTCCACCGAGCTGTAAAACGGCGGCGTGTGCTCCATCCACTCCAGCCGGAACCAGCGCTCGATGACCGGCGTGGACTCGAGGATGCGCTGCTCAAGCTCGTTGATGGGGCCGGTCAGGGCGGTGACAAGGTGGGGGACCATAGGAAAAGGCCTGCGGCGGCAACGGGTGGGGGTAGTCAGTGTAATGGGGCCGGATGACGGGTTTGCAAGGCTTGCCGACGTTTGCCCGTCTCACAAATTGTGCATACAATTTGGCTCCGTGCACATCACCTTCGATCCTGGAAAAAATGAACGGAACATCCTCGAACGCGGTCTTCCGTTCGGGCAGGCAGCGGAGTTTGATTTTGAGAACGCGCTCATCCAGATTGACACCCGGCAAGCGTATGGAGAAACCCGTTACGTGGCGCTGGGTGAACTTCACGGTCGATTGCATGTTCTGTGTTTCACGGAAACCGTTGAGGGCATTCGTGTCATCAGCTTTCGAAAAGCCAACGAGCGAGAGGTAAAACGCCATGCCCAGAGCCAAGCCCCTGACTGACGCCGCAGGCGAAGTGCGCGAACTGACCGTTGCCGACGTGAAGCGTTTCAAGCCGGCGAAGCATGCGCTGCCCGGCAGTTTGTTGGCGAAACTGAACGTGCGCGGGCCGCAGAAAACACCCACCAAGGAGCGGATCACGATCCGCCTTTCACCGGAGGTGGTTCAGGAATTTCGTGACACCGGTGACGGCTGGCAGACGCGCGTGGATTCAGCGCTCAAGGACTGGCTCCGTTCGCACGATCCAGCCAACGTCTAAGCCCCGAAGCGCGCAGCCGTCCGAGCCCGGGCTTTGGCCGCTTCCACCTCCCGATCCCGGGGCGCGGCAGTGGTGCGCATGGATGCGATGAGTTCGCGCGCGGAGTCCGCCACCTGCGCCACCGCGTGGTCGAACGCGGCTTCGTTCGCTTGCGACGGCACATTGAAACCACTGAGCTTGCGCACGAACTGCAGCGCCGCGTCGCGGATTTCCAGCTCGGTGGCGGGTGGCTCGAAGTTGAACAAGGTCTTGATGTTGCGGCACATGGACATCTCCCTCCCGATGGGGCGTTGATCAGCCCCGAACTTCACCCTCGCCCAGCACCACGTACTTCAACGAGGTCAGGCCCTCCACACCCACCGGCCCGCGCGCGTGGAATTTGTCGGTGCTGATGCCGATTTCGGCGCCCAGGCCGAACTCGAAACCGTCGGCGAAGCGGGTGCTGGTGTTCACCATGACGCTGGCCGAATCCACCTCGCGCAGAAAGCGCTGCGCGTGCATGTGGTCTTTGGTGAGGATGGCGTCGGTGTGGTGGCTGCTGTAGCGGTTGATGTGGGCAATGGCCTCGTCCACGCCCTCGACCAGCTTGATGCTGATGACCGGGGCGAGGTATTCCTCCGACCAGTCGGCCTCGGTGGCGTCTTTGAGGTCGGCGCCCGGCACCGCCGAGAGAATCGCCTTGCTCTCGGGGCAGCAACGCATCTCCACCTCCTTGGCCGCGTAGATGGCGCCGATCTTCGGCAGGAACTCGGCCGCCACGCCGCGCGCCACCAACAGGCTCTCGGTCGCGTTGCAGGGGCTGAACTTCTGGGTCTTGGCGTTGTCGGCCACGGTCACGGCCATGGCCACGTCACACGGGTCGTCCACATAGGTGTGGCAATTGCCGTCCAGGTGTTTGATCACGGGCACCTTGGCCTCGGCGCTGATGCGCTCGATGAGACCCTTGCCGCCGCGCGGAATGATCACGTCCACGTACTGCGGCATGGTGATGAGCTGGCCCACGGCGGCGCGGTCGGTGGTGGGCACAAGCTGCACCGCGTCGGCAGGCAGGCCGGCATCCAGCAATGCGCGCTGCACCAGAAGATTGAGCGCGCGGTTGGATTCGATGGCTTCCGAACCGCCGCGCAAGATGGCCGCGTTGCCGCTCTTGATGGACAACGACGCAGCCTCGATGGTCACATTGGGCCGGCTCTCATAGATCATGCCGAACACGCCGATGGGCACACGCATCTGCCCCACGCGGATGCCGCTGGGCATCTGCTTCAGGCCGGTGATGTCGCCAATGATCTCGGGCATGGCCGCGAGCTGCTCGCAGCCCTGGGCACAGGTCTCAATGACTTTGGGTGTGAGCTTGAGGCGGTCCACCATGGGCTCGGCCAGGCCCGCCGCGCGGGCGCGTTCCAGGTCCTTGTTGTTGTCCAGCTGCAGCGCGTCCACATTCGCGCGCAACAGGGCGGCCAGGCCGAGCAAGGCGCGCTGTTTGGTGGCTGCGCTGGCCTTGGCCATGAGCGCCGAGGCCGCCTTGGCCTGCTGGCCCAGGGTGTGCATGAGTTCGGTGGTGTTGGTCGCATTCATGCGAGAGATTTTCGCAGAGGGGCGGTGCTTGTGTCCGACCAGGGCTCAAGTTGCCTTTGCACCGGCCGATACACCGCTTGAGATCCCCACCCATCTGCCCACCATGTCCATGTCGGTCACACCCAGCAGCTCGGCCAGCGCCATCGGCCTGAGCGGCATGCGCGCCGCGCAGCGCCAGCTGGACTCGCACGCCCACAACGTGGCCAATGTGCAGACGCCGGAATTCCGGCGGCAGGTGACGACGCAGGCCGCGCGACCCGACAGCGGTGGCGTGGACACACAGACGGCCCGCGAGACCGGCGTGTCGGCACCGTTTGACCGGCTGGCCGACGACCTGGTGGGCCAGCGCATGAGCCTCTACAGCTTTGCGGCCAACCTGCGCACCGTGCAGACGGAAGACCGGATGTTGGGGACCTTGCTGGACACGCGGGCCTGAGGCTTTACAGGCAGCAGGCGCTCACAACAGGTTGACCACATCTCGAAGGTGCGCAGCGGTTTGCGGCAGACCACGCCGCTCCAGCAAGTCCACCAAAGCTTCTGCGGTGTATTGCGGTCGCTCCCACCGCTCGCGCATGCCTTTGATGGCGGTGAGCGCGACACTGCCCCGCAACATGATCTGGTTGAGCACAAATTCATCGGGTGTTTGCAGCTCGATGCCGAAACGATCCAGCACGCTCGACGGAAAGTCTTTTTCGTTCCACGTGATGATGGCATCGGCATGCCCGGCGATGGCCGCCGCCAGCACATGACGATCGTCCGGGTCGGGCAGATGGAGGCCGTCGATGAGATGCTCGTAGCCCGCCACCAGACAGTCGGGAATCGCAACTTCCATGGCCTCGACCGCAGCTGCGATCCTTTCGCCCTGATCAGGTCGGTCTTTCAGCAGCGAGGCGTCCATTCAGCGCGAATGTGCGGTGTCCATTTGGCGCTGTAGAGATCGGCATGCGCCAGGCTGAGCAACACGTCGCGCAGCAGCGCGGGGTAAAGAACGTTGGCATCCAGCACCGCCGTGTAGCGTGAGCTGCCCGCCATTTACAGCTCTTCCCCCATCTCCTGGGACAGTTTGCTCAGTTTCTTGAGCGCCTCTTCCGACCGTTGCTTCTGCGCCGACTGGTACCGCAACAGTTCTTCAAACTCGATCCGGCGGTGCCGATTGACCAGCCGACAGGCCAGCCGGCTGGCTTCGATTTCCTTGATCACGAAGGGGCGCGACACGTTGAGGAAGGCCGCCGCCTCCTGCGTGGTCAGTTCCAGCTTTTGGGGCACCAGCAGCATCGGCTCGCGTTTGGCCATCTGCCTCAACACATCCGCAAAAAACCGAAGTGCCCGAGGCGGCAGGATCAGCACGGGCGCTTCCCCGCTGTTCACCTCGATGGTCACCTTGATCGACTCGGCCTTCGAATGATCCAGCGCCGCCACAAGGCACGCGCGAGCAGCCCCCGCCATCTCGGCTTCGGCTTCGCTGGCCGGGTCCAGTATTTGTTGGGTCATGGGGGTTTCCTGAACACGTCTTGTTGAAATGCGTGGGCTGGTGAAGCCTGCATGAGGCGCAATATACGCATCATTCGAATTATTCGCAACGCGTTCGATCGCTGATCTCGGGTTCCCCCGCCAAGCCCAGCAGCCACCGGGCCTGGCGGGAGTTCGTCAGAAGGCGGTCAGATCCGCCGCTGGAAAGCTGCACAACTCCCGCTCAGAAGTGAGCGGTTATGAGGAGGCGTCCGTGTGCTCCCCTCAGCGCGTGCCCGCCCCCACCAGCATCTCGCATGGCCCCACGAAGCCCTCCGCCGGGGTTTCGAAGCGGAGCAAGGCTTCTTCGATTTCGCGCCAGGTGTCGGCCCGTTCGTCTTCACCCAGGCCCGCCATCATCTGGTGCAGGGCGCCAAACGACTCGCGCTCGAAGCGCACGCACTCGGCGGCGCTCGGCAGGCGCACGGGGGAATCGACCCGGCGCACCTCCACGTCGCGGAAGCCGGCTTGCTCCAGCGTTTTCGCCAACACGCCTTCGGCCCCCAGGGAGAACGGCCCAGGTTGACCAGGCAGGGGTGGCGGCAGCTGCGCGCGGCGCCGGATGATGCCGACCGGCAGCGCGAAGAAGGGGTTGCGATCGGCGGTGGAATACACCACCGCGGCGAAGCGCCCGCCCGGCTTCAGGGCATGGCGGATGCCGGCCAGCGCGCGCTGCTGGTCGGGGAAATAGATCAGGCCGACGCGCGAGATCGCAGCATCAAACGACGCGCCGGGCACCAGGTCGTGGCGCTCGCCATCGAGCTCCAGGGTGTCCACGTTCGACAGCCCGGCCTGCGCGGCCGCCGCCTGGGCGTGGCGCAGGATGGCCGGCGAGATGTCGGTGGCCAGCACGTGGCCGTGTGCGCCCACACGGCGCGCGGCGACCAGGGTTTGTTCGCCCGCGCCGGCGGCCACGTCGAGCACACGCGAGCCGGGGCCCACCGCCGCCATGTCCAGCATGGCCTCGGTCGAAGGGCCCAGCCAGCGCGCCAGCAAGGGGCCCCATCGGTTCCAGGCTTCGGCGGTGTTCTCCCACTGTGCGCGCGTGGTCTGGCGGAACTTCTCGGCGTCGAAGACGGCCGGTGCAGCGGGGGCGGAAACGAGGGCTTCGGTCATGGCAATGCTCCTTGGGTCTCGACCGGTGCGACATGCACGGTCGGTCGTCAAGGTATGCCCGGTGCCGGGCGCGCTCAAGTCCAGAATCTGGAGTAGGCGTTCCGATGGCCCACGACTAGACTGGTCCGCATGATCGATTACATGCAGTTCTGTACCGTCGCCCGGGGCGCCGAGGTGTTGGGCGAACTGTGGACGCCGCTGGTGGTGCGCGAGCTGCTGTGCGGCAGCCACCGCTTCAACGACATCCACCGCGGCGTGCCGCGCATGTCGGCCACGCTGCTCACGCAGCGCCTGCGCAAGCTCGAAGAGATCGGCGTCATCGAGCGCCGGCGCGTCGAAAAGAACTGGGAGTACCACCTGACGCCGGCCGGGGAGGAACTGCGGCCCATCGTGGTGGGTCTGGGCCACTGGGGCGCGCGCTGGATCGGCAGTCGGCTGCGGCCCGAGCAACTCGACGCCGGGTTCCTCATGTGGGACATCCGCCGCTTCGCGCGCATGGAGGAGTTCCCCGACGCCGAGCGCACGGTGGTCCATTTCCGGTTCAGCGACGGCCCGGCGACCGAGCGGCAGTGGTGGCTGGTGGTGGAAGACCACGTGGCCGATCTGTGCCGGGACGACCCGGGCCACGACGTGAGCGTGCAGGTCGATTCGACGGTGCGCGCACTCACCGAAATCTGGACCGGCGACAGCGCCCCAGAGCGGGAGATCCAGTCGGGCGATCTGACGGTGCAGGGTGCGGGGCGCAATGGTCAGCGGCTTTGGCGCTGGCTGGGGCGCAGCATGTTTGCGCCGACGCGGGCTACGCAGCCTCGTTGAGCCAGCGCGTTGGCCGCGCTGTCCCTCCAATCGGCACCGTTACCACTGGGGAAGCATTGACATATGTAGCTCACAGGCTACACTTGCGCCATGCGTATCGAGCAGACGGATGACTACCGGCAATGGATCAATGGGTTGCGAGATCACGTGGTGCGTGCCCGGATCCTGGTGCGTGTCGACCGGCTGATCCACGGCAACCCAGGCGTGCATCGCAACCTCACCGAGGGGGTTTCCGAACTCAAGATCGACGTCGGCCCTGGCTACCGGGTGTACTACATGCAACGCGGCAATGTGCTGTTGTTGCTGCTGGCGGGTGGAGACAAGTCCACCCAAACCAAAGACATTGCCAAAGCCATCACCTTGGCTAACGGCTACGAGGAGTAACCCATGCGCAAAACCACCAAGACCCAGACCACCGCCTACGACGTGACAGAGTATCTGCGCTCGCCGGAAGACATGGCCGCCTACCTCGACGCCTGGCTCACCGACGCGCCTGACGACGCGGCGGGCATTGCCCGCGCCCTCGGCGATATCGCTCGCGCCAAGGGAATGACGCAGGTAGCCAAAGACTCAGGGCTCAGTCGGGAAAGCCTTTATCGCGCGCTGAGCCCAGAAGGAAATCCGAGCTTTTCGACTGTGCTCAAGGTAGCGCGGGCTTTGGGGGTGAGGTTGCATGTGGAAGCAGCGTAACCCGATGAGGCAGTTTGTGTGATGGACGCAGCACTTTGGGGTTTGCTTGGAACCATCGTGGGGGCACTGGCCAGTTTGGGGGCAACGTGGCTCTCAGGCCTGCACACACTTCGTCTTCAACAAGAAGTAAAGACGCAGGAAAGACAAGAACTCGCGCGTGTTTTCCAGCGCGAAAATCTCCTGGCCCTGCAAGAGGCGTTACATGATGCGATGCGCTTAGTCGCCAGATCACACTTGGAGGATCTGGCTGCTTTTCGCCAAGGCACTCCCTGGGGCAAGTCATACCTCGGTGATGACCTGAGTGAAAGCATGCGACTTGCCAACAGAAAGCTCTGGATACTCATTGAACGAGTAGCAGACGATTACCTTCGGACGGCGCTCAAAACCACCTCGGGCGATCATGGCCTTGTCTGTTCGGCTGAAAGCCATCTTGATGCTGAAGCCGCGTTCATGAAGGCGGCCAACAGCACCAACAAAACCTTGGAACAAATCGGCACTGCCCTTAGAGGTCTCTACTGAGAGCATCCAATCCAGCGGCAGCTTCCAAATATCAAAACGGGTAGTGCCGCGGCGTCGTCTGCACCGTGATCCAGCGCAGTTCGGTGAATTCGGCAATGCCGGCCTTGCCGCCGAAGCGCCCGATGCCCGAGCCCTTGACGCCGCCAAACGGCATCTGCGCTTCGTCGTGCACGGTCGGGCCGTTCACGTGGCAGATGCCGCTGTCGATCTTGCGGGCCACGTTGAACGCGCGGGCGATATCGCCGCCGAACACGGCGGCACTCAGGCCGTACTCGTTGTCGTTCGCGCAGGCAATGGCCTCTTCCACGCCGCTCACGCGCACCACGCATTTCACCGGGCCGAAGGTTTCCTCGTGGTAGATGCGCATGGCGGGGGTGACAAAGTCGAGCACGGTGGCAGGCATGAGCGTGGTGTCGGCCTTGCCGCCGCAAGCGAGCTTGGCGCCCTTGGCCAGCGCGTCGTCGATCAGTTCGTTGCAGTGGTGCACCGTGCCCATGCCGATCACCGAGCCCAGCACCACCGGCTCGGGCTTGCGTGGGTCGCCCAGCGGCAGGGCCTTGGCCTTGTCGGCGAACTTCTTCACGAAGGCGTCCGCAATCTTGTTGTCCACGATGATGCGTTCGGTGCTCATGCAGATCTGGCCGCTGTTGGCAAACGCGCCGAAGGCCGCACCGTTGACGGCGTCGTCGAGATTGGCGTCGTCCAGCACCACCAGCGGTGCTTTGCCACCCAGCTCCAGCACCACGGGTTTCAAGTACTTCGCGCAAGTCATCGCGATGATCTTGCCGACCTTGGTGGAGCCGGTGAAGTTCACGCGGCGCACGGCCGGGTGGGCCACCATGGCTTCAACCACGGCGCCCGCGTCGGCCGGCGCGTTGGTGATGTAGTTCACCACGCCGGGCGGGAAGCCCGCGTCCTGGAACGCCTCGATGATCAGCTGGTGGGTGCGCGGGCAGTTCTCGCTGCCTTTCAAGATGACGGTGTTGCCGCACGCCAGCGGCACACAGATCGCGCGCACGGCCAGGATGATGGGCGCGTTCCAGGGCGCGATGCCGAGCACCACGCCGGCCGGCTGGCGGATGCCCATGGCGAGCGAGCCGGGCACGTCCGACGGGATCACCTCGCCCGCAACCTGGGTGGTGAGCGCGGCGGCTTCGCGGATCATGCCGGCGGCCAGCATCACGTTGAAGCCGCCCCACATGCCGGTGGCGCCGGTCTCGGCCGACACGGCTTCGATGAACGCGGGCGTCTTGGCTTCCAGCGCGTCGGCGGCCTTGAGCAGCAGCGCGCGGCGCAGGCTCGGGCCGGTTTCGCTCCAGGTCTTGAAGGCTTCGGCGGCGGCTTCCACCGCCATCACGGCGTCGGCCGGTGAGGCGGCGGGCGCGCGCGTGGCCACGCTGCCGTCGAGCGGGTTGCGGCGTTCGAAGGTGGCGCCTTTTTCGGCGGTGACCTTGAGGCCGTTGATGAGCATGGACATGTCGGACATGGGGTTCTCCTTGAGGTTGAAATGACACCGTTCGGGCTGAGCCTGTCGAAGCCTTCACACCACTGGGTGGGTGAGCCCTTCGACAGGCTAAGGGCGAACGGAGTGGGGTTGGATTCAGGTTGTGGCCAGGGCCTTCTTTCGCTGCACCGCATCGGCCGCGCTGGTGGTGCCCGTGGCGGGGTCTTTGTCGGCGCCCAGATACGCCTCGCGGATCACGGTGGAGCGTGCGAGCAGCTTGGCCGGGCCGCTGGCCACCAGCATGCCGCGCTCCATCACGTAGCCCCGGTCGGCCACCGCGAGGGCTTTCTTCACGTTCTGCTCCACCATGAGCACGGTGGTGCCCGCGTCGGCAATGCGGCGCACGATGGTGAGCAGCTCGTCCACCATCTTGGGCGCGAGACCGAGCGAGGGTTCGTCGAGCATGAGCAGGCGCGGCGCGCACATCATGGCGCGCGCCACGGCCACCATCTGCTGCTCGCCACCGCTCATGGTGCCCGCCAGTTGCGTGGCGCGCTCCTTGAGTTTGGGAAAGTCCACAAAGGCCTGGGCGAGGCGCTCGGCGCGTTGTGCCTTGGGCACCAGCCAGCCGCCGAGTTCGAGGTTCTCAGTCACGGTGAGCTGCGGAAACAACTGGCGGCCTTCGGGCACCAGGGCCACGCCGGCCTGCACGATCTCGTGCGTCTTCTCGGGCATCTCGGCGCCGTCGAGCAGCAACGAGCCACCGCGCGGGATCAGGCCGTTGAGCGCCTTGAGCAGCGTGGTCTTGCCGGCGCCGTTGGGGCCGAGCACCACGGTCAGGCCCGGCTGGATGTCGAGCTGCAGATCGCGCAACACGAGGAAGGCGCCGTAGCCGGCAGACAGGCCGTTGACCTTGAGCCGCGCGCGCGCGCCGCCACCGAGTTCAAAGGGGGTTGGGCGGTACCACATCATGCGGCGGCCTCCTCGGTTTCGTTCATCTCGTCGCCCAGGTAAGCCTCGATCACCTCGGCATTGCGCACCACCTCGGCCGGTGTGCCGTCGGCGATCTTCTTGCCCTGGTGCAGCACGATCACGCGCTCCACGTGGCGCAGCAGCGTGGTCACGGCGTGCTCAATCCAGACCACGGTGAGGTCGAGTTCGTCGCGCAGGCGGCGGATCAGGCGCGCCATCTCCTCCACTTCGTTTTCAGTGAGGCCGGCGGCCACTTCGTCAAGCAGCAGCATGCGCGGGCGCGTGGCCAGCGCCATGCCGATTTCCAGCAGGCGCTGCTGTGACGGCGTGATGGCGGCGGCGGGCAGGTCGGCCTGCGCCGAGAGGCCGATCAAGCCCAGGATGCTCTCGGGCGTGCGCAGCACCCACGGCACGGTGGTTTCTTCGCCCCACCAGATGTATTTGCGCGGGCGCCGCCCTGCGAACTTGAGGCCGAAGGCGATGTTGTCGCGCACCAGCATGTCGGCAAAGGTGCGCGGCGTCTGGAAGGTGCGGGCAAGACCGTTGGCGGCAAAGCGGTGGGGGCCTTTGCCGCTGAGCTCGCGCCCCTGCATCAGCAGCGCGCCGCTGGTGGGTTGGGTCACGCCCGAGATGGCGTTGAAGAAGGTGGTCTTGCCCGCGCCGTTGGGGCCGATGATGCCGACGAGTTCGCCGGGCATGAAGCGCGCGCTCACGGCGTCCACGGCGGTGAGGCCACCGAAGCGCACGGTGATGTCGCGGGCGTCGAGCAAAGGTTTCTCTAGACCGGTCATGTGTGCTCCCCGACGCGAGCAATGCCGCGAGTGCGGCTACCCAACCCGGGGGTGCCACGGAACCGGCTTTGCCGGGCCGTAGGCACCGCCCCCTTGAGGGGGTCGCGCGGAGCGCGGCGGGGGTGCTTCTCAAAACACATCGCGGCGCTCCCTCAGGCTTTTTTCGAGTTGTTTGCGGCGCTTGGTCTCGCCGCTCAGGTCGTCACGCGTCTCGGTCCACCAGGCCTTGGCGCCATCGCGCCAGCCGCGGAAGGTCTCGGCGCGCAGCGAGGCCAGGCCACCCGGCAGGTACAGCACCGAGAGGATCAGCAGCAGCCCCAGCGACATCATGTAGATCTGCGGCACCTGCAGGCGCAGCGTTTCGGCCAGCACGCTGAAGACGATGGCGGCGATCAGCGGGCCCCACAGCGTGGCCGCGCCGCCGATGAGCGCGATCAGCACGGTCTGGAAACCGATGAAGGGGTTGAACACGGTGTGCGGGTCGATGTAGGTCCAGCGCACCGACATGGCCGCGCCCACCGCACCGGCCACGGCGGCGGTGAGGGCGAAGCCCGCCACTTTCACCCAGCGCGTGTTCACGCCCAGCGTCTGCGCGCGCTGCTCGTCAGCGCCAATGCCGAGCATGGCAAGACCAAAGCGCGTGCGCCGGATGGTGATGGACAGCGCCACCGTGATCACGGCGAGCGCGAGCACGGTGAGGTAGATGGTGTCGCGATCGGGCACCACCATGAGCACGCGGCCCACGGTGCCGGTGACGCTTTTTTCGAAGTAGCTGATCGCGTGGCGGATGAGCTCGGTCATGCCGAAGGTGAGCACGGCAAAGTAGGTGCCGCGCAGGTGCAGCACGGCGGCACCCATGACCACGGCCACGGCGGCGGCAATGAGCGCACCCAGGCCAATGGCCTGCACCCACGACACCTGCTCCAGCAAGATGGCACTGGTGTAGGCGCCGATGCCGAAGAAGGCCGAGGTGGCGAGCGACAAATAACGCGTGGTGCCGCAGAACAGCGCCCAGCTCGACGAGAGCGCGATGTACATCAGGCAGGTGAGCGCCATGGACACGGCGAACTCGCTGGCGAAGCCCGGCAGCGCAATGGCCCAACCGGTGAGGCCGAAGAGGACCAGCAGGTCGCGGATGAGGAATTGTCTTGAGTTCATGACTTGCGGCTTTTCCGGGTGAACAGACCTTCAGGCCGCAACAACAACACGCTGATGAAGACCACGTAGCTCAACAAGGCCTTGAGCGAGGGGTTGGTGAAGTGCATGCCCAGGGCTTCGATCACACCGAGCAACAGGCCGCCGGCCAAGGCGCCGCCCATGCTGCCGAAGCCGCCCAGCGTGATGACGATGAGCGCGGTGACGGTGTAGGGCTCGCCCATGGACGGGCTGATGGTGTACGACATGGACAGGAGCGCGCCGGCCACGCCCGAGAGACCCAGGCCGATGCCGAACATGAGCGGGTGCAGGCGCTGGGTGTTGATGCCCATGAGCTGCGCGCCGGTGGGCGACTGCATGAGCGCGCGCACGCCCTTGCCCAGCAACGTGGTGCGCATGAGCACGATGAGCGCGCCCGAGAACAGCAGCGCCAGCGCGAACACCAGCAGCTTGTTGCCGGCGAACTGCGCCGTGCCGTCGGGCAGCGGAATCTGCACCGGCTCGGTGAGGAAGTCGTAGCCGCGCAGATCACCACCCCACATCCACGACGCGAAGTTCTGCACCAGGAACATGAGGCCAAAGGCCACCATGAGGCCGCGCGCTTCGAAGATGTCGAGGTTGGGCGAGGTGACGGTTAGGCGGCGGAAACACAGGCGGTGGATCACCCAGCCCAGCACGAACAGCATGGCAAACGACACCGGCACCATGAACAGCGGGTTCAAGCCCAGCGAAGTCTGCGCCATCCAGGTGAGGTAAGCCCCGACCATGAGGAACTCGCCGTGCGCGATGTTGAGGATGCGCATCAGCCCGTACTGCAGGTTCAGCCCGAGCGCGACAAGCGCGTAGATGCCCCCGGTGATGAGACCGGAGGCGAGGAGTTCGAGCCAGGCGGAGAAAGACATGTAATTTGGGGGACCAGAAACACAACCCCGTTCGCCCTGAGCCTGTCGAAGGGCTTACACGAACGGGATGTGGATGGGCTTGGACAGGCTCAGCCCGAACGGAATTGGGCTCCGTCCGAACGGATGTGCGGGTAAACGAAGGCGCTTATTTCCACACAGGTTTGTTGGGGTTCAACGCAGCCGTGGCCACCGTCTTCGGCCACACCACCTCGAACTCCCCGTTCTGCCACTGGCCCACCGTACCCGGCGTGCCCACGTTCTCGCTGCCGGCAAACTTGATGTCGCCAATGATGGTTTTGTGCGTCGTGCCCGCCACGTAGTCGCGGATGGCCTTGCGGTCCAGGCCCTGGGCTTTCACCGCGTTGGTGAGGATCTCCAGGCCGGCCCAGCAGGCGCCGCTGGCCCAGCGGTCGGGTTCCTTGCCGGCGAACTTCTTGGTGTGCGCGTCGAAGTAGGCCTTGGCGGCCGGGCTGGTCTTGCCGTTCCACGAGCCCATGCCCAGCACACCTTCGGCGCCGGCGGGCGTCATCACGTTGCGGTAGAGCTGGAAGGCGGTGCCCACCGAGGCGTAGAAGAACTTGGGGTTGAAGCCCACTTCCTTGGCCTGGCGGCTGGCCAAAATGGTGTCGGGCGGGTAGGTGAAGCCCACGAAGGCGTCGGGGTTCTTGTCCTTCATGGAGCGCAGCACGGGCGAGAGGTCTTTCACGCCACCCGGGTAGCTCTTGTCTTCCACCAGCGTGATGCCGCTGCCCTGCAGCGCCACCTTGAAAGCGGCAAAGTTCTCCAGGCCGAACAGGTCGTCCACATAGATCAGCGCCACGGTTTTCACGCCGTTGGCCTTGAGCATGTCGACCAGCGCATTCGTCATGGGCGCGGGCTGCTGCAGCAACAAGAAGAAGTACGGCAGGCGCATCTCGACCAGGCGGCGCGAGAGCGCGGTGGGCGCGAGGAACGGGTACTGGAAACGGTTGGCCAGCGGGGCCACGGCGAAGTTGGCGTTGGAGCCCCAGGGCGGCAGCACCAGGTCGACCTTGTCGCTGCCCATGAGCTTTTCGTAGGTGCGCACCACGGTCTCGGTGTCGCTGCGGTCGTCGCTGCTGATGAGTTCGATCTGGCGCTTCACACCTTTCACGTCCAGGCCACCCGCGGCGTTCTGCTGCTCGGCCCAGAGCAAATAGTTGGGCTCCTGGCTCACCTGCGCGCCACCCGTCCACGGGCCGGTGCGCGACATCGAATACCCGATGCGCACCGGCGCGGACTGCGCCATGAGCCCGGGTGCGAACGACATGGCGCCGACCGCGGCGGCGGCGCTCTTGATGACCAGACGGCGATTGGCTTGAACCATGTTGTGTCTCCTGCAGAGGTGGATGGGCTGGAGCCACGATGGTAGGCACGGCAGACGCCGCGCGCTGTGCTGTGGGTGCACTACCTGCTTGACGGAACGCGCATGACGCCCCGGGAAAACCCTCGACCGCGCGAGCAGCGTGGGCTGGGCAGCGCGGCCGATAATTTGCCTCCCTGACCACCGCCGGAGCCTCCAACATGACAGCCGCCTCCGTGATGAGCACCGACAGCGTCGAGCCGATCGAGCGCGCCGCGATCTGGCGCGACTGGGTGTGGACGCACTTCGGCGGGCTGGAATCCGACCTGTACGGCGACACCGACTTTGACGGCCACATGAGTGCGTCGGCCGCGGGCGACGTGGTGCTCACCAAGCTCGAAGCCAACCGCCACCGCGTGCTGAAAAGCCCGCAGCTGGCACGCGCCAACGACCGCGCCTACCTCAAGATCGTGGCGCCCTGGCAGGGCAGTGCGGCGGTGCAGCAGCAGGGGCGCGAGGCCTGGGTGCGGCCCGGCGGCTGGGCCATCTACGACACCACGGGCAGCTACGAGATCGCCAACCCCGAGCGCGTGGAACATCTGATCGTGATGCTGCCCAAGGAGCAGCTGACCGAGCGCGGTTTGAAGCTGGAGCCGCTGATGGCGCGCCACGTGGGCGGCGTGAGCGGCATCGCGCGCGTGGCGCTGGAGACCATGCGCAGCACCTACCAGGAGCTGCCGCAGATGAGCGAAACAGCGGCGCGCGGCGCGGGCGAACTCATCGTGGAGCTGGTGCGCTTGTCTCTGCAGGAACTCGCGGGGCGCGAGAGCAACGTGACCCAGCTCGAAGCCTTTCGCGACCGCATCCGCGAACACATCGGCCAGCACCTGCGCGACCCCTCACTCACGCTGGACCACATCGCGCAGGCGCTCAACTGCAGCAAGCGCCACCTGCACAACGCCTTCAGCGCAGAAGAAGACACGCCCGCGCACTACATCCAGCGCCAGCGCATCCAGGCCTGCATGCGCGAGCTGCGCCAGACCGGGGGTGCGCAACGCACCATCACCGACATCGCGTTCTCCTGGGGCTTCAACAACACCGCCCATTTCAGCCGCGTGTTTCGGGAGCACACGGGCGTGTCGCCCAGCGATTTTCGGGAAGCGGCCCAGCAGCGCGCCTGAGCCGTCAACGCAGGCTGCAGCCTTGCGTCACTTTCATCGCCATCTGCTGCAAGGCCTGCCAGGGATCGGCCGGCCAACCGGGTGACTTGAGGCCCTTGACGATGCCGTCCACCGTGTGCGCGTCGTCCAGCCATTTCGTGAGCGTGGCCATGGTCAGCAGCGGCAGCGCGCGCTCCATGAGCTTCTCTTTCACGCCCCACACGCGGTTCTCGCGCAACGCCATGGGCAGCGGGCGGCCGGCGTCCAGCGCGGTGCGCACGCGGTGCAGCGTGCGGATGTCTTCGGACAGCGCCCAGTGCACCAGCACCGGCGCTTCGCCCTCGGCTTGCAGGCCGTCGAGCATGCGCTGCACACGCACGCTTTGCCCGCCCAGCACCGCCTCGGCCAGTTTGAAAGCGTCGTAGCGCGCCACGTTCAACACGGCCGACTCCACCTGCTCCAGCGACAACTCACCCGCCGGGTGCAGCAGCGCGAGCTTCTGGATCTCCTGGTGCGCGGCGAGCAGATTGCCCTCCACGCGGTCGGCAAAAAACTGCAGCGTGCGCTGGCCTTCTTCGCCGGCCACCACACGTTGGCCCTGCGCCTGCAAGCGCTGCGCAATCCACTGCGGCAAGGCCTTGCGGTCCACCGCTTCCACACGCACCACAGTGCCGAAGCTGTCGAGCGCGGCGAACCAGGCGCCCTTTTGCGTGGCCATGTCCAACCGGGGCAGGATCACCACCGTGACCGTGCTGTCGTTGTTCTCGGCGCTCTGCGCGATCTGCTGCAGCGCCTGCGAGCCGTCCTTGCCGGGCTTGCCCGAAGGGATGCGGATCTCGATCAGTTGTTTGTCGGAGAACAGGCTCATGGAGCCGCCGCTGGCCAGCACCTCGCCCCAGTCGAAGTGCGCGCCGGCCACGGTGTGCACCGTGCGCTCACCACAGCCCTGCTCGCGCGCCACCACACGGATCGCGTCCGCCGCTTCCTGGATCAGCAGCGGCTCGTCGCCGTGCAGCGTGTAGAGGCTTTTGAGGCCGCGCTGCAGCTGGGCGGCGAGTTGGTGGGCTGCGATCTGCATGGGTCGATCGAGGCCGGATTCAGAGCGACTTCACCGCCGCCAGGCGCCGCACCACCTGCTGCACGATGTCGCTGCGCATGTCGCGGTAGAGCAGTTGCTCTTCGGCGTCCTTGGCCAGCACCTGGGTTTCGTTGAAGCTGATGTCGCGCTCGAGCAGCAGCTCCACGTCGTCGATCAGGATCTTGTCGGTGGGCGTGCGCAGGCGGAACACGAAGCGCGTGCGCAGTTGCAGTTCGCGCACCTGGCCGGCGGCGGTCTGGCCCACCACCACACGCTCGCGCTGGTCGGTGAGCACGGTGAGGATGGCCTGCCCTGTTTGCGCACCGGGACCGGTGGCGGGTGTGCTGGAGGTCAGCACGCGGATGCCGTTGGCCTGCAGCGCATCGCGCAGCTCGCGGCTCACCTGCGTGCCCTCCATGCCTTGCAGGCGCAGCGTGTCGAACGCGAAGGTGGGTGCCTTGCGCAGCGCAAAGCCGCAGCCCGAGAGACCGAGCGCGGTTGCGCCCAGGGCCAGTTGCAGCCAGGCGCGGCGGTGTGGGCTCACAGTGCGTTGGTTCGTCATGCAGGGGCTTTCAGATCACCACGTTGACCAGGCGGCCGGGCACGACCACCACTTTTTTCGGCGCGGCGCCCGCGGCCTGCTTGACGAAGGCCTCGTGGGCCAGCGCGGCCGCTTCGATGGCGGCCTTGTCGGCGTTGGCCGCCACCAGCACGCTGCCGCGCAGCTTGCCGTTGATCTGCAGCACGAGTTCGATCTCGTCGCGCTGCAAGGCGGCCTCGTCGGGCTGGGGCCAGGGCGCGTCGAGCAACTCGCCCGGGTAGCCCAGCCCGGTCCACAGCGTGTGCGCGATGTGCGGCGTGGCGGGGTAGATGCAGCGCAGCAGGATGCCGAAGCTCTCGGCGAGTGCGGCGTTGTCGCCAGCCGAGCCGTCGGGCTTGAAGTCTTCCAGCGCGTTGAGCATCTTCATCGCGCCCGAGACCACGGTGTTGTATTGCATGCGCTGGTAGTCGTAGTCCACCTGCTTGAGCACGGTGTGCATCTCCAGCCGCAGCGCCTTGGCGCCTTTTGAAAGCGACTGCTTCGCGACACCGGCGGCAAGCGCGCCCAGGCCGCTGGTGGCCGAGAGCTTGAGGCCGAAGGCCCACACGCGGCGCAGGAAACGGTAGCTGCCCTCCACCGCCGCGTCGTTCCACTCCAGCGTGGCCTCGGGCGGCGCGGTGAACATGGTGTACAGGCGCGCGGTGTCGGCGCCGTACTTCTCGATCAGGTCTTGCGGATCGACGCCGTTGTTCTTGGACTTGGACATGGTGCCCACGCCCTCATAGTCGATGGGCGTGCCCACAGGCAGCAGGCCGTCACCGCTCGTGGCCGGGTTCTTGAGCTTGGCGCCCACGACCTTGCCGGTCTCGTCGAGCACGTTCTCCACATCGTGTGGCCAGAAATAATCCTTGCCACCCTTCTCGGTGCGCCGGCTGTAGAGGTGGTTGAGCACCATGCCCTGCGTGAGCAGGTGGGTGAAGGGTTCGTCCACCTTCACCAGGTCCAGGTCGCGCATCACCTTGGTCCAGAAGCGCGCGTAGAGCAGGTGCAGGATCGCGTGTTCGATGCCGCCGATGTACTGGTCCATCGGCATCCAGTAGTCGGCACCTTCAGCCACCATCTTGTCGGCGTTCTTCGGGTCGCAGTAGCGCATGAAGTACCACGACGAATCCACGAAGGTGTCCATGGTGTCGGTCTCGCGGCGCGCGGGCTGGCCACACACCGGGCACACCACGCCGGCGTGAAAGCCTTCGTGTTTGTGCAGCGGGTTGCCCGAGCCGTCGGGAATGCAGTCCTGCGGCAGCACCACCGGCAGGTCTTTTTCGGGCACCGGCACCGCGCCGTGTTCGGTGCAATGAATGATCGGGATGGGTGTGCCCCAGTAACGCTGGCGGCTCACGCCCCAGTCGCGCAGACGCCAGGTGGTTTTTTTCTCGCCGAGGCCTTTGGCCGCGAGCTGGGCGGCCACGGCGTCCACCGCCGCCTTGTACGGCAGGCCGTCGAGGGCGCCGGAGTTCACACACACCGCGCGCTGCTTGTCACCGTACCAGTCCTGCCACTCGGCATCCGAAAAAACGGCCGTTCGCCCTGAGCCCACTTCCTCCGTTCGCCCTGAGCTTGTCGAAGGGCTCTCGCGGTGCGGGCTGGCGAGGGCTTCGACAGGCTCAGCCCGAACGGGGATGTCCACCACCTGCTGGATCTTCAGACCGTATTTCTTCGCGAACGCAAAGTCGCGTTCGTCGTGCGCGGGCACGCCCATCACCGCACCGTCGCCGTAGCTCATGAGCACGTAGTTGCCCACCCACACGGCCACGGCCTCGCCGGTCAGCGGGTGCGTCACGGTCAGGCCGGTGGCCATGCCCTTCTTCTCCTGCGTGGCCAGTTCGGCTTCGGTCGTGCCACCCGTCTTGCACTCTTCAATGAACGCGGCCAGCGCCGCATTGGTTGATGCGGCGTGCGAGGCCAGCGGATGCTCGGGCGCCACAGCGCAAAAGGTCACGCCCATGATGGTGTCGGCGCGCGTGGTGAACACGTACATCTTGCCGTCGCCAATCAAGGCACCGTCGCTGCCCTGGATATCGTGAGGGAAGGCGAAACGCACGCCTTCGCTCTTGCCGATCCAGTTCTCCTGCATCAGGCGCACCTTGTCGGGCCAGCCGTTGAGCGTGGCCTTGGGGTTGCCGATCTGCACGTGGTCCAGCAGCTCTTCGGCGTACGAGGTGATGTTGAGGTAGTAGCCCGGGATCTCGCGCTTTTCGACCACCGCACCGGTGCGCCAGCCCTTGCCGTCGATCACCTGTTCGTTGGCCAGCACGGTCATGTCCACCGGGTCCCAGTTCACCACCTGCGTCTTGCGGTAAGCAACGCCCTTCTCCAGCATCTTCAGGAACAGCCACTGGTTCCACTTGTAATAGCTCGGATCGCAGGTGGCCACCTCGCGCGACCAGTCGATGGCCAGGCCCATGGCCTGCATCTGCTGCTTCATGTACGCAATGTTCTCAAACGTCCACTTGGCCGGTGGCACGCCATTTTTCAGCGCTGCGTTTTCCGCCGGCAAACCAAACGCGTCCCAGCCCATGGGCATGAGCACGTTGAAGCCCTTCATGCGCAGGTGGCGCGCGAGCATGTCGTTGATGGTGTAGTTGCGCACATGGCCCATGTGCAGCTTGCCGCTGGGGTAGGGCAGCATGGAGCAGGCGTAGAACTTCTTCTTGCCCGCGTCTTCCGTCACGCGGTAGGCGTCGGTGGCGTTCCAGTGGGCGTGCGCGGCGCGCTCAACTTCCTTGTGGGCGTATTTGTCTTGCATGAACCAGGGTCCGGACCAGCCGGCGACGGTGAGGGGAGAGGCTGCGCGCGGTGGCGCGGGGAGATGCCGGATTTTAGGCCTTGGGCCGCGCGCCGGCCGGGGGCGCGGCGATTCAGCGCGGGGCTGCGGCGTCGGCCACGAAACCGATGCGCGAGAGCCCCACCGATTGCGCCATGCCGATCAGCGAGACCACGCGGCCGTACGACACGCTGGCGTCGGCGCGCAGCTGCAGTTCGGTGGCGGTGTCTCGCTGCGCAGCTTCGACAAGGCGCTGGCGCAAGGTGCCGTCGTCCACGGCCTCGCCGTTCCACTGCATGCGCCCCTGACCATCGACCGACAAGGACACGAAGGGCCCGGGCTGCGCGGGCGTGGCCGTTTTGGGCAACTCGGCCTTGGGCAACTCCAGCGCCAGCCGGTCGACCATGAAGGGCGCGGCGATGATGAAGATCACCAGCAGCACCAGCATCACGTCCACCAGCGGCGTGACGTTGATCTCGCTCATGGGTTTGTGGCCCGCCGGTTTCTCAAGCCTGCCGAAGCTCATGGCCTGTGGACCATCAGTTCACGCAGGTCGCGCGCGAAGCCTTCGAGGTCGGCTTCGATGCGCGCGATCTGTCGACCCAGCACGTTGTAGGCGAGCACCGCAGGAATCGCCACCACCAGGCCGGCGGCCGTCATCACCAGCGCCTCGCCCACCGGGCCCGACACCTGTTCGATGCGGAAACCGCCATCGAGCCCGATGCCGGTGAGCGCGCTGTAGATGCCCCAGACGGTGCCCAACAGGCCCACGAAGGGTGCGGTGGAGCCCACGGTGGCCAGCAGCACCTGGCCGTATTGCAGGCGGTGCAACACGCGGTGCAGCGCGTCGCGCAGCACGCGGGTGAGTTGTTGTGACCGGTCGCCCGCGGCGGCCAGGGTGTGGGGCGCGGTGGTGCTCAAACCCAGGGCTGCCTGCAGCAGGGGCAACACGAGTTGCTGCGCGTCAAAGGTGCCCAGGCGGCGCTGCGCGTCGTCCAGATCGGCGGCCTGCCAGAAAGCCGCGGTGCTCAGCTGCAGATCGCGCGCGGCGCGGCGCAGCAGCCAGCCCTTCCACAGAATCACCACCCAGCTGGCCACCGACATCGCCAGCAGCAAGAACGCCACCACGCGGCCGAGCGCATCGGCCTGTGCCAGCGTCTGCAGAAGACCCTGGCCGGCGCCGTCAATCATTTCAGGTTGAGCACGTCGAACATGTCGAACAAACCGCTGGTCTTGCCCGAGAGGAAACGCACCGCGCGCAGGCTGCCCTGTGCGTAGGTGGCGCGGCTGCTCGACTTGTGCGTGATCTCGATGCGTTCGCCGGTGCCGGCGAACAGCACGGTGTGGTCACCCACGATGTCGCCACCGCGAATGGTGGCAAAGCCGATGGAGGACGGATCGCGTTCGCCCGTCACACCTTCGCGCGCGTAGACCGCGCAGTCTTTCAGGTCGCGGCCCAGCGCGTCGGCAATCACCTCGCCCATCTTGAGCGCTGTGCCGCTGGGCGCGTCCACCTTGTGGCGGTGGTGCGCTTCGATGATCTCGATGTCGTAACCCGTGGCCAACGCCTTGGCCGCCATCTCCAGCAGCTTGAGCGTGACGTTCACACCCACGCTCATGTTGGGCGCCATCACGATGGCGATGGTCTTCGCGGCTTCTGCGATCTCGGTCTTTTGCGCATCGCTGAACCCGGTGGTGCCGATGACCGCATTCACGCCGTGTTTCACGCATTCGCGCAAGTGCGCCAGCGTGCCTTCGGGGCGGGTGAAGTCGATCAGCGCCTGGCTGCCGCGCAGGCCCTGTGCGAGGTCGGCGGTGATGAGCACGCCGCTGGCCTGGCCGGCAAAACCCGCCGCATCCTGGCCCAGCATGGTGCTGCCGTCGATGTCGAGTGCGCCGGTGAGCTGGCAGTCGCCGCTGCTGCGCACGGCCTCCACCAGCATCTGGCCCATGCGGCCGCTGGCACCGGCCACGCAGACGCGGTGCAGACTCAAAGCGCCGCTCATCGGGCGGTCCCCGGCGTCTCCAGGGGTGGGTAGCTCGCAGCGGGTGTGGCCGCAGGGACTGTGGGCTCAACGGGCGCGGTGGTCTTGTTGCGATCGTCGAAGGCCTTGAGCTGGGCTTCGGTGGCCTGCAGCGGCGGCACCTTGCCGAACTTGCGCCCGGCGTCGAGCGAAGCCACGAATTCGGCCTCGGTGGGCAAGGCATCGGCCTCGAAGCGCTCAAGCACGTCGGCCTTGAAAAACGCGGTCAGGCGGCGCTGCTGCGGCTCCTGACCCTGGCGGCGAAACGTGAACACATAGTCCCAGCGGTCGGCGTGAAAGACGCTGGCCAGCAGCGGCGAGCCCAGAATGTCGCGAACCTGGGCGCGGGTCATGCCCGCCTGCAAAGCCGCCGCCTGTTCGCGCGTGACCACGTTGCCCTGCAGGATGTCGATCTTGTACGGTGTGACGAGATTGGTGACGCTCGGCATGCGGCTCGTGACGCTGGAGCAAGCCGAGAGGAGCGTCAGCGCTGCGAGCACGCCAACCGAGCGCCAGGGCCTGCTCGGTCGCTGGCCAGGGGTGGGCAGAAGGACGCGATCGGAAGTGTGGTGAAGCATGGAGTCTGACCGTGGAAGGGGCGTGCGCGCAGGCATTGCCGGAGCAGATAAGCAGCGTGCGCCAGACGCTGACGATATGATCCTTTCATTGTAGTCTTGGGGCCCGGACACCCTGCAACCGCACCCGCCCGCCCGATTCAACGCGCCGCGCGCCCACCGCCATGACCAACATCGAAGAACTCAAAAGCACCGGCCTGAAGGCCACGCTGCCCAGGCTGAAGATTCTGGAGGTGTTCCAGAACGCCAAGCAGCGCCACATGACGGCCGAAGACGTGTTCCGCGTGCTGCTCGAAGAGCGCTCCGACATCGGCCTGGCCACGGTCTACCGCGTGCTGATGCAGTTTGAACAGGCTGGCCTGCTCACACGCAGCAACTTCGAGTCGGGCAAAGCGGTGTACGAACTCAACGAAGGCCAGCACCACGACCATTTGGTGTGCCTGGACTGCGGTCGTGTGGAAGAGTTCTTCGACGCCGAAATCGAAAAGCGCCAGCAGATGGTGGCCAAGACGCGCGGCTTCGTGCTGCAGGAACACGCGCTCTCGCTCTACGCCAACTGCACCAAGACCGACTGCCCGCACAAGGGCCACTCACACCGCGCCTGAAGGGCTCACTCTCCCCGGGACATGGCTGCGCGGTGGCGCGAGACGAATTCCTGGTAAGTGTCGATGCCGCGCAACTGCAGGATGGTGTTGCGCACCGCGGCTTCCACCAGCACGGCGATGTTGCGGCCCGCCACCACCTGAATCACCGCCTTGCGCACCGGCACACCGAGCACGTCCTGGTACAGCGGTTCGTGGGGCATGCGCTCGTAGTCGCGCTCCATGGTTTCGCGGCGCACCAGGTGCACGATGAGCGAGAGGCGCATCTTGCGGCGCACCGCCGTCTCGCCAAAGATCGCCTTGATGTCGAGCAGGCCGATGCCCCGCACCTCCAGCAGGTTTTGCAGCAGCTCGGGGCAGCGGCCTTCGATGCTGGTCTGGTTGATGCGGTACAGGTCCACCGCGTCGTCGGCCACCAGACCGTGACCACGCGAAATGAGTTCCAGCCCCAGCTCGCTTTTGCCCAGGCCCGACTCGCCGGTGATCATGACGCCCATGCCCAGGATGTCCATGAACACGCCGTGCATGGACGCGCGGTCGGCGAAGTGGCGCGAGAGGTAGGCGCGCAGCACGTCGATGACGAACGCCGCCGACTCGTGCGTGGAGAACATCGGGATCTGCGCGCGCTCGCACATGGCGGTGAGCGCATCGGGCGCGGTCTGGCCATCGGCCACCACCAGCACCGGCGGCTCCAGCGTGACGATGCGCGCCACGCGGCGTTTGTTGTCCTCCTCGTTCGGGCTCGTGAGGTAGGCGACTTCGCGTTCGCCGAACACCTGCACCCGGTACGGGTGGATGTAGTTGAGGTAGCCGACCAGATCGGCTCCAGACCGGGCGGCGCGGATGGCCACCTCGTCGAACCGCCTCTCGGAAGCCCCGAGCCCGGCGATCCACTGCCACTTCAGGGCATCCCGATGGTCCTCAAAGAGGACATCGGCGCTGACGACGGTGGGTTTCAAAAGAGATCAGGCTGCGGCGTGGGCCGATTGCCAGGACGTGATCTGTCTGTGCAGTGCGATGGCGTCTGCGGAGGTCTTCATCTGCTCGCGCAAACCGCTGTCGCTCAACAGTTCGGCAATCTCGGAGAGGATTTCCAGGTGCTTCTGCGTGGCTGCTTCGGGCACCAGCAAAAAGATCATCAGCTGCACCGGCTGCTCGTCGGGCGCGTCGAAACCAATCGGGTTGGCCAGCTGGAAGACGGCAGCCAACGGCTGCTTGAGGCCTTTGATGCGTCCGTGGGGGATCGCCACGCCGTGGCCCAGGCCGGTCGAGCCCAGACGTTCACGGGCAAACAGGCTGTCGGTGATGAGTGCGCGGTTGAGTCCGTGAAGGGTCTCGAAAAGCAAACCTGCTTCTTCGAAAGCGCGTTTCTTGCTGGTTGCGTCAACGCTGACAAGCACTTGCGCAGCGGGCAATATGGCGGATAGTCGGTTCATGTGAGCCCTCTTGGAGCGCAAATTATGACCAGTTGAGCGCTGTTGGCTAGACTGAGGGCACAAAAAAGCCGCTTGACTTTCCAAGCGGCCTGCTGCAGTGCAGCATCGGGTTTTCCCGCACGGGCCTTGGCCCGTGATTTCCGTCACATCAAACGCTTCACCGAGTCGTGGTGGTGGTCTTGCGTCTTGTCCTTGTAGCGCAAAACCTGCCTGTCCAACTTGTCGGCCAGTTCGTCAACGGCGGCGTACAGATCGGCGTGTGCGCTTTCAGCGAACAAGTCACGCCCCTTGACGTGGATGTTGCACTCCGCTTTCTGCCTCAGGTCTTTCTCCTTCAGGTTGTCCACTGTCAGCAGCACCTTCATGTCGACCACCTGGTCGAAGTGTCGGGATATGCGTTCAAGTTTGCTGGTGACGTAACCGCGCAGGGCGGGTGTGACCTCAAGGTGGTGACCGCTGATCGTCAGGTTCATAAAAGAGCCTCCATATGCTCCGGGTTGAGACAAGCCGCCTGGGGCAAGACCTCCCGACGGCCACGGGGATGTCTTGAGCCCACTATGCACACGAAACCCATCTGGCGCAAGCCGCCAAGGGCAACAAGGCGTGCGATTGGCCGCGAAAGCGGTGCTGCGTGTTCGATTGCGCGCTTCGTGCGCACCCGGTTTGTTGTGGCATGTCCTATGCTCACGCTCAAGCGCGGACGGACACTGGAGCCCATGTCACTCGACACGATCATCACGCACAACATGTTGGCACCGTCGTCGCACGACGTGCGGCCCGACGCCTGTGCGCTGGTATTGATGGGCGGGGGTGCCCGAACCGCCTACCAGGCCGGTGTGCTCAAGGCACTCGCAG
Organism: Hydrogenophaga sp.; assembly: GCF_048549895.1. Taxonomy (GTDB): domain Bacteria; phylum Pseudomonadota; class Gammaproteobacteria; order Burkholderiales; family Burkholderiaceae_C; genus Hydrogenophaga. Next base: position 25,600 of record NZ_JBLYYB010000105.1, read on the forward strand.
CCATGCAACCGGCCAGCGCCCAAGGATTTCCGTTTGAATGGCTGTTCGGCACCTCGGCCGGCGCGCTCAATGCAGCTTACCTGGGCAGCATCGCGGGGCAGGGCCTGGCGGCCCTGCCGCAGCTCGCTTCGTTCTGGATGGGCTTGCGCTCGGAGCAGGTGTACCGGCTGGAGGCGCCAGGCTGGGTGCGCGCCAACCGGCTGGTGGCGGGCTGGACACTGGCTCGCCAGGTCCGGCGTCACCGGGCGCTGCTGGACACGCTGCCACTGGTGAACACGCTGCACAAGGCGATCGACCTGCCGGGTCTGGAAATGGCGCTGGAGCATGGAGCCATTCACGCGCTGGGCGTGACGGCGTCGAGCTATTCCAGCGGCGAGCACTGGACCTTCTGCCAGACGCGCACCGGCCTGGACGTGCAACCCTGGCACCGCCCGGGGCGCCGTGCGACGTTTCAGCCCATCACCATCGAACACCTGATGGCATCGAGCGCGATCCCGTTCCTGTTTCCCGCAGTGCCGCTGTGGGTGGAGGGCCGCAAGGAACATTTTGGTGACGGCTCCATGCGCCAGCTCTCGCCGCTGTCACCCGCCATCCACTTCGGAGCGCGCCGTGTGCTGGTGATCGGCGTGGGACAGCCTCAACGCTCGGGCATGGTGGCGCGCACCACGGGCGACCCCACCGCCGGCACCATCGCCGGCCACGCCATGGCCAGCGTGTTCCACGACACCTTGCAGGCCGATGTGGAGCAGGCCCAGCGCGTGAGCCAGACCTTGTCGCGTCTGCCGCCCGCATTGGCGGCGGCCCTGCCCTACCGCCCGGTCGAGGTGCTTGCCATCCAGCCCAGCTTCTCGCTTGACGAACTGGCGCGAAAACACATCGGCGAGTTGCCAGCGTCCACGCGCAACACCCTCGCTGGCCTGGGCGCTCTGGACACGGCGCGCGGTGCGGCGGGCAGTGCAGCCTCGCTGGCCAGCTACTTGTTGTTCGAACCCGGTTTCGTGCACGCGCTGATCGAACTGGGCGAGCACGACGCCTGGCGCCGAAAGGACGAACTGATGCACTTCATGGCGCCTCATGCGCCGCTTGCGCACGCAGCGGCGGTGCCATAATCCGGCGGTCGAATCCACCCCCCGGAGAGCCTCATGGACAGCACGCCACCCAGTTGCGTGCTTTCAGCCACCCCCGCCACCGTCTGATCACCGCCGCTTGCGCGGCGACCTGCATCGGGCGGCCTGCTGGCTGAAAGCACCTTCACCGCCCTCGGGCCCGCCCACGCGGCCCGCCTTTCAGACAGCAGACTTCGTCGGGAGCGCCCCATGCTCAACGTGTTCACCCTGGCCAATGGCCGCCTCTTCCAGGAAGAGATCGAGTCGCTCGAAGAGCTCGCGCAATTCAAGCCGATCTGGGTCGATCTGGAAGACCCCACCCCCGAAGAGCGCCGCTGGGTCAAGCAGCATTTCGGCCTGTCGATCCCCGAAGACGCGATGGACGAGGACATCGAGGAGTCGGCCCGTTTCTTCGAAGAAGACAACGGCGAGCTGCATGTGCGCTCCGACTTTTTGATCGACGACGAGGAAGACCCGCGCGCGGTGCGCGTGGCCTTTATCCTGAACGAGCACAACGAGACGCTCAAGAGCCAGGGTGTGCTGTTTTCCATCCACGACGAAGACGTGCCCGTGTTCCGCCTGCTGCGCATGCGCGCGCGCCGCATGCCGGGGTTGATCGAGGACGCCAAGGACGTGCTCTTGATGCTGTTCGACGCCGACGCCGAGTACTGCGCCGACACGCTGGAAGACATCTACGACGAAATCGAAACCGTGAGCAAGCAGGTGCTCAACAGCAACGCCTCGGACAACCTGCTGAGCGAGGCGCTCTCGGCCATTGCACGCCACGAGGACATGTCGGGTCGCATCCGCCGCAACGTGATGGACACGCGCCGCGCGGTCAGCTTCATGATGCGCAGCCGCCTGCTGAGCGCCGAGCAGTTCGAAGACGCGCGCCAGATCCTGCGCGACCTCGATTCGCTGGACAGCCACACCGCCTTCCTGTTCGACAAGATCAACTTCCTGATGGACGCCACGGTCGGCTTCATCAACATCAACCAGAACAAGATCATCAAGATCTTCTCGGTGGCCAGCGTCTCGCTGCTGCCCCCCACGCTGGTGGCCAGCAGCTACGGCATGAACTTCGCGTTCATGCCCGAGCTGCAGTGGCACTACGGCTATCCGCTCGCACTTGCCCTCATGGTGCTCTCTGCCGTGGTGCCGATGCTGTATTTCCGCAAGCGCGGTTGGTTGCGGTAGCCCGACTCAGGGCTGGGTCAACAGCGTGCTGATGATCGCGCTGCTGTAGCGGCTGGCCACCTCGCGCAGGAAGCGCGGAAAGTCCACATGCGCCGCGTCGTCGGCGCGGTCGGAGATGGTGCGCACCACCGCGAGTGGCACGCGGTAGTCGTGGCACACCTGCGCAAAAGCCGCGCCTTCCATTTCCACCGCGAGCGCATCGGGCAGTTCGCGGCGCAAGGCTTCGCTCTCGGCGGTGGTCGACACAAAGCGGTCGCCGCTGATCAGCAGGCCCTGGTGGCACTGGGGCGCGTGCAGGCCGAAGGCGCTGCGCACTGCCTCGGGCAGCTGCGCGGGCAAGGACCGCAACACGCTCTCGCTGGCGCGCAGCAGTTGGGCGGTCAGCGCGACGTCGGCGTCGAAGGTGGAGCGGCCATAGCCCGGCACCTCGTGGCGCGCAAAGAGCGGCGAGGCGTCCATGTCGTGCTGCAGGAACTGCCGCGCCGCCACCACGTCGCCCACGTTGACGCCGGGACGCAGACCACCGGCCACGCCGGTGAACACGATGCGCTGCACGCCGAAGCGCTCGATCAGGACGGTGGCGGTGGTGGCTGCTGCCACCTTGCCGATGCCGGAAAGCACGGCCACCACGTCGTGACCGTGCAGGTGGCCGCGCCAGAAGCTGCGGCCCCCGATGGTCTGTTGCTGCTCGTCGGGCATGAGCGCCAGCACGGCGGCCAGCTCCTCATGCAGCGCGCTGACGATGGCGGTGGGACCGCCCACTACTTTTTGTCGCGCAGTTCGCGGCGCAGGATCTTGCCCACCGGGGTCTTGGGCAACTCGGTGCGGAACTCCACCACCTTGGGCTGCTTGTAGCCGGTGAGGTTGGTCTTGCAGTAGTCGCGCACCTGGGCTTCGGTCAGGGCCTCGTCCTTCTTGACGATCACGAGCTTGACCGCTTCGCCCGACTTGTCGTCGGGCACACCGACCACGGCGCACTCCATCACGCCGGGCAGCTGCGCCACCACGTCTTCCACCTCGTTGGGGTACACGTTGAAACCGCTGACCAGCACCATGTCTTTCTTGCGGTCAACGATTTTGAAGTAACCGCGCTCGTCCATCACGCCCACGTCGCCGGTCTTGAAGTAACCGTCGGGGGTCATGACCTTGGCGGTCTCGTCGGGCCGCTGCCAGTAACCCGCCATCACCTGCGGGCCCTTGATCGCGATCTCGCCCGGCTGGCCGACGGGCACCTCGTTGCCATCGTCGTCCAGGCACTTGAGCCAGGTGTTGGGCAAGGGCAGTCCGATGGTGCCGCTGTAGGCGGTGCTGGTGGTCGGGTTGCAGGTGGCCGAGGGGCTGGTCTCGGACAGGCCGTAACCTTCGCAGATCGGGCAACCGGTCTTCTCCAGCCAGAGCTTGGCCACGGCGCTTTGCACCGCCATGCCGCCGCCCACCGAGACCTTGAGGTTGCTCCAGTTGACGGTGTTGAAGTCGGGGTGGTTGGCGAGACCATTGAACAGCGTGTTGACCGCCGGGAAGCTGTGGAAAGTGTGCTTGCTCAGCTCTTTCAACACAGCGGGCAGGTCGCGCGGGTTGGGGATCAGGATGTTCAGGGCACCGGTGCGCATGCCCAGCATCATGTTCACCGTGAACGCGAAGATGTGGTACAGCGGCAAGGCGCACACGCTGGTGGGCTGTTCGCCCTCGGGCACGCGGCTCATGGCCGGCTCGTTCCACGCGTCGGACTGCAGCAGGTTGGCGATCACGTTGCGGTGCAGGAGCACGGCGCCCTTGCTCACGCCGGTGGTGCCGCCGGTGTACTGCAGCACCGCCATGTCGTCGGGTTTGATGTCGGGGCGCTTGAGCGTGCCGCGCGTGCCTTTGGCAATGGCCTCGTTGAAACGCACGGCCTGGGGCAGACTGAAGGCGGGCACCATCTTCTTGACGTTGCGCACCACGTAGTTCACCAACGCGCCCTTGAGCAAACCCAGCTGGTCGCCCATGGCGCCGAGCACCACGTGTTTGACCGGCGTGTTGGCAATGCACTGCTGCAAGGTGCTGGCGAAGTTTTCGATGATCACAATGGCCTTCGCGCCCGAGTCCTTGAGCTGGTGCTCCAGTTCACGCGGCGTGTACAGCGGGTTCACATTCACCACCACCAGGCCCGCGCGCAGGATGCCGGCCACCGCCACCGGGTACTGCGGCACGTTGGGCATCATGATCGCCACGCGGTCGCCCTTGACCAGGCCCAAGCCCTGCAGGTAGGCCGCAAAGGCCAGCGACAGGCTGTCGGTCTGCGCAAACGTGATCTGCTTGCCCATGAAGCTGTAGGCCGGGCGGCTGGCGTACTTGCCGAAGCTCTCTTCCATGAGGTGCACCAGCGAGCTGTACTGCGCCACGTCGATGTCGGCGGGCACACCCGGTGAATACGAGCCCAGCCAGGGACGGTCGGCCGTTGATGCGGTCATGCGTGATCTCCAGAACTTGGTATTGAAAGCAACCCGCCATTGTCGGGCTGCGGACGGCGGCCAGGCCTCGTGTTTTTCCCTTACGACTTTCTGACGACTGGTCTTCAAGGCCTGTCGCACGGGCGGTCGTTGCTACAAAAACCAAGGGGGCTTGTGTCACCACCAGCCCCCTCGAAGATCCACGAATCGCGGGTCTGAACGGCTATTCGATCGCCTTGGTCATGTCTTCCACGACCTTCTTGGCGTCGCCAAACACCATCATGGTCTTGTCCATGTAGAAGAGTTCGTTGTCCAGACCCGCATAGCCCGCGGCCATGCTTCGCTTGTTCACGATCACCGTCTTGGCCTTGTAGGCTTCCAGGATCGGCATGCCGTAGATCGTGCTGCCCTTCTGCAAGGCGGCTGGGTTCACCACGTCGTTGGCGCCCAGGATGATGGCCACGTCGGCCTGGCCGAATTCACCGTTGATGTCTTCCATCTCGAACACCTGGTCGTACGGCACCTCGGCCTCAGCCAGCAACACGTTCATGTGGCCCGGCATGCGCCCGGCCACCGGGTGGATGGCGTACTTCACCGTGATGCCTTTTTCGGTGAGCTTGTGCGCCAGCTCTTTCACTGCGTGCTGCGCGCGCGCCACGGCCAGGCCGTAGCCGGGCACGATGACCACCGTCTCGGCGTTGCCGAGCACGAAGGCCGCGTCGTCCGCGCTGCCGCTCTTGACGGGTCGCGCTTCCGCCTTGGCACCGCCCGCCGTGGTCGCTTCACCGCCGAAGCCGCCCAGGATCACATTGAAGAACGAGCGGTTCATGGCCTTGCACATGATGTAGCTCAGGATCGCACCCGAGCTGCCCACCAGCGAGCCGGCAATGATCAGCATGGAGTTGTTGAGCGAGAAGCCGATGCCCGCCGCAGCCCAGCCCGAGTAGCTGTTGAGCATGGACACCACCACCGGCATGTCGGCGCCGCCGATGGGGATGATGATCAGCACGCCCAGCACGAACGAGAGCGCGATCATCAGGAAGAACGCGGGCCAGTTTTCGGTGAACGCAAAGAACACACCCAGGCCCACCGTGGCCAGGCCCAGCACGAGGTTGATCATGTGCTGGCCGGAGAACGTGACCGGCGCGCCCTGGAACAAACGGAACTTGTACTTGCCCGAGAGCTTGCCGAAGGCGATCACCGAACCGCTGAAGGTGATGGCGCCGATGGCCGCACCCAGGAAGAGTTCGATCTTGTTGCCAAACGGAATCGGCACGCCTTTGGCGACGATGCCGAACGCATAGGGCTCGGCCACCACGGCCACGGCGATGCACACCGCGGCCAGACCGATCATGCTGTGCATGAAGGCCACGAGCTCGGGCATCTTGGTCATCTCGACCCGGTTGGCCATGATGGCGCCGGCGCCACCACCGACCACCAGACCCACCAACACCCAGACCATGCCCTCGGCCTTGCCGCCGGAGAGCTCGACGATGAGCGCGGCGGTGGTCAACACGGCGATGGCCATGCCGGTCATGCCGAAGACGTTGCCGCGGATGGACGTGGTCGGATGGCTCAGGCCTTTGAGGGCCTGGATGAAACAGATGCTGGCGATCAAGTACAGCAGCGTGACGAGATTCATGCTCATTTGTGAGCTCCCTCAGCAGCCACCGGCGCCTTGCGTTCCTTCTTCTTGAACATCTCCAGCATGCGCCGCGTGACCAGGAAGCCACCGAACACATTGACCGCGGCCAGCGCCACGGCCAGCACGCCCATGGTCTTGCCCAGGTTGGTTTCGGTGAGGGCCGCGGCCAGCATGGCGCCCACGATCACGATGGCCGAAATGGCGTTGGTCACGGCCATCAGCGGCGTGTGCAGCGCGGGGGTGACGTTCCACACCACGTGGTAACCCACGTAGATGGCCAGCACGAAGATGATGAGGTTGAGAACGGTGGGGGATACGGCTTCCATGGTCTTGTCCTTGGTGTCTCGTTCAGCTCTTGCGTTTCACTTCACCGCCCTGCGCCATCAGGCAGGCCGCGACGATGTCGTCTTCCATGTCCACGTGCAGCGCGCCGTCCTTGTTGACGATGAGCTTGAGGAAATCGAGCACGTTGCGCGCGTACAGCGCCGAGGCGTCGGCGCCCACCATGGCGGCCAGGTTGGTCTCGCCCACGATGGTCACGCCGTGTTTGACCACCGTGCGGTCGGTCTCGGTGATGGGGCAGTTGCCGCCCACACCATTGGCGCCCTTGCCGGCGGCGATGTCCACGATCACGCTGCCCGGCTTCATGGACTTGACCATGTCTTCGGTGATGAGCACCGGCGCGGCACGTCCGGGAATCAGCGCGGTGGAGATCACCACGTCGGCCAGCGCCACGCGCTTGGCGACCTCGGCCTTCTGGCGCTCCAGCCAGCTCGGTGGCATGGGCCGGGCGTAACCGCCCACGCCTTCGGCCGCTTCTTTTTCTTCGGCCGTCTCGTACGGCACGTCGATGAACTTGCCGCCCAAAGACTCGACCTGCTCCTTCACGCTCGGGCGCACGTCGGAGGCTTCGATCACCGCGCCAAGGCGCTTGGCCGTGGCAATGGCCTGCAGGCCCGCCACACCCACGCCGAGGATGACCACGCGCGCGGCCTTGACCGTGCCGGCCGCCGTCATGAGCATGGGGAAAAAGCGCTGGTAGTGGTGCACCGCCAGCATCACGGCCTTGTAGCCGGCGATGTTGGCCTGCGAGGACAACACATCCATGCTCTGGGCTCGCGTCGTGCGCGGAGCGGCTTCGAGTGCAAACGCGGTGAGCCCGGCGCGCGCCATGCGCTGCAGGCCTTCGGCGTCAAACGGGTTGAGCATGCCCACCACGGTGGCGCCGGGTTTCATCATCGCCAGCTCGTTGTCGAACGGCGTGCGCACCTTGAGCACCAGATCGGCGCCCAGCGCCCCCGCAGCATCGGTGATCTCGGCACCCACCGCGGTGTAGGCGGCATCGGTCACGCTGGCGGCCAGGCCGGCCCCGGATTGAACGCGCACCGTGTGCCCCTGGGCCACGTATTTTTTGACCGTCTCGGGCGTGACGGCCACTCGTGTCTCGCCCACTGTGGTTTCAGTGGGTACGCCAATCATCATGAACGTCTCCTCGCTCGCGGGTTGGGAAGTCAGCGGCCGAGCTTAACTGAAAGTGTGGTTTGGCCCTGTCTTCTGCGGGCAAGCCCGAGGGCAGACGGGTGGGGATAATCCGCCCATGCCTGATCGATGGAAACCCAGTGTCACCGTGGCCGCTGTCATCGAGCGCAACGGCCAGTACCTGCTGATGGAAGAGCACACACCTGAAGGCCTGCGCCTGAACAACCCGGCTGGCCACCTGGACCCGGGTGAGAGCCCCGCCCAGGGCGTGGTGCGCGAGACGCTGGAAGAAACCACCCACCGCTTCACCCCCACGGCGCTGGTGGGCGTTTACCTCTCCAGGTTCCAGCGGGTGGGCTCGCCGGGCACCGGGGACGAGGACATCACCTACCTGCGGTTTGCCTTTTGCGGCGAGCTGGGGGAGGCGGTGCCAGGACTCAGCCTGGACACCGGCATTGTCAGGACGCTTTGGCTCACGCCCGATGAGGTCCGTGCCAGCGCGGCGCGCCACCGCAGCCCGCTGGTGTTGCGCTGCATGGAAGACCACCTCGCCGGCCAACGCTACCCGCTGGACTTGGTCCAGACCGATCCATCGGTTGCCAGACTCCGCTGAAACCGCCTCGTTTCTTGCGTTTGCGCCAAGAGACGCCATGGATTGCGCCCTGAGCGCTGCGTCAACGCTTTCACATCAATCAAGAATTGAACTTCAATCCAATTCGGTGACAACCGGCATTGCTGAAAATTGAAATGCCCGGCGCTGTCTTGAGTGCCAATTCAAACACGCAAAGATCCTGAAAATACTGCCTGTGCGGTATGTGTGCCGCTCCACGGCTTGCATACGATGGCGGGCTCACTACCGCACAGGCCGGATTCAGTTCTTCGACATCTGGAATCAAATGTCGAACAGCAATCGGAAATTCGCTGGCCCATTTCGCTTGGCACACCATGCAAATCCGATTTCGGTTGATCCCGTATTTCACAATGACCAGTCTGATTGCATTTGCCTGCGTGGCCAGTGCAATGGTCTATTTCCAGACGCGTGAATCGGCGTTGCTGGAATCCGCTCACAGCCAGACGTCAACCCGCTTTGCAGACCTGCAATCCGTGCTGGTGAATCAGGCGGAAACCGCCCTGCGCCGCGATGTGCTGACCGCGCATCAGGACCGCAACCTCGAACTGGCGCGGCTGCTGTCAATCGCACTGTGGGACGAAGCGCTGGCGCCGTTTCTCGCCGCCACCGGAAAGCTCGATTCCAGCCTGTGCCGGCGCCCGAGCCAGCGCAAGGGTGCCACCAACGAGGCGCCTGCATCACCGCAGGCCCGGGTGTGCCTGCGACAGCATGGGCCGCAGATTCAGGCGCTGGCGTCGTACGCCGCACTCGATGCCCGTCTGCAGCGCGCCTTGCAAGGCAGCTCAGTCGCCAAGATCCGCATCCACGATTCGCAAGGCACGACCCTGTATTCAACCGACCGGGCGCAAGTGGGCGAAGACGGCTCCGGCCTTCCCGGCTGGCAGCGTGCCGTGGGCGGGCTGCCAGCCAGCGCGCTGCAACTGCAGGAGCCGTTGGACACCGGGCAACGGTCAACCCCCCGCGATGTGATCGCCAGCCATGTGCCGTTGACCGATCCCCGGACGAACAAGACGCTGGCGGTGTTCGAGGTTCAGTCCGACGTCACGCCCGCGCTGCACCAGTTGCAGCAAACCTCGGTGGGCATCCGCCAGACAGCCGCCGACCAACAAGCGGGCCTGGAGCAACAGTCGCTGGACCAGCGCCGCCATGCGCAGCACTCGGAGCAGATGCAGCTCATGACGCTGGCGGGTCTGCTTGTGCTCCTGTACGCCGTGCTGTACAGCATCGTCCGGCGGGCGCAGGCGGTGATTGAAAAGCAGGCCCAGGAAAGCGACGCAAACAAACAGCGGCTCGCGCAGTCGGAGAAGATGACCTCGCTCGGGAACATGGTGGCCAGCGTGGCCCACCAGCTCAACACGCCGCTGGCGTTCTCGAAAAGCAATGTGTTCATGGCCATCCAGGCGCTCAACGACATGGCCCCCGGCATCCGCAGTGCGGCCCGCGTGCTGGACCGCGTGACCACCCCTGCGGGCGACATGGCGGTGTCCGGGCTTCAGGACCTCGACATCGAATCGGTGCGCTCGCAACTGGGCCGGTGCCCCGATGAACTCGGCATGACGCAGGACATGCTGGGCGACGTGTTGACCGGCCTGAACCAGATGAACGAGATGGTGGACAACCTGCGCAGCTTCACCCGCATGGACCGCTCGCGCACCGCCGAAGTCGACCTCAACACCACCCTGTCCAGCGTGATCTACATCGCCCGGGCGGTCATCTCAACCAAGGTCCAGGTGGTCCAGAAATTCTCCAGTCTGCCCCGGCTGGAGTGCCAGGTCTCGCAGCTCAACCAGGTGTTTCTGAACCTGATCATGAACGCCGCCCAGGCCATCGACGGTGCCGGCGTGGTCACGGTGTCCACCGCCACGCACGGCCACCGCATCCGCATCACGGTTGAAGACACCGGCAGCGGCATTCCCGACGACGTGCTCCCGCGCATCTTCGAGCCCTACTTCACCACCAAACCGCAGGGAACCGGCACCGGTCTGGGCCTGGCGATTGCCAGAGACATCGTGGTCGAACACGGCGGCACCCTCTCCGTCTCCACGCGGATGGGCATCGGCACCACCTTCCAGATCGAATTTCCCATTCCAACAGGTCCATCTGCATGAACACCATCAACCGGCCCCGCGTCCTCTGTGTGGACGATGAACCCAGCGTTCTGCGCTCGCTCAACTGGCTGTTGCGAAGCCGTTTCGACGTGTCTTCGACCACCGATGCCAGCGAGGGTCTCGAGCTCATCCGCAACAGCGAGTTCGACGTGGTGATCAGCGACCAGCGCATGCCGGGCATGACCGGCACCGAGTTCCTCGAACAGGTCAAGGAAACCTCGCCCAACACCATGCGCCTGCTGCTCACCGGGTACTCCGAGTACACCGACGTGCTGCGCTCGGTCAACGACAGCGAGGTGTTCCGCTTCATCAACAAACCCTGGGACAACCAGCACCTGATCGACACGGTGTCGTATGCGGCCGCCGTGGCGCGCGAGGTGCCTCTGCAGCGGCCAGCGAACCCAGCAGCAACGCCCGACGTCGACCCGGAAACGCTGCGGGGTGGCCACACCGAAGCCGTGCTGCTGGTGGACGAAGACCCCGCGATCGAACACCAGCTGCGCACCATTCTGGGCGACGGGCTGCTGATGCTGTGGGCACGCAATCACAGCGAAGCCGTGAGCCTGCTCCACCGCTACAGGGTCGCCGTGATCGTCGCCGACACCCGATGCGGCAACGGTTGCACCCTCGACCTCATCCGGGCCGTCAAGCGCAGCAGCCCGAACATCGTGGCCATGGTCTACACCACCGAGCGTGACAGCAACACCATCAGCCGGCTGATCAACGAGGGCCAGATCTTCCGGTTCATTGCCAAACCCGCCGGCCCGGGCTATGTGAGTCGCATGGTCGGCTCGGCGCTGAAAAAGCACCGCGAGCTCATGGCACAACCCTCCAGCATTGCCAGGCATGCGGTGGAGCGCCCCCGCCATCTGGCGCTCGAGGGAAGTGGACCCGCCTCTGGCTGGGACGCCACCGATGCAGCTCCGCTGGACGCCTCGGCCTTCGGCCCGCTCCCGACCACGGCAACGGACACCGGCCCTGTCTCCGGTGTCGCCTGGCTCAAGCGCCTGTTCGGCAAGTCGTGAGCCGGGTGCTGCGACCCCGGTGGGCAGGCCTGCAACCTCATGCCCGCCTTGGCATACAGTTGGCGGCAGCCCCAACCCACCGAGTCGATGCGCCCATGAATTCGCCCACGAACGCCGCCGCCCGTCCTGCACCGTCCGGCGCCCTGCCACCCGACGATGTCCTGCGCGAAGAGCTGCACAACGAGGTTCATGCGCGACCCGCCGCGCGCATCCGGCTGCCGGTGCTGATCGTGTTTGTGGCGGTGCTCAACGACGGCGTGAGCCGTGAGCAGGAGTGCGAGCACCTGCGCCGACTGCCCGGACAAGACACACTCACACCCGAACAGATGCGCGCCAACTTCCTGCGCCTGCGTTTTGAGGGTTTCACGCTCAAGTGGGAGCGCCACACCGAATTCACCCGCTACTCCATCGTGCAACCCCTGCCCGAGGGCGCTGGCCTGGGTTCGAGCGAGCCCGCACTGCTGGACGCACTCGTGACACCCTCGGGCTGGCTGCGCGACATCCCCGGGCGCACCGTGGCCGCGATCAAGATGGTGATGCTGCAAGCCGAGTTGCCCGATCAAAACGCGGACGCCCAGGCCACGCTCATGGGGCAGGCGCAGCGCTGGTTCGGGGATCGCACACTGGTCGCCTCACAGCTGGGCGGCGGCCATTCGTGGGCCTTGACGGACTTCCACCTGCGGCCCTCGGGCTTCGAGCGCATGCTGGTGATCACCCCGCAAGACACCAGCGAAACGCGGGCTGGCCGCATTTCACAGCGCCTGTTCGAAATCGAAACCTACCGCCTCATGGCCTTGCGCGGGCTGCCCGTGGTCAAGGCACTGGCGCCGGTGCTGGCGCAAGCCGAAGCCCAGCTGGCCAGCATCACGGCCCAACTGGAGAACAAGTCCACCTCCGAGCAGGAACTGCTGGACCAGCTGGTCTCGCTGGCCGCGCGGGTGGAGCGTGCCACCGCCGAGAACACCTACCGTTTCGCCGCGACACGCGCCTATGACGCGGTGGTCACGCAACGCATTGCCGAGCTGCGCGAGAGGCCGATCCCCGGAACGCAGACCATTGGCGAATTCATGCAGCGCCGGCTCTCGCCGGCCATGGCCACGGTGGCGGCCAGCGCACAGCGCCTGGCCTCGCTGTCCGAACGGGTCTCGCGCACCAGCGCGCTGCTGCGCACGCGGGTCGACATCGTGACCGAGGCACAGAACCAGCAACTGCTGGCCAAGCTCACGCGCGGGCAGGAACTGCAGCTGCAACTGCAGGCCACGGTGGAAGGCCTGTCGATTGCGGCCATCTCGTACTACGTGATCAGTCTGCTGCTCTACATCGCCAAGGGCGCCAAGGCCGCGGGCCTGCCGATCCAGCCGGAGATGGCGGCAGGTGCGATGGTGCCGCTGGTGCTGTGGGTGGTGTGGCGCACCACGCGGCGCATTCACGCGCGCCTGAACGCGCCGGTCAAGCCACCCTGAACACCGTCAGGCGCTGGCTGCGTCGGTGGTGATCACACCACCACCCAGGCAGATGTCGCCGTCGTAAATCACGGCGCTCTGGCCCGGCGTCACGGCCCATTGCGGCGCCTTGAACTGCAGGTCGAAGTGACTCTCGCCCTGCGGCTGCAACGTGCAGGGCGCATCGGCCTGGCGATAGCGCGTCTTGGCGCCCACGGCGCCGCCCGCAGGCGCATGGCTGGCCACCCAGCTCACGTCTTGTGCGCTCAATCGTGGCGTGAGCAACCACGGATGGTCGTGGCCCTGCACCACCCACAGCGTGTTGTTCGCCATGTCCTTGCGCGCCACAAACCAGGGCGCGTGGTCGTTGCCGCCCTTCTGCGCGCCCTTGGCCTTGACGCCGCCGATGCCCAGTCCCTGACGCTGACCCAACGTGTAGAAACTCAGGCCCACGTGCTGGCCCAGCACCCGGCCTTTTTCGTCCTTGATCGGACCAGGCTCCTTGGCGATGTAGCGGTTCAGGAAATCGCGGAAAGGCCGCTCGCCGATGAAACAGATGCCGGTGCTGTCTTTCTTCTTCGCGTTGGGCAAAGCAATCTCGGCCGCGATGCGGCGCACCTCGGTCTTGGGCAGCTCACCCACCGGGAACAGCGTCTTGCTCAGCTGCGCCTGGTTCAGGCGGTGCAGAAAGTAACTCTGGTCCTTCAGCGGGTCCAGGCCCTTGAGCAGCTCGAACGACCCGTTGCGCTCACGCACCCGGGCGTAGTGGCCAGTGGCGATTTTCTCGGCGCCCAGGCGCATGGCGTGGTCGAGAAAGGCCTTGAACTTGATTTCGGCGTTGCACAGGATGTCGGGGTTGGGCGTGCGCCCGGCCTGGTATTCGCGCAGGAACTCGGCGAACACACGGTCCTTGTACTCGGCGGCGAAGTTCACGTGTTCGATCTCGATGCCCAGCACGTCGGCCACGCTGGCGGCGTCCACGAAATCGATGTTGGACGAGCAGTACTCGCTGTTGTCGTCGTCTTCCCAGTTCTTCATGAAGATGCCGATGACCTCATGCCCTTGCTGCTTGAGCAGGTACGCACTCACCGCAGAGTCCACGCCACCGCTCAATCCCACCACCACACGCTGCTTGTTTGCCATGGGCGGGATTATCCCAGCGCGGCAATCCCCTCAGGCCTCGAGGTGGCAGGTCGGTGGCTGCGTTACGGCTGCTGACACTCGTCACACAGCGGTTTAAGCCCCATTTCAAGTTCGTTCGTTTCAATGCCCTCACCAGCAACCGCTGGCATCAATACACAAGGAAACGAATCATGAAATCTGTTGTTCTCTCCGCGCTTCTTCTCGCCGTGGCCGGTGCCGCTGTGGCCGGCCCGGCCTGCAACGCACCGAAGGAAAAATGGATGCCCGAAGCGGCGTTCAAGAAGGATGTGGAAGCCCAGGGCTACCAGATCAAGACCTTCAAGGTGAGCAAGGGCCAGTGCTATGAGATCTACGGCACCGACAAAGCCGGCAAGAAGGTCGAGATCTACTTTGATCCGGTGAGCGGCAAGCCCGTCGAGCACAAGTGAGCCCTGTCGCGTCCAAGCGGGTCTGGGACCCGCTGGTGCGCGTCTTCCACTGGTCGTTGGTGGCCTGCGTGCTGCTCAACCTCTTTGTGGTGGACGACGGGGAAGACCTGCACCAGTGGCTGGGCTACGCGGCCGCGGCGCTGGTGGGTGTGCGGGTGGTGTGGGGCTTTATCGGCCCGCGCCACGCGCGCTTTGCCGACTTCTTTCCGACGCCGCGGCGTGTGACCAACCACGTGCGCGCGCTGCTCGGCGGCACCAGCGAACACCACTGGGGCCACAACCCGCTGGGTGGGCTGATGGTGCTGGGCCTCATTGCCATGGTGCTCGGGCTTGGCCTCACCGGCTGGATGCAGGGCCTGGACGCTTTCTGGGGCGAGGAGTGGCTGCAGGACCTGCACGAAGGCCTGGGCGAGTGGTTGATGCCCATGGTGGGACTGCACGCGGCAGCGGCCATCGTCATGGGGCGCATCGAGCGCACGCGGCTGGTGAAAGCCATGGTCACGGGTGTGAAGGAACGGTACTGAGCGCGCGGGGCTGCGTGGCACACTCATCCCATGTCCCCGAGCGTGCATCCCAACGAGGTGGAGTTCACCGCCATCCGCGCCCAGGGCGCGGGCGGGCAGAACGTGAACAAGGTGTCCAACGCGGTGCACCTGCGGTTTGCCATCCACGCATCGTCGTTGCCCGAAGCCATCAAGGAACGCCTGCTCGCGCTCAGCGACCACCGCATCACCACCGAGGGGGTGGTCGTCATCAAGGCCCAGACCAGCCGCAGCCTGGAGCAGAACAAAGCCGAAGCCATGGAGCGCCTGCAGGCGCTCGTGGACAGCGTGGCCACCCTGCCCAAGGCCCGCAAAGCCACCAAACCCACCTTTGGCTCGAAACAGCGCCGGCTGGAAGGCAAGGCCACGCGCTCCACCGTCAAGCAGTTGCGCGGTCGCGTGCGCGGACTCGACTGAGCCGGCGCGCTCACCACCTCACTTCATCGCTTCACTGGGTGCGCGGCTGTGCTCGTTGTTGGTGTCCACCAGCAGGCGCAGCAGCTTCATGAACTCGGCGCGCTGGCGCTCGCTCAGCGGCCCGAGGATCAGGTCTTGCGCGCCCAGCATCGCGGGCACGGCCTCGCCCAGCAGTTGCACGCCGGCGTCGGTGAGCGCCAGCTGGCGGGCCCGGCGGTCTTCGGGCGCGGTCTTGCGTTCCAGCCAGCCGCGCGCCTCCAACCGGTCGACCACGCCGCCCGTCGTTGAAGCGTCGAGTGCGATGGTGCGCGCCAGCGTGCGCTGGTCGATGCCGGGGTGGTTGGCCACGGTCTGCAGCGCGGCGTATTGCACCGGGGTGATGCCGATCTCGCCCAGCTCCTGCAAGAAGATGCCCACCGAGATCTGGTGCAACCGGCGGATGTAATGACCGGGCTGGTGGTCGATGTCGACGGCGGGTGGGCTGCGTTTCATGGCGATGGGGCGCTGGGGTGTGGCCGGTGCCGGCCAGGGGTTGCAGGAATCCTAGCACCGCCCATACAATAAGTATACTGATTATCAGCATGCGGCCCATATCGAGGAGACACCCATGACAACGACACCTTCCGACCTTCCCGTGCTGGTGGCCGGCGGCGGCATTGGCGGCCTGGCCGCCGCGCTCGCGCTGGTGCGCCAGGGCTTTCGTGTGAAGGTGCTGGAGCAGGCGGCCGAGCTGGGCGAGATCGGCGCGGGCATGCAGCTCGGGCCCAACGCCTTTCACGCGTTTGATGCGCTGGGTGTGGGCGAGCAGGCGCGCAAGCGGGCCGTGTACACCGATTTCATGGTGATGCACGACGCGATCGATGAATACCAGGTCGGCAAGATCCCCACCGGCGAGGCCTTTCGCCAGCGCTTCGGCAACCCCTACGCGGTGATCCATCGCGCCGATGCGCACACGTCCTTGCTGGAAGGTGTGCAGGCCAGCGGGCAGATCGAATTCGTCACCTCGACCCGCGTGGCTCGCGTCGAACAGGATGCGAGCGGTGTGACCGTGCACGACCAGCACGGCAAGGCCCACCAGGGCCTCGCACTCATCGGCGCCGACGGTGTGAAGTCGGTCGTGCGCCAGCAGTTCGTGGGCGACGAGGCGCGCGTGACCGGCCACGTGGTCTACCGCGCGGTGGTCGACAAAGCCGACTTCCCCGAAGACCTGCGCTGGAACGCGGCCAGCATCTGGGTGGGCCCCAACTGCCACCTAGTGCACTACCCGCTGCGCGGCGGCGAGCAGTACAACGTGGTGGTGACCTTCCACAGCCGCCAGACCGAAGAATGGGGCGTGACCGAAGGCAGCCAGGCCGAAGTGCAGAGCTACTTTCAAGGCCTGTGCCCCAAGGCGCGCCAGCTGATCGACCTGCCCAAGAGCTGGAAGCGCTGGGCCACGGCGGACCGCGAGCCCATCGGCCAGTGGAGCTTCGGCCGCGTCACGCTGCTGGGCGACGCCGCCCACCCCACCACGCAGTACATGGCGCAGGGCGCGTGCATGGCGATCGAGGACGCGGTGACGCTCGGCGAGGCCTTGCGCGTGCACGGCAACCACATCGAAAAGGCCTTCGACCTCTACCAGCGCTCGCGCGTGGCGCGCACCGCGCGCATCGTGCTGAGCTCGCGCGAGATGGGCCGCATCTACCACGCCAAGGGTGTCGAACGCCTGGTGCGCAACGACCTGTGGAAGGGCCGCAGCCCCGAACGCTTCTACGATGCGATGGAGTGGCTGTACGGCTGGAATGTCCAGAACTGCCTGGCCGACCACTGAACAAGACGGAGACAACCCATGAACGACCTCGGACGACTCGAAGACCTGCCCGCCGACTACGTGGCCGAGCTGCGCGCGCTCAACCTGGTGCCGCTGTGGCCCAGCCTGCGCGGCGTGCTGCCGCCCACCATTCCCACCCGCCAGACCCAGGCCACGCACTGGCCCTACAAGACCATCAAGCCGCTGCTGCTGAAAGCCGGTGAGCTCACCCCCATCGAGAAGGCCGAGCGCCGTGTGCTGGTGCTGGCCAACCCGGGCCACACGCTGGAGAAAATGCAGGCCAGCGCCGCCATGTACCTCGGCATGCAGCTGCTGATGCCCGGCGAGTGGGCGCCCAGCCACCGCCACACGCCCAACGCGGTGCGCATGGTGGTGGAGGGCGAAGGCGCCTGGACCACGGTGGACGGCGAACGCTGCCCCATGAGCCGGGGCGACCTGATCTTGACGCCGACCGGCCTGTGGCACGAGCACGGCCACGACGGCACCGAGCCGGTGATCTGGCTCGATGTGCTGGATTTGCCGCTGGCCTACTACCTGGAGGTGAGCTACCACCTCAACGGCGCCCGACAAGAAACGAAACCGGGCCAGGGCGACCGCGCCTACGCGCGTGCCGGTGTGGTGCCCACGCCCGTGTTTGGCCGAAGCGGCAAGCGCTACCCCATGCTGCGCTACCCCTGGGCCGACGCGAAAGCCGCGCTCGTTTCGCTCGCCGCCGACCGGCCCGATGTGGACGCGGTGCAGGTGACCTACGTGAACCCCGAGACGGGTGAAGACGTGGAGAACATCCTGGGCTTTCACGCCCTCATGCTGCGCCCGGGCCAGACGCTCAAGCTGCCCGCACGCTCACCGGCCGTGGTGTTTCACGTGATCGAAGGCGCGGCGCGCGTGGCCACCGAGGCAAAAGGCTTCGACCTCGTGGAAGCCGACACCTGCTGCATCCCCGGCTACACCGCCACCACCCTCACCAACGCCTCGGCCAGCGCGCCGGCCTTCCTTTTCATCGCCGACGAATCGCCGCTGCACCGCAAGCTCGGCGTGTACGAAGTGCGCCCCGACAACCAACCTCACATGCCCTGACCCCATGACCACTTACCTCTTCCCCCCACCGCCCGTAGCCGCCGTGCCCGTGCGCGGCCACGCCGAGCTGTTCCCCGTCAACCGCCTGTTCTTCGTCGGCCGCAACTACCACGCGCACGCGGTGGAAATGGGCAAGCCGGTGGACAAGTCGGTCGAGCGGCCGTTCTACTTCACCAAGGCACCACAGACGCTCGCGCTCTCGGGCGCGACCACGCCCTACCCCAGCGAAACGGCCAACTACCACTTCGAGATAGAGCTGGTGCTGGCCATCGGGAAGCCGGGCTTTCGCGTGAAGGCGGAAGACGCGCACACCATCATCTACGGCTACGCGGCCGGCCTGGACATGACGCGGCGCGACCTGCAGCTGGTGGCGCGCGACAAGGGCCGCCCCTGGGACCTGGGCAAGGACGTGGAGCATTCGTCGGTGTGCAGCGAGATCGTGCCCATGCCCGGTGTGGTGATCGAACGCGGCGGCATCGAGTTGTCGGTCAACGGCGCGGTGAAACAGAAGTCCGACGTGGACAAGCTGATCTGGAACATCCGCGAAATCATTGCCGACCTCTCGCTCTTCTACCACCTGCAACCCGGCGATTTGATCTACACCGGCACGCCCGAAGGCGTGGGCGCGGTGCTGCCGGGCGACCAGATCACCGGCTCGGTGGACGGTGTGGGCAGTGTCGCGCTGACGGTCGGCCCCAAGGCCTGAACAGACCTGCGGCTCAGCCGCACGAACCGAGGTGCCCGCACTGCGTGCAGTGGTCGCAGCCGTCTTTTCGGATCACCGCGTGCGCGCCGCACTCGCTGCACTTCTTGCCCGGCATCATGCCGGGCGTGGCCTGCACCACCACCGGCGAGGGGGGCTCCGACGAGGGCGTGACGCCTGCGCGCTGCGCAATGAGCGTCTGCACCGCGTAGGCGATGGCCGCCACCACCGAGTCGTGCCACATCGGCACATGGGTGCCGTCGGCCTTCTGGTGGGTGCCCATGCGCACGGGGCCGCGGTCCCACACCACCTTGCGCATGTCGCGCAAGGCGCGCTCCAGGAAACCGCCGCGCGCGGCGAGCGAGAGCAGGCGCATGCTGGACGACACCCACTGCTGCGACTCGCCGCTCTGGCCCACCGGCATGAAGAACTCGATCGCGCGCTCGACCGTGCCCGCGCCGTCGGCCGTGGGCACCGGCAGAAACGACACCAGCAGGTACAGGGTCTGGTGGCCCTCTTGCGTCCAGTACTCGATCTTGTCGGCCACCGCCGAGAGCGCGCCCGGCGGGCGGCTCTCGATCACCGTGCGCATCGGGTCCACCGTGGCCACGCTCGCCGTGGTCTCCGGCGTGGCGCCGGTGTCCAGCACCGAGCCCAGGATCGCGTTGGGCCGGTAGGTCGCCAGGCCCTTGAGCTGCGCGCGCCAGGCCTGCTGATACAAATCCTTGAAATCCTCGTAGGGGTAGTCGGCCGGCACGTTCACCGTCTTGGAAATGGCGGTGTCCACGAAGGGTTGCACCGCCTCCATCATGGCCAGGTGGTCGGTGGCCGGCATGGACAGCGCGTTCACAAAGTACTCGGGCAGTTGCGCCGTGTCGCCACCGAGCTCGCGGTAGAGCCGCCAGGCGTGGTCTTCCACCGCGTAGTCGGTGGTGCTGCCGTCGGCCTCGCGCTTCTTGCGCCGGTACATCCACGAAAACGGCGGCTCGATGCCGTTGGACGCGTTGTCGGCAAAGGCCAGGCTGACTGTGCCGGTGGGCGCAATCGAGAGCAGGTGGCTGTTGCGGATGCCGTGCGTTCGGATGGCGGTGCGCAGCGCCTCGGGCAGGCGGCTGGCGAAGGTGCCCTCGGCCAGATAACCGTCGGCATCGAACTTCGGGAACGCGCCCTTCTCCTGCGCCAGCGCCACCGAAGCGGTGTAGGCCGCGTCGCGCATGCGCTCTGCAATCTGCGCGGCGAGCGCGCGGCCTTCGGCCCGGTCGTAGCGCACACACAGCATGGCCAGCGCATTGCCCATGCCGGTGAAACCCACGCCAATGCGCCGCTTGGCCGCCGACTCGGCGCGCTGCTGCGGCAGCGGCCACCAGGTCACGTCGAGCACGTTGTCCAGTGCACGCACCTGCAGCGCCACGGCATCCTCGAAGGCCTCGAAGTCGAAGCTGGGCAAACCACCGAAACCGAACGGGTGGCGCACGAAGCGCGGCAGGATCACCGGCCCGAGGTCGCAGCAGCCGTAAGGCGGCAAGGGCTGCTCGCCGCATTGCCCCGTCACCAGGCCATTGAAGATCACGGTGTTGTGGTCAGCCTGGGTGGTGTCGTACACCGCTTCCTGGCCGGCGGGCACGATGGAAGCAATCCGGCTGGCGAAGCGCTGGGTTTTTCGCAGAACCTTGTCGGCCACCCAGTCGCGGTAGCGGGCGGTTTTGTAGTCGAGCAGGAAACCGATTTCGCTCATGAACTGCTCGCGGGACTCGCCGTCAATGATGAGCTCGTATTGAGACTTGCAAGCGTAGTCGGCCTGGCCACCTTTGCCGTTGGGCATGGACTTGAGGGTTGCCTCCCTGCGCAAGCGCACGCGGCTGAACACACCGAAATTGGCCAGCAGCACCTGCACGTCTTTCAGCAGTTGTGGGTAGCTGGAGCTCAAACGGATGGAGCAACTCTCGCTGGATGAGGAGACGTTGACCGTGCCATCGGTTTGAAACAGTGCGCGCAGGTAGGCCTTGACGCACGCCTCGCTGCCTTGCCAGACCACCTCCGGCACCCGGAGTTTGGTGTCGCGCGTGAAACCGAGCGCTTCCAGGGCGCGCGCCAGCAGCACGGAGCGGATGAAGACGTGGTTGCGCTCAGCCACCGCCACCGGCGCAACGCTGTAAGTTCGCTGCGTTCGCGACAAGCCGGCGATCATGGCGTTGACCGTGGTGGTCACCCGCTCTGCGAGTTCGCGCTCCTGATTCCAGAGGTTGATGCACACCACCTCCTGCCCTTTTCCCCGGTGGGTGAAATGACCATCGCCTGTGATCAGGCCGAGCAGCAAGCCCAGCTCCTCGCTGCCTTGCTGGCCAAACTGGCCCTTGCCGGATTGCACCCACAGCTCGTCGCCCACCTTCAGGTCCGACAGCTTGAGCTTGCCGCGTGCGGTGTAAAAGTCGTGCCAGGCCGTGGCCTTGATCTCGAACCCGTCTTCGGTGCTGACCTGGAACACATCGGCCAGGCGGGCGGTCATGAACGCAGGCTTGGCGGAACGGACGTCGACACCACGTCCCTCGCCGCCCAGCGCCCGGCGGTCCACCGTGGTCTCCAGGGGCAGTCCGCTGTTGTAGAGGTCGCCGATGCGCACCAGTCCGTGTTGTGTCGCAAGCCGGGTGTCGGCCGTCACACACGGGTTGGTCGCCTCGATGCTTTCGCAGTAACGCAGGTTGTTGTCCTGCTGGATGTGGTCGAGGAACAGGATGCCGGGCTCGGCGAAGTCGTAGGTGGAGCGCATCACCGTGTCCCACAGCGCGCGCGCGCTCAGGCTGCGGTAAACCCACAGGCCATCAGTGCGCTGGTGGGCGCCCTGGGCGATCAGGGCCGCGCCGGGGCGCGCGCGGTGCACCAGTTCCCAGGGCTGGTCATCAGTGAGGGCGCGCATGAAGGCGTCGCTCACGCCCACCGACACGTTGAAGTTGTTCCAGCGTCCGGGTGTGCGCTTGGCGGTGATGAACTCGAGCACGTCGGGGTGGTCGATGCGCAGCACGCCCATCTGCGCGCCGCGCCGCGCGCCCGCGCTCTCCACCGTGGCGCACGACTGGTCGAACACGTTGATGTAGCTGCACGGCCCCGAGGCCAGCGAGGCCATGGTTTTCACCTCGGCGCCGCGCGGGCGGATGCGTGAGAAGTCGTAGCCCACGCCGCCGCCGCGCCGCATGGTCTCGGCGGCTTCGCGCAGGGCTTCATAGATGCCGGGATAACCGCCGTCGTCCAGGCCCTGGATGCAGTCGCCCACCGGCTGCACGAAGCAGTTGATCAGCGTGGCCTGGATGTCCGTGCCGGCCGCGCTCATGATGCGGCCCGCCCCGATGGCGCCAGCCTGCAGGTTGTTGAAGAAGCGTTGTTCCCAGACCTCGGGCTCGGCCTCCACCGAGGCCAGGGCACGCGCCACGCGGCGGTGGATGTCCTGCACGGTGGTTTCGCCGTCCTTGAGGTATTTCTCGCGCAGCACATCCAGGCTGATGGGCTGCTCGCCGATGGCGGTGGGGGCGTTCTTGAGTGCGTCGCGCTTCATGCAGGGCTCCTTCGTGTCTCGACCGGTGGCACTGGGGTGGGGCACCATGGTGCGCCTTTTCGCCGTGGATGCAAGCCGGGGTCGGGCGAGGCCCGCTGGCTATCATGCCCACTTGACTGCTCCGTCCCCCTCCCCCGTTTCTTCATCGCGCACGGTGCGCTGGCTGCTGTGGCTGGCGGGCTCGGTGGCACTCGTGCTGGGCCTCATCGGGGTGGTGCTGCCGGGCCTGCCGACCACACCGTTCATCTTGCTCGCCGCCGCCTGCTATGCCAAAGCCTCGCCCCGACTGCACGGCCGGCTGCTCAACCACCGCTTCCTCGGCCCCATGGTGCGCGACTGGGAGACGCACCGCAGCCTCACGCGCCGCAGCAAGACCGTGGCGCAGGTGAGCATGGTGGCGATGGTGGGCCTTTCGGCCTGGGGCTTGCGAGAGCGGCCGGTTGTGCTGGCGATCGTGCTGATCGCCGCAGCGGTCGGGGTACTGGTCGTGGCCAGCATCCCAACCCGAAAACCCTGAATCAGCCAGCAGCCCTGCGGGCAAGCACCTCAAACGCCGGCAGCGTCTTGCCCTCCAGCACCTCCAGAAACGCGCCCCCCCCGGTGGAGATGTAGCCCACATCTTTCTCGATGCCGTACTTGGCAATGGCCGCCAGCGTGTCGCCACCACCCGCAATGCTGAAGGCGCTGCTCTTCGCAATGGCTTGGGCGATCGCCTTGGTGCCGTTCTCGAACGCCGCGAACTCGAACACACCGACCGGGCCGTTCCACACGATGGTGCCGGCCTTCATCAGCTGTTCGGCCAGCTTGGCGGCGGTCTGCGGGCCGATGTCGAGGATCAGGTCGTCGTCGGCCACGTCGGTGGCGGCCTTCACCGTGGCCACCGCGTCGGCGCTGAAGGCCTTGGCGGTCACCACGTCGGTGGGAATCGGCACCTCGGCGCCGCGCGCCTTCATGGCGTCGATCACGGCCTTGGCCTCAGCCACCAGATCGGCCTCGGCCAGGCTCTTGCCGATCTTCAGGCCCGCGGCGAGCATGAAGGTGTTGGCGATGCCACCACCCACGATGAGCTGGTCGACCTTGCTCGCCAGGCTTTTCAGGATGGTGAGCTTGGTGCTGACCTTGCTGCCCGCCACGATGGCCACCAGCGGGCGTTTGGGTGCGAGCAGCGCGGCGGCAATCGCGTCCATCTCGGCGGCCAGCAGCGGGCCGGCGCAGGCCACGGGCGCGGTCTCGGCGATGCCGTAGGTCGTGCCTTCGGCGCGGTGCGAGGTGCCGAAGGCATCGTGCACAAAGATGTCGCACAGGGCGCCGAGCTTCTTGGCGAGTTCGGGGCTGTTCTTCTTCTCACCCACGTTCAGGCGGCAGTTTTCCAGCAGCACGACTTCACCGGGGCTCACGGAGAAGTCACCGTCGACCCAGTTCGCCACCAGGCGCACTGGGCGGTCCATCAGGGTCGAGAGGCGCGCGGCCACCGGCTGCAGCGAGTCCTCAGACTTGAACGCGCCTTCGGTGGGGCGGCCCAGGTGGCTGGTGACCATGACGGCCGCGCCCGCGTCCAGCGCCATCTGGATCGCCGGGATGCTCGCGCGGATGCGGGTGTCTTCGGTGATGCGTCCGGTGTCGTCCTGCGGCACGTTGAGGTCGGCCCGGATGAACACGCGCTGGCCTTGGACGCGGCCACTGGAGCAGAGATCGGAGAAGCGGATGAAGGACATGGTGCTGTGCAGGTGGGTGGATGACAAACCCCCGCATTGTAGGAAAGGCCCCCAGCGCAGACCCCTGCCGCAAACCCGCACCCGGCATGCACATCAGCTGGCGGGCCGGTGCGGCGCTTCACCCGTGCGGGCGTAAGACGCCACACAAGGCGCCAGGATGTCCAGCGACAGCTCGTGCGCCGTGGTCTGCACGTCCATCAAACCCAGCACCGAGTGGAACAGGTTGTCGTGCGAGAGCGGCTTGTCGGCCTGGGCGCGCAGGCACGCATGGCCCACGCCGCTGCGCTGTTGCAGGCCGGGCGAGAGCCACGCCACCATGGGCACATGGGTCTGCTGCTTTGGTGCCAGCGCGTACGGCACACCGTGCAGGTACAGGCCGTTTTCGCCGAGCGATTCGCCGTGGTCCGAGAGGTAGATCAGCCCGGTCTGGAACGCCCCGGCCTTCTCTTTCGCCTTCAACCACTGCAACGACAGGTCGAGGAAGTGGTCGGTGGTCGCGATCGAGTTGTCGTAGGCGTTGACCAGCTGTTCGGGCAGACAGTCGGAAAGCGTGTTGCTGGTGCACTCGGGCATGAAGGGCTTGCGGTCCGCGCTGGAACGGTGCGAGTACGCCGGCCCGTGGCTGCCCATCTGGTGCATCACCAGCACCACGCCGCGCGCGCGGCGCACCGGGTCGAGCGCGGCGATGCGTTCGTCCAGGCCCACCAGCATGGCGGGGTCCAGGCACTCGCCGCCATCGCACAGGCCGGGCAGTTTCAGGTCCAGCGTGCTGGCGTTGGGCACGCGGGCGCACACCCCCTTGCAGCCGGCCTGGTTGTCGATCCACAGCACGGCCAGACCGGCGCGCTGCAACACGTCGAGCAGGTTCTCGTGCTCGGGTGTCTGGTCGCCACCTTGCGCGCGCGTGAGCGGCGAGAACAGGCAGGGCACCGAGACCTTGGTGTTGGTGCCGCAGGACTGCACCTGGCTGAAGTTGACCAGGCCTTCCTCAGCCTGCCAGCGCGCGAGCGCGGGGGTGGTGTTGCGCGCGTAGCCGTTGAGGCCGAAGTTCTGCGCGCGTGCGGTCTCGCCCACCACCAACATCAACAGCGGCGGCCTGGCTTGGGCGGCGTAGCTCGCGCCGAGCTGCGCGTCTTCGCCCACCGGCTTCAGTGACTGCACCTGCCGGGGCAGCTGGTCCACCGCCAAGCGGCTGGCGGCGTACACGGTGTTGACCGGGTTGACCATGTAGCGCAGCTCCTTGTGGTTGCGCATGAGCGAGGCGAGGTCCTGGTAGGTGAGCAGGGTGGCGCCCACCACCGCGACCACACCAACCACTGCACCCAGCGCGTTGCGCCCGGTCTGCGGCAACCAGCTGCGCAGGGCCAGCGGGCGGCGCCACACCACCCACAGCGGCAGACCCGCCACCAGCAACACGGTGAGCGGCAAGGTCCACGACATCAAATCACGCACTTCGCGCACGTCGGTCTGCACCACGTTGGCCAGCATGGTCGGATCGATCACCGCGCCGTACTGCAGCATGAAGTGGGTGTTGAAGGCGCTCACCAGCACCAGCGCGGTGGCCACCGGGCGGAACACGCGCGGCCAGGCCAGCAGCGAGAGCAGCGCGGCCGTGATGCCCAGCACCACGAAGCCGAAGCCGGCGAGCAAGGCCAGGCGCTGGGTCGGCGTGCCGGCGAGTTCGTTCACGCGCAACCACAGCGGCAGGTTGCCGGCCAGGGCCAGCCACAGCGAGAGCAGCCACACGGCGTGAACGGGGCGCCAGGTCGGGCGCGCCGCGAGCGAAACAACGGGAGACGCCGGGACAGGATGTGAAGGCATGGGCAAAGCGGTGAAGCCGGCACATGCCGACCCACCCAGCTTCGCGTTCGCGCGTTAAGTGATCCTTATGGCACCGGGCGCGACCAGCGCAGCGTGAAGCGCGTGGTCATGGGGGCTTCGCCGGTGTCGCGCTGCAGCGTGGCGCCCAGCTGTTCGGCAATGCGCTCCACCAGGCGCAGACCCAGACCCAGACCTGATGAACCGTGTGTCTGGGCAAGCAGCGGCGCGCCGGCCCGCTGCCCATCGTCGCCGACCGACACGCCGGCCTCCGCTTCGGTCTGCCAGACCGCCACCACCACCTGCGTGCCCGCCGGGGTGTGGCGCAAGGCGTTCTCGATCAGGTTGCGCAGTGCGAGCTCCAGCAGCATGGGCTGCACGTGCAAGACCACGGGTTCTTCGGGCTGCTCCAGCGACAGCTCGTGGCGGCTCTCGAAACCTTCTTGCGCATGCGAGGCGATCAAGCCGGCCGCCACATCACCCAGCGCAACGTCCCTCCAGGCCACACGGCCGGTGCCGTCGCGCTGCGCGCGCGCGAGCTCCAGCAACTGCGACAGGATGTGCCCGGCCCGCAGGGCGGTGGCCTCCAGCTGCGCCAGCCGCTCGGGCGTGGGGTCGTGCTGCGCGGCGCTCGCCTGCAGCGAGAGCGCGGCCAGGGGCGTGCGCAACTCGTGCGCCACGTCCGACGCAAATTCGCGCTCGCGCCGCGCCTGCGTCTGCAAGGAATCCACCAGGGTGTTGATGGCGCGCACGGTGCTGGAAAACTCGTGGAAGCGGTGCGCCGTGTCCAGCCGCTGGCCGCCCAGCCCGTCGAGCGCGGCCACGTCGCGCGAGAGCCGCACCAGCGGACTCAGACCCCGGCGCAAGGCCCACCACAGCAGCAAGGCCACCAGCGGCAGCACCAGCAAGGCCGGGCGCGCGAGCTTGAGCGCCATGTCACGGCCCAGGTCGACCCGGTGGTCCATGTCCATCAACACGGCCACAAAGTCGGCGGCGTGTTCGTCCTGGCCTGCGGCGGCGTAAACGCGCCAGCGCACGTCGCCGCTGCTGGTGGTCTGCACCCGGTTGGTGAAACCGCGCGCGGGCGGCTGGGTGATGCCGAGGCTGCCGGCCAGGCTGTGCGTGTCGGTGAACAGCTGGCCATCGACCCAGTGCAGCACGGCCACGTCCTGCACGTAGGCCCGCGCCCGGTCGGAGGCAATCGGTTCGGGGATGGACAAGGTCTTGTTCGGCTCCACCGAGAGCCACAGGCGCGCCACCGACTCCAACTGCCCATCGGTGATTTCTTCGGCCTCGTGGTGGCCGGTGTACCAGGCCACCAGCAGCAGCGTGGTCCACACCACCAGCAGCGCGCCCACCACCCAGCTCCAGAGGTAGCGCCCCAGGCTGGGCAGGCGGGTATGCATGGATTGCGCCGTCATGCGGGTGGGTCTTGTTGCGGCACAAAGTACCCCACGCCACGCACCGTCTTGATGAGCGACTCGCCCAGCTTGCGCCGCAGGTGGTGGATGTGCACCTCGATCGCGTTGCTCTCCAGCGCCTCGCCAAAACCGTACAGCGACGATTCCAGGCGCGCCTTGGACAGCACCTGCGGCCGCGCCTGCAGCAAGGCCATCAACAGCGAAAACTCCTTGCCGCCCAGCGGCACCAGTTCACCCGCGCGCAGCACGGTGTGGGACGCGGGGTCCACCACCAGGTCGCCGTGCGCGATCACCGGGCTGCTGCGGCCCACCGCGCGGCGCAGCATGGCGCGCAGGCGGGCCAGCAGCTCGTTGGCGTCGAAGGGTTTGACGATGTAGTCGTCGGCGCCGCTGTCCAGGCCGCTCACGCGGTCGCTCACGCCGTCGCGCGCGGTCATGATCAGCACCGGCAGGTCGTTGCGCGGCAAGGCGGTGCGCCCAGCCACAGGCTGGGCCTGGCGGCGCAGGCGGGCCAGCAAATCGAGCCCGTCCCCGTCGGGCAGGCCGAGGTCCAGCACCAGCACGTCGATGGGCTCCACCGACAACACATGCCACGCCGCCTCCAGCGTGCCGCACACGTCCACCGCGTAGCCGGCCTGCTTGAGCGAGGCCTGCAGGCCGCTGGCGATGCCGGGGTCGTCTTCCACCACGAGTGCGCGCATTGTTGGATCGGACGCCGGGTCCGCTGGTTGAGGGATCGTTTCATTATTGGGGATGCCGCTTAAGCCGCACTTAACGGGGGCCGCTCACAGTGGCGCCTTGCACCGCTCTCGCCCCACCGCCTGGCTGCTCGGCCTGCTGGCCTTCACCCTGCTCTGGGACGCCTCGGGCCTGGACCTGCCCGTGATGCAGGCCATCGGCACGCCGCAGGGTTTTGCGCTGCGCGACGCCTGGCTGCTCTCGGCGGTGCTGCACGACGGCCTGCGCAACACGATGACCGTCGCCTGGCTGCTGCTGGTCGTCTGGGCCCTGTGGCCGGGCCTGCAGCTGCCGCGTCGCGAGCGCTGGCGGGTGGTGGCACTGGTGAGCCTGTCGCTGCTGGCGGTGAACCTGATCAAGAACGCCAGCCTGACCAGTTGCCCCTGGGACCTGCGCGCTTTCGGTGGCCCCGCCGGGCATGTGTCGCACTGGGCTCGGGGTCTCGCCGACGGCGGCCCCGGGCGGTGTTTCCCAGGCGGTCATGCGTCCAGCGGTTTTGCGTTCGTGGCGCTGAGCCTGCCGTGGCTGCGGGCACCTGCGGGTGCTTCGGCTCGCCAGCGCGTGGTCGGTTTCCGCTGGCTGGCCGCTGCCCTGTTCGTCGGCTTGCTAGCGGGTGCGGTGCAGACCGTGCGCGGCGCGCATTTTCCGAGCCACACCTTGTGGACGCTGTTGATCTGCGGCGGGGTGTCTTGGGTTGGTTGGTGGCTGGCTTCACCAACCCAGCAGCAGTCGCAGCGGCAGGTACACAGCCGTCCCGCAGACGATGGTGCCCAGCACGCCGCGCTTCCAGAAGAACCACGCCATGCCCGCGAACGCGGCGAACAGGCGCGCGTCTTGCCAGGTGGTGATGAAAACGCCCTGCGTGGTGACGATCTCCGGAATGACCACCGCCGCCAGCGCCGCGATGGGCGCGTATTGCAGGCCGCGTTGAGCCCAGTGCGGCAAGGTCCAGGGCTTGCTGGAGATGAAGAAGAAACCGCGCGTGATCACGGTGATGCAGCCCAGCGCCACGATGGTGAGCAGGGTCCAGGGGTCCAGGTCAAACATGGCGCACGCCCCCGGCCGGGTCTTGCGGACCCAGCTTCTCCAGCACCAGGCAGATCGCCACCGCGCTGGCAATCGCCACGAGGATGTTGAGCTTGAGGGGCAGCGCGATGGCCGCCACCGCCGCCGCCCCGGCCACGCCGGCAGACACGGCACGCAACCGGGACGTGGCGAGCGAACACAACACCCCCAGCAAGGCCAGGATGCCGGCAAAGCCCAGGCCCCAGGCGATCGGAATCACGTTGGTCAGCGCGATGCCGAGCAGGCTGGCGCCCATCCACGACACATAGTTCACCGCGCAGTTGCCCATGAGGTAAGCCTGCTGACTCGCCAGCTCGTCGGGTGTTGCACCCGGCCTGGGGTACTTGCGCGCAAAGAACACATAGCTGAGGTCGGCGGTGATGTAGCCGGTCACCATGCGCTGCCAGCGCGGCAGGTGCATGAGGTAGGGCCGCAGGTGGGCGGAGAACACCACGAAGCGCAGGTTCACGCAGAACGCCGCCGCCAGGATCACCCACAGCGGCGCGCCGGCCGCGATCATGGGCACGGCCGCCAGCTGGGCGCTGCCGGCATACACGATCAGCGTCATGAGCACCGCCTCCAGCGGCGACAGGCCCGACTGCACCAGCGACACGCCGGTCATCAAGCCCCAGGCACCGATGCCCATGGCCACGGTGGCCTGCTCGCGAAAGCCTTGCCAGAACTCGGGACGGCTTCGGTGCGCGCGCAGAAAAAACATCAGGCCGGCGCTTTCTGCGCGGGCGCTGCGTCCAGCACGTCGCCGACACGCAGCTCATGGCCGCGCAGGAAGTCGGCCGCCGCCAGGCGTTTGCCGCCGGCGCGCTGCAGCTCGGTGAGCACCAGCACGCCGCTGGCGGTCTGCACCTGGATGCCTTCATCACCCAGCGCCAGCACCTGCCCCGGTGCTGCGCCTGCAGAGCCGTCGACGGCGTGTGCGGCCCACACCTTCACCGGCTCACCCGCGCGGGCCGTGGCGGCGCCTGGGAACGGGTTGAACGCGCGCACCCGCCGCGCCAGCAACTCGGCGGGTGCGGTCCAGTCGAGCGCGGCCTCGGCCTTGTCGATCTTGTGCGCGTAGGTCACGCCCTCGGTGGGCTGCTTCTGAGCGGTGAGACCACCGCAGGCCGCGATCTCCAGCGCTTCGACGATGAGCCGCCCACCGAGCACGGCCAGGCGGTCGTGCAGGCTGCCGGTGGTGTCGTCGGCGCGGATCGGCAGGCGCTCGGTGAGCAGCATGTCGCCGGTGTCCAGGCCAGCGTCCATCTGCATGATGGTCACGCCGGTCTCGATGTCGCCGGCTTCGATGGCGCGGTGGATCGGTGCGGCGCCGCGCCAGCGCGGCAGCAAAGATGCGTGAATATTCAGACACCCCAAACGCGGCACATCGAGCACCCACTGCGGAAGGATCAAGCCATAGGCCGCCACCACCATCGCATCGGCCTGCGCGGCTGCAATCGCCTCGCGCGCCGCCGCGGCGTCGTCGGGGTACTTGCCGTCCAGCCGCAGGCTGCGCGGTTGCGCCACGGCGATGTGGTGCTGCAAAGCCAGCTGTTTCACGGGCGAGGCCTGCAGCTTCATGCCTCGGCCAGCCGGGCGGTCGGGTTGCGTGAGCACCAGCGGCACCTGGAAACCGGCGGCCAACAAACGGGCCAGCGCCACGCTGGCGAATTCCGGCGTGCCGGCAAAAATGAGTTTCATGAGCGAAGGTCGAGACCGGACAAAGGCCTCAAGCCTTCATCGCCTCCCGCTGGGCCTTCACCATCTTGGATTTGATGCGCGTGCGCTTGAGCGGCGAGAGGTATTCCACGAAGACCTTGCCCATCAGGTGGTCCATCTCGTGCTGGATGCACACGGCCAGCATGCCGTCGGCTTCAATGGTGCGTTCGACGCCGCTCAAGTCCTGCGCCCGCACGCGCACGGCCAGCGAACGCTCCACACCGTCGTAAATGCCGGGCACCGAGAGGCAGCCCTCTTCGCCCTTGCGCGTCTCGGGGCTGGCCCATTCGATCACGGGGTTGATCAGCACCATGGGCTGGTCGCGCGTCTCGCTCACGTCGATCACGATCAGGCGTTCATGCACATCCACCTGCGTGGCGGCCAGGCCGATGCCGTGGGCGTCGTACATGGTGTCCAGCATCTGCTGGCTCAGCGCGCGGATGCGATCATCCACCGCCTTCACCGGGCGGGCCACGGTGTGCAGGCGGGGATCGGGGTAGCAGAGGATGGGCAGCAGGGACGGCGGATTCATGAAAAAAGGGGCAAACGAAGGGCTGACACGGTACCGCCCAATGTACCCGGGCGACGGCTGGCGGCGGGCCGGGGATGAGCGGAATGCGGTGTCGACATTTTCGCCACTTTTGCCACGGCGCGTGAGAGCCTCCCGCCATAAACATTGCCTAATCAAAGGCTTGGGCGCAAAATCAAATGCGATTTGTCAAGACACGAGCGCCACCCGGGGGGCAGCTGTCGTTTCCCGGAAACGCATCCCGACGATGTTTCCCGGAAGTGCCCGCTGGCAACCGGTCATCGCCGCCCTGGGGCCACCACATGCCATTGAAGAACCGCTTGCCTGCCGACTTCCATTCCACGCGCCCCACCAGCCACCTCCGGCCCCTGGTTTGCGCCGTTGCCCTGATCGGCGCCGCACTCGCAGGCACGGTGTCGGCACAGAACTTCCCCATCTCCTCCGGCCAGCGCGCCACCGCCAACCAGGTGGCGCAAACCGGCGTGCCGCTGTCCGAGCTGGCGCCCAACGCGCCCGACAGCTACACCATCAAGCGCGGCGACACGCTCTGGGCCATCTCGGGCATCTTCCTCAAGACGCCGTGGCGCTGGCCCGAGCTCTGGGGCATGAACCTGGACGACATCCAGAACCCGCACCGCATTTACCCCGGGCAGGTGCTGTACCTGGACAAATCCAACGGCCGCGCTCGCCTGACCACGCGCCAGCCGGGCAGCGGTGACACCGAGACCGTGCGCGTTTCGCCCCGCACCCGCTACGACAGCCTGGGAGACTCGGCCATTCCACCGGTCAACCTGCAGGCCATCGAGGCCTTTCTCACCGAACCCCTGATCGTGGACGAAGCCACGTTCTCGCGCGCGCCGCGCATCGTCGCCACCCAGGAAAACCGCGTCATGCTCAGCCGCGGTGACCGTGCCTACGCCCGCGCCCAGTACGGCGACGGCCCCCAGGCCGAGCCACTGACCGTGATCGACGGCCGATCCACGCAGTACCGCGTGTTCCGCAACGCGACGCCGCTGCGCGACCCCACGACCACCGAGATCCTGGGCTACGAGGCGCAATACGTCGGCAAGGCCAGCGTGGTCAGCGGTGAGACCACCCGTCCCGGCGTCGGCCCCAACGGTCAGACCGTGACCGAAATGGTGCCTGCTGCCATCGACATCCTGGCGGCCAAGGAAGAAATGCGCGTGGGCGACCGTCTCCTGCCCGAGCCACCGCGCGAGTTGACCAACTTCGTGCCGCGCGCGCCGCAAAGCATCCACACCGGACAGATCGTGTCGGTGTACGGCAACGCGGTGAACTTCGCGGGCCAGAACCAGGTGGTCACCATCAACCGCGGCACGTCGCATGGCCTTGAGCGTGGCCATGTGCTGGCACTGCAGCGCGAGAGCAACCTCATCACCGACACCACCGACACCACGCGCCCGCAGCTGCGCCTGCCCGGTGAACGCAACGGTCTCATGATCGTCTTCCGCACTTTTGACAAGGTGTCCTACGCGCTGGTGCTGCAGATCAGCGACAGCGTCAAGGTTGGCGACCGCTTCATCAACCCGTAAGGCGATGCAGCGGCAGGAGTTGGCCGCCTGGCTGCGGCTGCTGCTCACGCCTGGCGTGGGCAAGGAAACCGCCCGCAAGCTGCTGGCTGCGTTCGGCCTGCCGGAGACGGTGTTTGCCCAGCCGCTGGATGCGCTGCAAACGGTGGTCGGGCCGAAGACCGCGCAGGCGCTGCAGCAAACCCCCGACACACTCGACGCGCAGGTCGACCAGGTACTGACCTGGCTGGCCGAGGATGCCCGCCGCCACGTGTTGACACTGGCCAATTCCCGCTTCCCGCCCGATCTGCTGCAGATGGCCGACCCGCCGGTGTTGCTCTACGTGATGGGCGACCTGGCGGTGCTGTCGCATCCGCGGCGCCTGGCCATGGTGGGCAGCCGCAACCCCACGCCGCAGGGCGAAGCCAACGCCCACCAGTTTGCCCGCGCGCTGGGCGAAGCCGGGGTGTGTGTGGTCTCCGGTCTGGCGCTCGGTGTGGACGGTGCGGCGCACACGGGTGCGCTCGATGGCGGTGCGCCCACGATCGCGGTGGTGGGCACGGGCCTGGACCGCGTGTACCCCCGGCGCCATTTGGCGCTGGCGCACCGCATCGCCGCGCACGGCGCCATCGTGAGCGAGTACCCGCTGGGCACGCCTCCGCTGAATGCCAATTTCCCCCAGCGCAACCGCCTGATCGCCGGCCTGTCACAGGGCACACTGGTGGTGGAAGCGACCTTGAAATCGGGCTCGTTGATCACCGCCCGCCTCGCCGCAGAACAAGGCCGTGAGGTGTTTGCCATTCCCGGCTCGATCCACGCGCCGCAGTCGCGTGGCTGCCATGCGCTGATCCGCCAGGGCGCCAAGCTGGTGGAGTCGGCGCAGGACATCCTGGAAGACCTGCGCATGGTCGAACCCCGCGATCCGCTGGCCTCTGCAGAAGACGGTGGCTCGGTCGCTCGATCCGACAGCCTGCTGGACGCGATGGGATTTGATCCCGTCGGCCTGGACGCGCTGCAGGCCCGCACCGGCCTGGACACACCCCACCTGCAGGCACGCCTGCTCGAACTGGAACTCGACGGCTCGGTGGGCCGCTTGCCCGGTGGTCTGTTCCAGCGCCTGGGCCAGGCCTGACGCCTGATTTCAGTCCCGCACGTGCGGGTTGTGCCGGCGCTCCGCACCAAAGCTGCTCTCGGGCCCGTGGCCCGGAATGAACACCGTGTCATTGCCCATGGGCCACAGGCGTTCCTTGATGCTGCTGATCAGCTGCGCGTGGTTGCCCTGCGGGAAATCGGTGCGGTCGATGCTGCCGGCGAACAGCACGTCGCCCACAAAAGCGCGCTGCGCCTCGGCCGAGTGAAACACCACATGCCCGGGCGTGTGGCCCGGGCAGTGGCGCACGGCCAGCACGCTGTGCCCGATCTGCACCGTGTCGCCATCGGCCAGCCAGCGCGTGGGCGTGAACACGCGTGCCGGGGGAAATCCGAACATCGCGCCTTGCTGCGGCAAGCCGGTGATCCAGAACTGGTCACCCGGGTGCGGGCCGATGATGGGCAGATCGAGCTGCTCGGCCAGATCGGCCGTGCCGCCCGCATGGTCGATGTGGGCGTGCGTGAGCCAGATCGCTTTCAGGTTCACGCCCAGGCGCGCCACTTCGGCCAGCAAGCGCGGCAGGTCGCCGCCCGGGTCGATGACGGCCGCGTCCCGGGTTTCATCGCACCAGACGATGGAGCAGTTCTGAGAAAAAGCGGTCACGGGGACGGTGAGGTAACGCAGCATGGCGGGTGGCTGTTGGTTGCTGACAGGGCATGAGCAGGGTATCGGCACCTGAAAAACGGTGAAGATCGCCCGTCTGGGCGACACTTCGCCACCATCTCTACTGTTTCCCAGGGGCCTTGATGCAGATTCTGACGAGCTTGTTGACGCTGATCGTGCTGGCGCGTGTGCTCGGGCATCTGTTCACCCGCTGGGGCCAGCCCGCCATCGTCGGCGAGATGCTGGCGGGCATTCTGCTCGGGCCGGCCATCCTCGGCCTGGTCGAACCGAATCCGGCGCTCTCGGGCATCGCATCCCTGGCCATTTTCCTGGTCGTGCTCGATGCGGGCCTGGAGATGAGTTTTCAGGACGTGCAGGCCGCCATGCGCGGCCGTGGCTTCGTTGTCGCGATGGTCGCCTTCTTCCTGCCCTTCGGCGCGGGTGCGGGCGTGGCCTGGGCCTTTGACCAAGACCTCATGCGCATCATTTTCCTGGGGCTGTGCATCGCCATCACGGCGATGCCCGTGGCGGTGAAGATGCTCGACGAGATGGGCCTGCTGCAAACCGCCATCGGACGCTATTCGATATCGACGGCGGTCATCAACGACATCATGGCGCTGTTCATCCTGGGTGTGCTGCTGGCGCTGCCTGCGCAGACCAGCTGGGGCGCGATCCTGTCCACCGGCGGTGTGGTGACGCTCAAACTGCTGGTGCTTGCGGCGGCCGTGCTGGGCCTCAATGCACTGCTCAACCGGCTGCACCGGCGCGGCGTGGACATCTCGGCCGGACCGGAGAAACTGGCCGCGATGTTCGGCCCCGAGGCCGTGTTCGGCATCGTCATCGTCTTCGTGCTGGCTTTCGGCTCGCTCAGCGAGGGCCTGGGCTTTCACTTCGTCATTGGTGCGTTTTTCGGCGCCCTGCTGCTGGACAAGCGCCAGTTCGCCCCCGCGCGCTATGCGGACCTGCGCCGCACCCTCAGTTCGATCACCGGGGGTTTTCTTGCGCCGGTGTTTTTTGCTTACCTCGGGCTGGAATTTCAGATCTCGGCCCTGGCCGACGTCGCCTTTGTCGCTGCGGTGCTCACCGCGGCCATCGCCTCCAAAGTGCTGGCGGGCTGGCTGGGCGGGCGGGCCATCGGCATGTCCAACCGCGAGGCGCTGGGCCTGGGCTTCATCCTCAACGGACGGGGCGCGATGGAGCTGGTCGTGGCGAGCATCGCGCTGGAGCGCGGCTTCATCGGCCAGGGCATGTTCTCGGTGCTGGTGCTGATGGGCGTGGTCACCACGCTGCTGGCGCCGATCTCGTTCAATGCCGCGGTGGACCGGAAAATGCGGGAGCGGTACCGCCAGACCGGTCAGCTGTGATCGGGCCCGCAGCGCTGGAGGGCGGCGGTCAGAACACCGACGCACCGACACCCTCGGCGGGCTGGTGCCGCATGCGTTTGATGTCGCGCTGGGGCGGCGCGCCGAAGAGACGGCTGTAGTCGCGGCTGAATTGCGAGGCACTCTCGTAGCCCACGCGCGCTGCGGTGCTGCCGGCGTCCAGCGCCTGGTGGAGCATGAGGTGGCGCGCCTGCTGCAGCCGCAAATGCTTCTGGTACTGCAGCGGGCTCATGCCGGTGAAGTGGCGAAAGTGCAGCCGAAAAGTGGACGGGCTCATGTGCACGCGCGCGGCGAGTTCGTCCATCAGCACGTCGTGCACGTAGTTCTGCGTGAGCCAGGCCATGGCCTGTGCGATCTGGTGGCTGGGCGAACCCGCCGACACGAGCTGGCGCAGGTAGGGCCCGTGCGGGCCGGACAGCAGCCGCACCATGATCTCTTGCTGGATCAGCGGCGCGAGGCTCACCACCAGCGCGGGCTCGTCCAGCAGCCGCACGAGGCGGATGGCAGCGTCGAGCAGCGACGCATCGAGCGCGTTCAGCGAAATGGCGCGCGGCGCTTCGTCGCGCGGCACGGGCGGCAGGTCCATCTCGACGGCCTGCTGCATCAGCGCCCGCGCATCCAGCGCGAGAAACATGCACATGAAGGGTTGCGCCAGGTCGGCCCGCGTGACCTGTGCCACCACGGGCAGGTCGGCGGTGATCAGCAGCGACTGGCCCATGCCGTAGTCCAGCACCTGCTCGCCCACCGTGACCTGCTTGCCGCCTTGCGCCACCACCGCCAGGCCGAGCCCGTAGATGCAGGGCATGGGCTCGGTTCTCAGGCTGCGCCGGTGCAGCGAGAGCTGCGGGATGGCAGTGGTGTGATCACCATCGATTCGGGCAATCCGGTCGATGTCGTGGGCCAGAGTTTCAATGGACATGGCCAACTGTAAAGCCGGTGAATTCACGCCCAACCGCTGAACTCGGAAAAACATCGAAAAAGGCAAAACAAGCGTCGAAAACGGCAAACGCTTTCGACCTCTGGCCCCGACACTTCCGGTCACAGAATTCCCGCAGTTCCACGCCCACCCCACGGAGAACAGACCCCATGAGCACACTCAACGTCAATGGCAAAACCCACACGGTCGACGTCGACCCCGGCACCCCCATCCTCTGGGCCCTGCGCGACACGCTGGGCATGACGGGCACCAAGTTCGGCTGCGGCGCGGCGCTGTGTGGCGCCTGCACCGTGCACCTGGACGGCCAGGCCATCCGCTCCTGCATCACGCCCATCGCAGCGGCCGAAGGCAAGAAGATCACCACGATCGAAGCCGCCACCAACGGCAGCGACCGCGTGGGTGCTGCCGTGCACAAGGCCTGGGTGCTGCACGACGTGGCGCAGTGCGGTTACTGCCAGAGCGGCCAGATCATGAGCGCCACCGCCTTCCTCAAGTCGCTGCCCAAGGGCAAGCAGCCCACCGCCGACGAGATCGACTCGGCCATGGCCGGCAACGTGTGCCGCTGCGGCACCTACGCCCGCATCCGCGCCGCCGTGACCGACGCCGCCAAAGCCATCGCCTGAAGGAGCACACCATGCTGAACCACATCGATCCTGTTGAACTGCCGCGCGCCCTGCAACACCTGCTGGAGCGCGAGCAAGCCGACACACCCGCCACCCTGCCGCGCCGCAGTTTTCTGAAAGTGGTGGGTGCCGGCGGCTTTGCGCTGGGCACCTTCCCGCACCTGGCCACCGCACAGACCGCCCCGGCCGCCGCCGGCCTCAAGCCCACCGAACAACCGCTGGCCTTCGTGCAGATCGCGCCCGACGGCTGGGTCACGGTCACCATCAACCGGCTCGAATTCGGCCAGGGCGTGCAGACCGGCCTGCCCATGATCCTGGCCGAGGAGCTGGACGCCGACTGGTCCAAGGTGCGCAGCCAGCACGGCAACGCCGACGCGGCCTACCTGGACCCGCTGTACGGCATCCACCTCACCGGTGGCTCCACCGCCACCAAGCACAGCTACACGCAGTACCGCGAACTCGGCGCGCGCGCCCGCGCCATGCTGCTGTCGGCAGCCGCTGCGCGCTGGAACGTGGACGCGTCCACCCTGCGCACGCAAGCCGGCACCGTCATCGGCCCCGGCGGACGCAAGGCTGGCTACGGCGAACTCGCGCAAGCCGCGATGGCCCTGCCCGTGCCCGAGAAGGTCGTGCTCAAGGAGCCGAAAGATTTCCGCATCATCGGCAAGCCCACCACGCGCCTGGATTCGCGCGCCAAGAGCAGCGGGCAGCAGGACTTCGGCATCGATGTGCGCCGCCCGGGCCAGCTCACCGCACTGGTCGCGCACCCGCCGGTGTTCGGCTCGAAAGTGAAGACCCTGGACGACAGCGCGGCACGCGCCGTCAAAGGTGTGAAGGCCGTGCTGCGTGTGCCGCTGGACCGTGGCGCCGAAGGCGTGGTGGTGATCGCCGACGGTTACTGGCCCGCCAAACAAGGGCGCGACGCGCTCAAGCTGACCTGGGACGACTCGGCGGTGGAAAAGGTCGACAGCGCGCGCCAGCTGGCGCAGTACCGCGAGCTGGCCAAACAGCCCGGCCCGCGCGCGTTCGACGCCGACATGGCGCCGTTGGCCAACGCGCCGCGCACGATCGATGCCGAGTTCGTGTTCCCCTACCTGGCGCACGCGCCCATGGAGCCGCTGAACTGCACGGTGCAGCTCTCCGAGGGCCGCGCCGAGTTGTGGGTCGGCACCCAGTTCCCGGGTGTGGACTCCGCAGCGGCGGCTCGCGTGCTGGGCCTCAAACCCGAGCAGGTCAAGATGAACGTGCAGATGGCCGGTGGCGGCTTCGGCCGGCGCGGCCTGCCCAGCAGCGACTACGTGGTCGAAGCCTGCGAGATCGCCAAGGCCGCGCGCGCCGCCGGCATCAACGCGCCGGTGCGCATGGTCTGGAGCCGCGAGGACGACATCAAGGGCGGCTACTACCGCCCCATGCACCTGCACACCGCGCGCATCGGGTTCGACGAGCGCGGCAACGTGCTGGCCTGGGACCACGTGCTGGTGGGCCAGTCCATCATCACGGGCACCTTCTTTGAAGGCGGCATGGTCAAGAACGGCATCGACGCCACCGCCACCGAAGGCATGCGCGAGCCCTACGGCCTGCCCATGCGCCTCACCGTGCACCACCCCAAGGTCAACGTGCCGGTGCTGTGGTGGCGCAGCGTGGGCTCCACCCACACCGCTTTCGTCATGGAGACGCTGCTCGACGACATCGCGCGCGCCACGAAACAGGACCCGGTGGCCTACCGCATGCGCCTCTTTGGCGACAAACATCCGCGCCACCGCGCCGCGCTGCAGCTCGCCGTGGACCAGAGCGGCTATGGCAAGAAGCAGTTGCCCGCCGGCCGCGCCTGGGGCGTGGCGGTGCACGAGTCGTTCAGTTCGGTCGTGGCCTACGTGGTCGAGGCTTCGGTGAAAGACGGCAGCCCGGTGCTGCACCGCGCCACCGCCGGCGTGCACTGCAACCTGGCCATCAACCCCAAGAGCGTGGAAACGCAGGTGCAGGGCGCGGCCGTCATGGGCCTGTCGATGTGCCTGCCCGGCTCGGCGATCACGCTGAAAGACGGCGTGGTCGAGCAGAGCAACTTCGGCGACTTCACCGTGGCGCGCATCACCGACATGCCCGAGATCAACGTGCACGTGGTGCCCAGCGCTGATGCGCCCACCGGCATCGGCGAGCCCGGCCTGCCGCCGCTGGCGCCCGCGTTCGCCAACGCCATCGCGCAGCTCACCGGCAAGCCGATGCGCGAGCTGCCGTTCAAGCTCGCCTGAGACCACCGTGGAAGACCTCGACACGCGCGTGCTGCGCACCGCCGTGGGCTGGCACGGCGCCGGTCTGCCAGTGGTGCTGGTGACCGTGGCGCGCACCTGGGGCTCGTCGCCCCGGCCGCCGGGCTCGCTCATGGCCATCAACGGCCGCGGCGAGACGGTGGGCTCGGTCTCGGGCGGCTGCATCGAAGACGACCTGATCCACCGCATCCGCGAGGGCGGTGTGCAGGCGGCCTGTGCCACCGACACGCCCGCCGTGTTGCGCTACGGCATCTCGGCCGACGAGGCCCACCGCTTCGGCTTGCCGTGTGGTGGCACGGTGGAGCTGGTGCTGGAACCTGTGTCGGCGCGCAGCCGGCTGGACGAGCTGCTGGAGGCCTGCCTGGCGCGTCGCAGCACTGAACGCGTTTTGAACCTGCAGACCGGCCATGTGGATTTGCGCGCCGGCCAGCGCGACGGCCTGCCGCATCTCGACGATCAACAGCTCACCACCCACCTCGGGCCGCAAGCCCGGCTCATCGTCATCGGCGCGGGCGACCTCTCGCGTTTTCTGTGCCAGATGGCGCTGGGTCTGGGCTTCGAGGTGATCGTGTGCGACCCGCGCGAAGAGAGCCGCGCGAGCTGGCAGCTCGACGGTGTGGAGGTCAGCCACGAGATGCCGGACGACCTGATCCTGCGCCTGAAACCCGACGCCCGCACCGCCGTGGTGGCCGTGACGCACGACCCCAAGCTTGACGATCTGGCGCTGATCGACGCGCTGCAGTCCGACGCCTTCTACGTGGGCGCCATCGGCTCGCGGCGCCACAGCGAACTGCGCAAGGCACGGCTGCACGAGCACTTCGACCTCTCGCAAGACGCGCTGCAAGCGCTGCACGGGCCGGCCGGCCTCTACATCGGCAGCAAGACCCCGTCCGAGATCGCGCTCTCGATCATGGCGGAGGTGGTGGCGGTGAAAAACGGTGTGGGCGCAGCCGCCGTGGTGCCGGTGGCGGCGGGCAAGGCCCGTGTCGAGCAGCCCGGGCGGGAGGCTGTCACGCTGTAGTCAGCGCGCGCGCCCTCGATCAACCCCATGTGCGCGTCAGCAGCTCGTCCAGTGCATCTGCAATGACCTGCCCTTCTTGCTCCAATGATCCGATCGCGTCACCCAATTGATCCAGCGCCACCGAGACCATGTCCAGTGGGTGCAGGACCACAGGAACACCGTCAACGACAAAAGCCGGGTTCATTCGGGCGCCCACGGTGGGGGTGTCTCGCGGAAGCAGGGACTGCCGCACGAGCGGGACAACAACGCGCCTTCGGTAACGGTCAAACTGGGCGGACTGCACCACCACCACGAACGGGATCGAATCACGCAAGGCCCCCTTGTTGCGATGAACATCGAACTGCGCCATCACAAAGTGGAGTGCCCGTCTGCAAACGAACCCACCACGTCGTGCACCGCATTCCAGTCCGCCGCACAGACGTCGGCCTTCCGTTGACGGTTGCGTTGCGCGCTCTGCTGGTTCTCGACGAACTCCGCCAGCAACGATTCCATGGTCGCTGACAGGTTGTTGGTGTAGGTTCTGGCCTGCGCCACCAACGCCTCGTTCATCGTGAGGTTGACGGGGCGCTTGCGGGTCGAGGCTCCAGTGGCTTGCATGTTGGACACTCCAAACGAAGGAATGCGCATATTGTGCGCATGGTGCTTGCAG
>NZ_JBLYYB010000106.1:0-38313 GCF_048549895.1 Hydrogenophaga sp.
CCAGGCCGGTGTGGACAGCCAGACGCTGGAGATGACCAGCCGCCTGATCGAGAAGAAGCTCAAGGATTTTGGTGTGGACGTGCGCGTGGTCGCCGCAGCACCTGGTCCCGTGATCACGCGCTACGAGATCGAGCCCGCCACCGGCGTGAAGGGCTCGCAGATCGTCAACCTCGGGCGCGATCTGGCGCGCTCGCTTTCGCTGGTCTCCATCCGCGTGATCGAGACCATCCCGGGCAAGAACCTGATGGCGCTGGAGCTGCCCAACGCCAAGCGCCAGACCATCAAGCTCAGCGAGATCCTCGGCTCGGCCGTCTACAACGACGCCAAGTCCATGCTGACCATGGGCCTGGGCAAGGACATCGGTGGCCAGCCT
Source organism: Hydrogenophaga sp. (assembly GCF_048549895.1). Lineage (GTDB taxonomy): Bacteria > Pseudomonadota > Gammaproteobacteria > Burkholderiales > Burkholderiaceae_C > Hydrogenophaga. Next base: position 374 of record NZ_JBLYYB010000106.1, read on the forward strand.
ATCGTGGCCGATCTGGCCAAGATGCCGCACTGCCTGGTGGCCGGTACCACCGGCTCGGGCAAATCGGTCGGTATCAACGCGATGATTTTGTCGCTCTTGTACAAGGCCGACGCGCGCGACGTGCGCCTGCTGCTGATCGACCCCAAGATGCTCGAGATGAGCGTCTACGAAGGCATCCCGCACCTGCTCGCACCCGTGGTCACCGACATGAAGCACGCGGCCAACGGCCTGAACTGGTGCGTGGCCGAGATGGAGAAGCGCTACAAGCTCATGAGCAAGCTGGGTGTGCGCAACCTGGCCGGCTACAACGTGAAGATCGACGAAGCCACGGCGCGCGGCGAGATCATCGGCAACCCGTTCAGCCTCACGCCCGAGCAGCCCGAGCCGCTGGAGCGCCTGCCCTACATCGTGGTGGTGATCGACGAACTGGCCGACCTGATGATGGTGGTCGGCAAGAAGATCGAAGAGCTCATTGCCCGCCTGGCGCAGAAGGCGCGCGCGGCCGGCATCCATCTGATTCTGGCCACGCAGCGTCCCAGCGTGGACGTGATCACCGGCCTGATCAAGGCCAACATCCCCACCCGCCTGTCGTTCCAGGTCAGCAGCAAGATCGACAGCCGCACCATCCTCGACCAGATGGGCGCCGAGAGTTTGCTGGGCATGGGTGACATGCTTTACATGCCGTCGGGTACAGGATTCCCGATCCGGGTGCATGGTGCGTTTGTGAGCGATGACGAAGTGCACCGCGTGGTGGCCTACCTCAAGGAGCAGGGCGGCGAGCCCAACTACATCGACGGCGTGCTGGAAGGCGGCGTGGCCGATGGCGAGGGTGGCGACCTGTTCGGCGAAGGCGGCGGTGAGAGCAACGGTGAAAAAGATGCTCTCTACGACCAAGCGGTGGAAATCGTCATCAAGGACCGCAAGGCCAGCATTTCCTATGTGCAGCGCAAGCTCAAGATCGGCTACAACCGCGCCGCCCGCTTGCTCGAAGACATGGAAAACGCAGGCTTGGTGAGTGCTCTCACATCGAGCGGGCAGCGGGACATCCTGGTGCCGGCACGCGGCGAATGACGCCGGCTTGAACCGAGCCGGCGCAACCGGATCAGATCCATGATGAAAAAATTGTTGCTTGTGTGTTCCCTGAGTCTTGCCTCCATGGGCGCCTGGGCCGACGGTCTCCAGGACCTCGAAAAATTCCTGCGTGAAGTGAGCAGCGGCAAGGCCGGCTTCACCCAGGTCGTGACCTCGCCCAAGCGCGCCACTGACACCGTGGCGCGCAGCAAAACGTCGACCGGCACCTTCGAGTTCCTGCGGCCCAACCGCTTCCGGTTCGAATACACCAAACCGTTTGAGCAGACCATCGTGGCCGACGGCCAGATGCTCTGGCTTTACGACGTTGACCTGAACCAGGTGACCGCGCGCAGCCAGAAAGAGGTGTTGGGCAGCACGCCCGCGGCCCTGATTGCCGCGGGCACTGACCTCAAGGGTTTGTCGGACGCGTTTGACCTCAAACCCGGCGTGGCCAAAGACGGCCTGGAGTGGCTGGAAGCCAAACCCAAAGACCGCAACGGCCAACTGCAGATGGTGCGCGTGGGCTTCAAGCAAGGCCAGCTTTCGGTGCTCGACATTGAAGACAGCCTGGGCCAACGCTCGGTGCTCACCTTCAACAACTGGCAGTCCAACGCGCCTTTGAAGGCCGCCGACTTCAAGTTCGAACCGCCAGCGGGCGCTTCGGTCATGCGGCCCTGAAACCTGTGCCTGCGCCCAGCTCCCACGCGCCCCTGGCCGAGCGGCTGCGTCCGCGCACGCTGGCCGAGGTGATCGGCCAGCAACACATGCTGGGCGAGGGCATGGCGCTGCGCCTGGCGTTTGAATCGGGCCAGCCGCACAGCTGCATCCTTTGGGGACCACCCGGTGTGGGCAAAACCACGATCGCGCGGCTCATGGCCGACGCGTTCGATGCGCAGTTCCTCACCATCAGCGCGGTGCTCGGTGGTGTGAAGGACATCCGCGAAGCGGTGGAGCGGGCTGAAGCTGCGCGCACCGGGCTCTCGCCCCAGCGCACCATCCTGTTCGTTGACGAGGTGCACCGCTTCAACAAGAGCCAGCAGGACGCCTTTTTGCCGCACGTGGAGAGTGGCCTGTTCACTTTCATCGGCGCCACCACCGAAAACCCTTCGTTCGAGGTCAATTCGGCCTTGCTCTCGCGCGCCGCGGTGTACGTGCTGCAGCCGCTGTCGGAAGACGACCTGAAGCTGATCGTGACCAAGGCACAGGCCATCGATGCGGTGCCCGCCATTGAGTTGGCCGCCATCGATCGCTTGATCGCCTACGCCGACGGTGACGCCCGCCGCCTGCTCAATACCTTGGAGACGTTGTCGGTGGCGGCCGGCAGCGAGAAGCTCGCCGAGATCACCGACGCCTGGTTGCTCAAGGTGCTGGGCGAGCGCATGCGCCGTTACGACAAGGGCGGCGACCAGTTCTACGACACCATCAGCGCGCTGCACAAAAGCGTGCGCGGCTCCGACCCGGACGCAGCGCTGTACTGGTTCGTGCGCATGCTCGACGGAGGCGCCGACCCGCGCTACATGGCGCGCCGCTTCATCCGCATGGCGGCCGAAGACATTGGCCTGGCCGACCCGCGCGCCCTGCGCCTGGCGCTGGACGCGGCCGAGGTCTATGAGCGCCTGGGCAGCCCCGAAGGCGAGCTGGCCCTGGCCGAATGCGTGATTTACCTGGCCGTGGCGCCCAAGAGCAACGCGGTCTACAAGGCCTTCAACGAAGCCAAGGCCTGGGTCAAGAAAGACGGCACGCGCCCGGTGCCCATGCACCTGCGCAACGCACCGACCAAGCTCATGAAAGCGCTCGACCACGGCAAGGGCTACCGCTACGCGCACGACGAAGAGGGTGGTTTTGCCGCCGGCGAACGCTACCTGCCCGAGGGCATGGCCGAGCCCGGTTTCTACCGCCCGGTCGAGCGAGGACTGGAGTTGCGCATCGCCGATAAGCTGCGCGAACTCAAAAAACGCAACGATCAAAAGAACTAATGCATTCCCAATCGCGCTGATGCAAGCAGCGCCGCGATTCGAATCCCCGGGTAAACCCGCGTCCGCTAAGGGCTTACACGCATGGGGAGCCCAGTACCCCATCGCTACAATCGCCCACCGACCCGCAGTCTGTCCTGTTTTCAGGTTACGTCTGGCGGGTTTTTTGCTAGGTTGAAACCGGCCAGCGCCACAAGCGCCTCTCGGCCTGTCACACACACGGAGAACCCTCATGGAAGTTTTGCTACAGCAGATCATCAACGGTCTGGTGCTGGGCAGCATGTATGCGCTGGTGGCTTTGGGTTACACCATGGTCTACGGCATCATCGGGCTGATCAATTTCGCCCACGGCGACGTCCTCATGGTGGGCGCTCTCACCAGCTGGACCATCATCGGCGTGATGCAGGATGCCACACCCGGCATGCCTGGCTGGCTGGTGCTGCTGTTCGCGGTGATCATCGCCATGGTGGTCTGCGCCTCCCTCAACTTCACGATCGAGAAGCTGGCCTACCGCCCACTGCGCAACTCGTCCCGATTGGCACCGCTGATCACGGCCATCGGCATGTCGCTGCTCTTGCAGACGTTCGCGATGATCATCTGGAAGCCCAACCCCAAGTCGTATCCGAACATGCTGCCGACCGAGCCGCTTCATTTCGGCGGCGCGGTGATCTCCATCACGCAGATCACCATCCTGGCCACCACCGTCATCACGCTGGCGTTCCTGATGTGGCTGGTCAACCGCACCAATCTGGGTCGCGCCATGCGCGCCACCGCCGAGAACCCGCGCGTGGCCGCGCTCATGGGCATCAAGCCCGACGTCGTCATCTCGGCCACCTTCATCATCGGCGCCATGCTCGCGGCCATTGCCGGTGTGATGTGGGCTTCGAACTACGGCACCGTGCAGCACGCCATGGGCTTCATGCCCGGCCTCAAGGCCTTCGTGGCTGCTGTCATGGGCGGCATCGGCAACCTCGCCGGTGCGGTGGTCGGGGGCATTGCCCTGGGCTTGATCGAATCGCTGGGCGCTGGTTACCTCGGCAAGCTCACCGGCGGTGTCCTGGGCAGCCAGTACACCGACATTTTTGCTTTCATCGTGCTGGCCGTCGTGCTCACGCTGCGCCCCTCAGGCCTGCTGGGTGAGCGTGTGGCCGATCGCGCCTGACCGCCAGGAGACATCACATGATGAACACCAAAACCGGCAAGCTGATCGTCTTCCTGATCGCGGGAGCAGCCCTCCTGCTGCTGCCCATCCTGCTGCAATCCACCGGCAGCAACTCCTGGGTGCGCATTGTCGACATCGCGCTGCTCTATGTGCTGCTGGCCCTGGGCCTGAACATCGTGGTGGGCTACGCCGGCCTGCTCGACCTGGGCTACATCGCGTTCTTCGCGGTGGGTGCCTATGTGTTTGCGCTGCTGGGCTCGCCCCACCTCACCGACACCTTCCCCGCCATCAAGGCCATGTTCCCGGAGGGCATCCACTACAGCATCTGGATCGTGATGATCGTGGCCGCTTTGGTGGCCGGTATCGTCGGCATGATCCTGGGTGCGCCCACGCTCAAGCTGCGCGGCGATTATCTGGCCATCATCACGCTGGGCTTCGGCGAGATCATCCGCATCTTCCTGCTCAACATGGACCGTCCGGTGAACATCACCAACGGGCCCAAGGGCATCAGCCAGATCGACACCATCTCGGTCTTCGGGGTGGACCTCGGCCAACGCCTGACCATCGGGGACTACACCTTCCAGCCGGTCACGCTCTATTACTACCTGTTCCTCTTCTTCGTGGTCCTGGCCATCATCATTTCGTACCGCCTGCAAGACTCACGCATCGGCCGCGCCTGGATGGCCATTCGTGAAGACGAGATCGCTGCCAAGGCCATGGGCCTGAACACCCGCAACCTGAAGCTGCTCGCCTTCGGCATGGGCGCTTCGTTCGGTGGCGTGTCCGGGGTTCTGTTTGCTTCCTTCCAGCGCTTCGTGTCGCCCGAATCCTTCTCGCTCATGGAGTCGGTGATGGTGGTGGCCATGGTGGTGCTGGGGGGCATCGGCCACATTCCGGGCGTGGTGCTGGGCGCCTTGCTGCTGGCGGGTCTGCCCGAGTTGTTGCGCCATGTGGCGCACCCGCTCACAGCCATGACCGACGGCCGCCTGGCCCCTGAAATCCTGCGCCAGCTGCTGATTGCACTGGCCATGGTGATCGTGATGCTCATCCGTCCCAAAGGCTTGTGGCCCGCCCCCGAGCACGGCAAGTCCTTGTCCAAGTGAGCGGAGCAACTTCAATGACCGAAACCATCCTCAAAGTTGCCAATGTCTCCAAACGCTTCGGCGGCCTTCAGGCCCTGAGCGACGTGGGCATGGAAATCAAACGCGGCCAGGTGTATGGCCTGATCGGCCCCAACGGCGCCGGCAAGACCACCTTCTTCAACGTGCTGACCGGCCTGTACACGCCCGACAGCGGAACGTTCGAACTCGCCGGCAAGCCCTACACGCCCAGCGCGGTGCACGAAGTGGCCAAGGCGGGCATCGCACGCACCTTCCAGAACATCCGCCTGTTTGCCGAAATGACGGCATTGGAGAACGTGATGGTCGGGCGCCATGTGCGCACGCATTCGGGCCTGATCGGCGCGGTGCTGCGCACGCCCGGTTTCAAGCGCGAAGAAGCCGAAATCACGGCGCGTGCGCGCGAGCTGCTGGCCTATGTGGGCATCGAGAAGTTCGCCGACTACAAGTCGCGCACGCTGAGCTATGGTGACCAGCGCCGCCTGGAAATCGCACGTGCTCTGGCCACCGACCCGCAGCTGATCGCACTCGACGAGCCCGCCGCCGGCATGAACGCCACCGAAAAAGTGCAGCTGCGCGAGCTGATCGACCAGATCCGCAACGACAACCGCACCATCCTGCTGATCGAACACGACGTGAAGCTTGTGATGGGCCTGTGCGACCGCGTGACCGTGCTGGATTACGGCAAACAACTGTCCTCCGGTTCCCCTGCCGACGTGCAGAAGGACCCCAAGGTGATCGAGGCCTACCTCGGCACCGGTGGCCACTGATCAAGGACCGATAGACATGGCAAACACACTCCTCAAAATCAGCGGCCTGAAGGTCGCCTACGGCGGCATCAAGGCCGTCAAGGGCATCGACCTGGAAGTGAACGAAGGCGAGCTGATCTCGCTGATCGGCTCCAACGGCGCCGGCAAGACCACCACCATGAAGGCCGTGACCGGTTCGCTGGCTTTTGAAGCTGGTGACATCGAGTACATGGGCCAGAGCATCAAGGGCAAAGGCGCCTGGGACCTGGTGAAACAGGGCCTGGCCATGGTGCCGGAAGGCCGTGGCGTGTTCACACGCATGACGATCACCGAAAACCTGCAGATGGGCGCCTACATCCGCAACGACAAGCCCGGCATCGCGCAGGACATCGAGAAGATGTTCAACATCTTCCCGCGCCTGCGCGAACGCAAGGACCAGCTCGCCGGCACCATGAGCGGTGGCGAACAGCAGATGCTGGCCATGGCGCGCGCGCTCATGAGCCAGCCCAAGGTGCTGCTGCTCGACGAGCCGTCCATGGGCCTGTCGCCCATCATGGTCGACAAGATCTTCGAGGTGGTGCGCGACGTGTCCAAGCAGGGTGTGACCATCCTGCTGGTGGAGCAGAACGCCCGCCGCGCGCTGCAGATTGCCGACCGGGGCTACGTGATGGACTCGGGCGAGATCATCATGACCGGCAAGGGGCGCGACATGCTGGATGACCCGAAAGTGCGCGCAGCCTACCTCGGCGAATAGCACGCCACCCCGCAGTCGCCAATAACATTTCCGGGGGCGGAGGGCCTGTTCAAGAGCACTCACGGAACCGGCTTCGCCGGGCCGTAGAGTGCGCCCCCCTTGAGGGGGGACGCGCGTCAGCGCGGCGGGGGGTGCTTCAAAACCTACAATTGAGGGTTGCGCACACCGGTGCTCAACCCTCTTTTCATTCATGACCCAAGTCCACACCCCCGATGCCAGCGCCCCGGCGCACGACGACAACCAGCTGATCGCGGAGCGCCGCGAGAAGCTCAAGGCGATGCGCGAAGCGCAGCAGCGGGGCGAGGGCGTGGCCTTCCCGAACGACTTCAAACCTTCCGACAAGGCGGCGGAGTTGTTCGCGGTGCATGGCGAAACCACCAAGGAAGTGCTGGAAGCCAACCCGGTGCGCGCCAGCGTGGCCGGGCGCATGATGCTCAAGCGCGTGATGGGCAAGGCCAGCTTCGCCACGCTGCAGGACGCTTCGTTCGGCCCCAGCGGTGGCCGCATCCAGATCTACCTGAACAACGACAGCGTGGGCGAGGCCCTGCACAACGCGTTCAAACATTGGGATCTGGGCGACATCGTGGCGGCCGAAGGCGTGCTGTTCCGCACCCGTACCGGTGAGCTGACCATCCACGCCGACAGCGTTCGCCTCATCACCAAGAGCCTGCGCCCGCTGCCCGACAAGTTCCACGGCATCGCCGACCAGGAGATCAAGTACCGCCAGCGTTATGTGGACCTGATGACCGACGAGAGCGCGCGCCAGCGTTTCGTCAACCGCAGCCGCGGCATCTCCAGCCTGCGCGGGTTCATGGTCAGCCACGGGTTTCTCGAAGTCGAAACGCCCATGCTGCACCCGATCCCGGGCGGCGCCAACGCCAAGCCGTTCAAGACGCACCACAACGCGCTGGATCAGGAGATGTTCCTGCGCATCGCGCCCGAGCTCTACCTCAAACGCTTGCTGGTGGGTGGTTTCGACCGCGTGTTCGAGATCAACCGCAACTTCCGCAACGAAGGCATCAGCGTTCGCCACAACCCCGAGTTCACCATGATGGAGTTCTACGCGGCGTACTGGAACTACCAGGATCTGATGAGCTTCACCGAAGACCTCATCCGCCATGTGGTGCGCGAGGTGCGCGGCGACGTGCCGCTGACCTACCAGGGCCAGCCGGTGGACGTGACCTCACCGTTCGAGCGGCTCACCATCCGCGAAGCCATCCTCAAGCACACCGAGGCGGGCGAGAACGTGGACAGCATGGAATGGCTGCTGAACCAGTTGAAGAAGCTCGGTCTGAACGAAGCCAAGCACCAGCTCTCCAGCCGCAGCCTGGCGAGTCTGCAGGTGATGTACTTTGAGGAGAAGGTCGAAGACAAGCTCTGGAACCCGACGTTCATCATGGACCACCCCACCGAAATCTCGCCGCTGGCCCGCGCCAACGACGCCAAGCCCGAAGTGACCGAGCGCTTTGAGCTCTACATCACGGGCCGCGAATTCGGCAATGCGTTCTCGGAACTCAACGACGCCGAAGATCAGGCCGCACGCTTCCATGCGCAGGTGTCGGCCAAGGACGGCGGCGACGATGAGGCCATGCACTTCGACGCCGACTACATCCGCGCACTCGAATACGGCATGCCCCCGGCCGGTGGCTGCGGCATCGGCATCGACCGCCTGATGATGTTGCTGACCGACAGCGCCAGCATCCGCGATGTGATCCTGTTCCCTGCGCTCAGGCGCGAGCACTGAGCCACCTAGCACCCCCCAAAAAGAAGCCGCCCAACAGGGCGGCTTCTTGCTTTGCGCGGTTGAAATATTCAGGCGTAAGCCGCGAGCGCCTTGCGCATCTTTTTCATGGCCGCCACTTCAATCTGGCGCACCCGCTCGGCGCTCACACCGTATTCAGCCGCCAGCTCGTGCAGCGTCATGCCGCCCGAGCCGTCGTCGTTCACCTTGAGCCAGCGCTCGCTCACGATGCGGCGCGAGCGGTCGTCCAGCTCGCTCATGGCCTGGGCCACGCCTTCGGTGGCCAGCGCATCCCGCTCGGCCGACTCCAGCACCGCTGTGGGTTCGTGGGTGGCGTCTGCCAGGTAGGCGATTGGGCCGAAAGCGTCTTCGCCGTCGTCACCGGGGGTGGGGTCCAGCACCACGTCGCCGCCCGAGAGGCGCGTCTCCATTTCGCGCACTTCTTCCGGCTTCACATTGAGCTCTTTGGCCATGATGCCGACCTCGACATCGCTCAGCACTTCGCGGTGGGTGTCGCCATCGAGCGCGTCCGAACGGAAACCCTGCTTGCGCGAGCGCAGGTTGAAGAACAGCTTGCGCTGTGCCTTGGTCGTGGCCAGCTTGACCATGCGGCAGTTCTTCAACACGTATTCGTGGATCTCGGCCTTGATCCAGTGCATGGCGTAGCTCACCAGGCGCACGCCCTGGTCCGGGTCAAAGCGCTTCACCGCCTTCATCAGGCCGACGTTGCCTTCCTGGATCAGGTCGCCGTGGGGCAGGCCGTAGCCCAGGTACTGGCGGGCGATCGACACCACCAGGCGCAGGTGCGACATGACCAGCTGGCCGGCGGCCTCCAGGTCGTTGTCGTCGCGCAGGCGGCGCGCGGCCTTTTGCTCTTCGTCCAGCGTGAGCAGCGGCAGGCGGTTGACCGCGGAAATGTAGGCATCCAGATTGCCCAGCGGCGGCACCAGCGCCCAGGGGTTGGCCGGGGCAAGCTGGCCACCGGAAGCGGCGGCCATGGGGGCAAGTGAGTGGGACATATCGAACCTCCTCAGGTGTGTTCCAAGAATGTTAGCACTCTCTGTGAGTGAGTGCTAAGGGCGAAGTTCCACAAACCCGGATCCACAAGGGGATCTTGATGGCACTAAAGTTCCGGGCATTCCACCACCAAAAACCGCCCATGCCCCGCCCCCTGCTCGACGAAGCCGCCATCCACCCCGCCATCCGGCAGAAGGTGGCCAACCTCCATGCCGATCTGCTGCGCCAGGCCCAGGCCGGTGTGGCCACCAACGCCGTCATGGTGTTCGGCATGTCGGGCAACCCCTGGGTGGGCAAAGCCCGCAAGGCACTCGACGCCGCCGGTGTGGCCCACGGCTACCTGGAGATCGGCAGCTACTTTTCGCAGTGGCGCCGCCGCAATGCCCTGAAGATGTGGACCGGCTGGCCCACCTTCCCCATGGTGTTCGTGCGCGGCGTGCTCGTGGGTGGCGCCGAAGACGTGGCCCGGCTCATCGAAACGGGCGAACTGAAAAAGCTGCTCAGCGCATGAAGCCGCAAGCCGAAGTCTGGCGCTGTGAGGGCGGCGCTTCGGTGGCGGTGCTCAACATCCCTGGCTCGCTGGAACGCCACCGCACGTTTGACGTGGACGTGACGCTGGTGGTGCGCGTGCCGCAGCCGCTGGCGCTCGCCTGGCATGCCTTGACCGTGGAGCTCGACGGCCAGCAGAAATGGACCCGTCGCATCGCCAGCAACAGCCCCGGCCAGACCGACGGGCTGGACTACCACTGCCGCATCGAACTGCCCACCGGGCGGGCGCTGCGGGTGCGTGCGGTGGCTGCTGCGTCGGGCGCGGTGGTGAGCCAGCTGGTGGTGGAAGCGCGGGAAGAACTGCCCGGCAGCTGACGCCGATGCGTGAGCGCTTCGTGCACAAAACCGGCGACCGCGTGTGCACCGGCGCAAAGACCTTGTGCCCGACGCAGGCCTCTGCCGAACGGTAGCGGTGCGGCTGGCCGAGTGACCTTATGCTCGCGCCGTTGATAAACCCCCGACCGGAAAGTTCCCTGTGCGTCAACGCGCTGCAGGGAGTTTGATGGCCCACTTTCACCGGTGCGCCTTCCTGATTCGGGAACGGTCATGAACCCTTTTCAGGCTTTGAACATGAACAATTCGTCGCGCGCATCGCGCCGGGGCATCCCTCTGGCGTTGTGGTCTCTTCTTCTGGTGGCCACGGCGTGGCTCAGCGCCTGCGGCGGTCCTGCCGACGCACAAGGCGGCCCACCCCAGGCCCCGCCGGTGAGCGTGGCGCCCGCGGTGGCCCGCACCGTCTCCGACAGCGAAACCTTCAGCGGCCGGCTGGAAGCCGCCGAATACGTTGAACTGCGCCCCCGCGTGGGCGGTGTGGTGGACAAGGTCCATTTCACCGACGGCGCGCTGGTCACCAAAGGCCAGTTGCTCTTCACCATCGACCCGCGCCCCTTCCAGGCCGAGGTGGCCCGTGCCGAGTCTCAACTGGCCGCCGCCCGCTCGCGCGCCGAGCTCGCCACCACCGAGGTCACCCGCGCGCAGAAGTTGCTCGATGCCAAAGCCGTTTCGCGGCAGGAGTTCGACCAGCTCTCGTCGAGCTCGCGCACCACCGACGCCGACATCAAGGCCGCGCAAGCCGCCTTGCGCGTGGCGCAACTCAACCTGTCGTACACGACCGTGCGCGCACCCATTGCCGGGCGTGCCTCGCGGGCCAACATCACGGCCGGCAACCTGGTCAACGAGCAGAGTGTGCTCACGAGCATTGCCGGTGTGTCGCGCGTGCACGCCTACTTTGACGGCAGCGAGCAGACCTTCCTGCGCATCCGCACGGCCAACGAAAAAACGCCCGCCGTGCGCATGGGCCTGGCCAACGAAGACGGCTTCCCGCACCAGGGCACGCTCGACTTTGTGGACAACCGCCTCAACCCGCAGACCGGTGCCATCCGCCTGCGCGCCAGCTTCGACAACAGCCAGGGCCAGTTTGTGCCGGGTCTCGCCGCACGCCTGACCATGGCCACCAGCGCCCCGTATGCGGCCGTGATGGTGCCCGAGCGCGCCATCGGCACCGACCAGAGCAAGAAGTTCGTGGTGGTGGTGGGGGCCGACGGCCAGCCACAGTTCCGCGGTGTGCAGCTCGGCGCTTTGCAGGGTGGCATGCGTGTGGTTGGCGGCGGCCAGCTCAAGGCCGGCGAGAACGTGGTGGTGGACGGCTTGCAGCGCATCATTCCGGGTGTGCCGGTGGCGCCGCAGGTGCTCAAGGTGGACGCGCAGGGCATGCCGATCCCGGCGGCTCCTGCTCCCCAGGCCCCGGCCCCCGCCAACTGAGCGGAGCGCCACCATGGACATCTCACGCTTCTTCATCGACCGGCCGCGCTTTGCCGCCGTGTTGTCCATCTTCATCTTCCTCGTCGGCACCCTGGCCATCTTCCAGTTGCCGCTCTCGGAGTACCCCGAGGTTGCGCCGCCCCAGATCGTGGTGCGCGCGCAGTTCCCCGGCGCCAACCCGCGCGTGATCAGCGAGACCGTGGCCACGCCGCTGGAAGAGCAGATCAGCGGCATCGAGAACCTGCTGTACTTTGATTCGCAGGCCACCGCCGACGGCGCCATGACGCTCACCGTCACTTTCAAGATCGGCACCAGCCCCGAGGCCGCTGAAACCGCGGTGCAGAACCGCATCAACCGCGCGCTGCCGCGCCTGCCCGAGATCGTGCGGCAGATCGGCGTGACCACCGAAAAGAGCAGCCCCAACCTGACCATGGTGGTGCACCTGGTGAGCCCGGACAACAGCCGCGACGCGCTCTATTTGCGCAACTACGGCCAGCTCAATGTGCGCGACGATTTGCTGCGCATTCCGGGCATGGGCTCGGTCATTTTGTTTGGCGCGGGCGACTACGCCATGCGCGTCTGGCTCGACCCCACCAAGCTCGCCGCGCGTGGCCTCACCACGGCCGAAGTGATTGCCGCCATTCGCGAACAAAACGCGCAGGTGGCCGCCGGCACTGTGGGCGCACCGCCCGCACCCACCGGCACCGAGTTCCAGCTCGCGGTGAACACGCAAGGGCGGTTGACCACCGAAGAGCAGTTCGCCGACATCATCGTGCGCGCCGAGCCCGCCACCGGCGGCATGATCCGCATCCGCGACATCGGCCGCGTGGAGCTCTCGGCCGGCAGCTACGCGCTGCGCAGCCTGCTCAACAACAAGGAAGCCGCGGCCATCGCGGTGTTCCAGGCGCCGGGCTCTAACGCATTGGCCTTGTCGAACAACGTGCGCGAGACCATGGAGCGGCTGAAGGCGAACTTTCCGCCCGGCATGAGCTACAGCATCGTCTACGACCCCACGCGCTTCGTGCAGACCTCCATTGAAAAAGTGGTGATCACGCTGCTCGAAGCCATTGCGCTCGTGGTGTTGGTGGTCATCATCTTTTTGCAGACTTGGCGCGCGTCCATCATCCCGCTGCTGGCGGTGCCGGTGTCCATCGTCGGCACCTTCGCGTTCCTGTTGCTGCTCGGCTATTCCATCAACACGCTCACGCTGTTTGGCCTGGTGCTGGCCATCGGCATCGTGGTGGACGACGCCATCGTGGTGGTGGAAAACGTGGAACGCAACATCGAGAGCGGGCTCACGCCGCACGAAGCCACGGTGAAGGCCATGCAGGAGGTGTCGGGCCCCATCATCGCCATTGCGCTGGTGCTGTGCGCGGTGTTCGTGCCGCTGGCGTTTGTGCCCGGCCTCACCGGCCAGTTTTACAAACAGTTCGCCGTGACCATCGCCATCAGCACGGTGATCTCGGCCTTCAACTCGCTCACGCTGAGCCCCGCGCTCTCGGCCTTGCTGCTGCGCCCGCACGACGCACCCAAGGATCGTTTGACGCGCGGCATGGACAAGGTGCTCGGCGGTTTCTTTGCCTGGTTCAACCGCGTGTTCCACCGCGCCAGCGAAGGCTACGGTCAGCGCGTGGGCGGCATGGTGCGGCGCAAATCGGCCGCGCTCATCGTCTACGCCGTGTTGCTGGGTGTCATGGCGCTGCTGTTTGCGCGCATTCCCGCCGGCTTTGTGCCCGCGCCCGACAAGCAATACCTCATCGGCATTGCGCAGTTGCCCGCGGGTGCGTCCATTGACCGCACCGACGCCGTGATCCGCGAGATGAGCGACATCGCGCTCAAGGTGCCCGGCATCATCGATTCGGTGGCGTTTCCCGGCCTCTCCATTGCCGGCTTCTCGGCCGCGCCCAACGAAGGCATCGTGTTCTTCGGCCTCGCGCCGTTTGAAGAACGCACCACGCCCGACCTGAGCAAAGGCGCGATCCTGGGCCAGGTGAACGGCGCGATCCAGCAGATCCAGGGCGCGCGCATGTTTGTGGTGCCACCGCCCGCGGTGGACGGCCTGGGCAACGCCGGTGGCTTCAAGCTGCAGGTGCAGGACCGGGGTGGACTCGGTGAGCAGGCGCTGTATGGCGCGGTGTGGGGCACGCTGGGGCAGGTGTACGGCAACCCCCAGTCGAGCATCGGCACGCCGTTCTCGGGCTACGACATCAACGTGCCGCAGCTCTACGCCAACGTGGACCGCACGCGCGCCAAACAGATGGGCATCAACCTGGCCGACATCTACGACACCATGCAGGTCAACCTGGGTTCGCTCTACGTGAACGACTTCACCCAGTTCGGCAAGACCTACCAGGTGGTGGTGCAGGCCGACGCGCCGTTTCGCAACAACGCCGAAGCCATCACCAACCTGAAAACGCGCAACGCCGCCGGCGAGATGGTGCCGCTGGGCGCGCTCATGACGGTGGAGCCCACCTTTGGCCCCACTCGCGTCACGCGCTACAACGGCTTCCCCTCGGCCGACATCAACGGCGCGGCCAACCCCGGCTTCTCCGCCAGCCAGGCCGAAGGCGAGATTGAAGACCTGCTCAAGAAAACGCTGCCGCGCGGCATGAGCTACGAGTGGACCGAGCTCAGCTACCAGGACCGTTTGACGCGCGACATCACCCTGCCGGGCACCCAAACCAAGGTGCCCATCCTGGCGGCGGTGCTGGCCATTTCGGTGTTGCTGGTCATCCTGGTGCTGGCCGCGCAATACGAGAGCTGGAGCCTGCCCATGGTGATCGTGCTCATCGTGCCCATGGGCATCTTGTCGGCGCTGTTTGGTGTGTGGCTCTCCAGCTTTCCGCCCTTCATGCAGCCGGGGGACTTGAACATCTTCACGCAGGTGGCACTCGTCGTGTTGGTGGGGCTGGCGTGCAAAAACGCCATCCTCATCGTGGAATTTGCGAAGGAGCTGGAAGAGCGCGGCGAAGAGCTGTTTGCCGCCATCGTGCACGCCTGCCGCATGCGCTTGCGCCCCATTCTCATGACCTCCATTGCGTTCTGCGCCGGTGTGATCCCGCTCATTCTGGGCAGCGGCGCCGGCAGCGAAATGCGCCGTGCCATGGGCATTGCGGTGTTCTCCGGCATGTTGGGCGTTACCTTGTTCGGCATCTTCCTCACCCCCGTGTTTTATGCGCTCTTGCGCAGCCGGCGCCGAGCACGCCGCAGCGGTGCCGCACCGCAGGTGGCCGTGCAGGGAGTCAACCATGAATAAGCGTTTTGCCTTCGCTGTGCTGTTCACCGCTGTGCTCGCAGGCTGCAGCGCCGTGGGCCCTGACTACCAGCGTCCCGCCGCCGTGGCAGACGCGCGCTTCATCAGTGCCGGCGCCACCGCGGTGAACACCCAGGCGCCCGCCGCCGACATTGCCACCTTCTGGCGCAGCTTCAACGACGCGCAACTGAGCGCCCTGATCGAGCGCGCCCTGCAAGCCAACGGTGACGTGCGCATTGCCCAGGCCCGCCTGCAGGAAGCCCGCGCCAACCAGGGCGAGGCCGACGCCGCCGGCCTGCCCGGCGTGGGCATTGATGCCAGCGCTGAGCGCTCCATCCGCCCCATCACCCAGCAGCCCGGCACCACCCGCAGCGCACGCACCGGCACGGCTTACGACGCCAGCTTTGTCGCCAACTGGGAGATCGATTTGTTTGGTGGCGTGCGCCGCAGCCGCGAAGCCGCCGCTGCCCGCGTGAGCGCCAGCGAAGCCGGGCTGAACGCGGCCCACACCGCGGTGGCCGCCGAGGTGGCACGCAATTATTTGGAACTGCGCGGCCTGCAAGAGCGCCTGCGCGTGACCGAAGCCAGCCTGGTCAACCAGCGCGACGCGCTGGGCATCACCAACGCCCGCGTGGACAACGGCCGTGGCACCCAGCTCGACCTGGCGCGTGCCCGCGGCCTGGTGGCCAGCACCGAAGCCGCCGTGCCCTCGCTGCAGAGCGCTGTTGAGAGCAGCGTGTTCCGCCTGGCCACGCTCACCGCGCAAACACCGCGCAGCCTGCTGGCCGAGCTCTCCGCACCCGCGCCGCTGCCCGGCCTGCCCGTGACCGACCTGGCCACGCTGCCCGTGGGCACCATCGAGCAGTGGCTGCAACGCCGCCCCGATCTGATGGCCGCCGAACGCGAGCTGGCCGCCGCCACCGCCAACATCGGCGTGGCCACCGCCGCGCTGTACCCGCGCCTCTCGCTCTCGGGCCTGCTCGGCCTGAACGCCGCGCGCATTGGCGATTTGAACGACAGCCAGTCGGCCCGCTACGCACTGGGCGCCGGCATCAGCTGGACCCCGTTTGATTTCGGCGCCATCCGCTCACGCATCCGCGCCAGCGAAGCCCGCGCCCAACAAAGCCTGGCCAGCTTCGAGCAGACCGTGGCCGTGGCGCTGGAAGAAACCGAAGGCGCCTTCAGCAGCTACAGCCGCAGCGCCCAACGCGCGGAAAAGTTGGACGTGGCGGCCCGCAGCGCCGAAGAAGCCGCCGGCCTGGCCCGGCTGCGGTATGACGCCGGGGTCACCGATTTCCTGGCCGTGCTGGATGCCGAACGCGAAGTGCTCAACACGCGCGACCAACTGGTGCAGGCCCAGGTGGGCACAGCCACCGCGCTGGTGGCCGTGTACCGGGCGCTGGGCGGCGGATGGACCCCGCCGCCTGCCACGGCCACCACGGTGGGGCAGGGCCCTGCGAGCCAATAGCAGGCCGCTGCGGAAAACGCAATCCACCGTATCTCGGACCGCTGGGCCCCACTCGGCCTGGCTTCCGACCCCGCGTCCATCGAATTCTTTCCGCGCGACTTGAATTTCATGGACAAATATCTTTGATCAAATATACTTTGATCAAACATGCATGCATGCAAGCGTTTTCACATGACCAAGATCAAGTCAGTCACTCCGGAAGATTCCGCTCTGTTCCTCAGCAACCAGCTGTGCTTTGCGCTGTATGCCGCGTCCCTGGCCATGAGCAAGACCTACCGGCCGCTGCTGGCGCCCCTGGGTCTCACCTTCCCTCAATACGTTGTGATGATGGCTCTGTGGCAGCACAAAGAACTCACGGCTGGTGCACTCGCACAAACGGTGGCACTGGACGCCGGCACATTGGTTCCACTGGTGCGCAAGTTGGTCACCCAGGGTCTTCTGCGGCGGGAACGCAGCCTCGACGATGAGCGGTCCGTGATCATTTCCCTCACACCCGCAGGCAAAGCGCTCCAGAAGCGCGCGCACGCCGTGTATGCCCAGGCCGCATGCGCCACGCAGTGCTCGCTCCAGCAACGCCAGGCGTTGACCGCTCAGCTCCAGACATTGCGTGCGGCGCTGACCTCATCCCCCTGAAGAGCACGGCGCGCGCCGCGTGCCATGCCCAACGATTTCCCCACCCCGCAACCTCCAACCAACCAAGGAATTTTCATGAAACTGATGGACTACGGCCTCAAGCCAATCGACTTCCAGAACCCGCCTCAAGCCGCATCCGCCCACCCCTCGCGGCGCGGATTCGTCATGACCTCCCTGGCGTCGGGTTTCGCCCTGGCATCCAACCCGGTGCTGGCCCAGGCCATCGTCACCGACAGCAAGGGACTGGTGGCTGGCGAGGTCAGCGTGCCTGTGGCCGACGGCAAGATCCCCGCCTACCGGGCCATGCCCGCAGGGCCTGGCAAGTTTCCGGTGATCCTTGTGGTGCAGGAAATCTTTGGCGTGCACGAGCACATCAAAGACATGTGCCGGCGGTATGCCAAGCAGGGCTACTACGCCATTGCACCGGAAATGTTTGCACGCCAGGGCGACGTGTCGAAGATGACCGACATCCAGTCGATCCTCTCGCAGGTGGTCTCCAAGGTGCCAGACGCCCAGGTCTGCGCCGACCTCGATGCCACCCTGGCTTTCGCGCACGCCAGCGGCAAAGCCGATGCCAAACGCACGGGCCTCGTGGGCTACTGCTGGGGTGGTCGCACGGCATGGGTCTACGCGCGGCACAACAGCAAGCTGAATGCGGCTGTGGCGTACTACGGTTTGCTTGAGGGTCTGAAGACGCCCGACCTGCGCCCCGAAGACCCGATCGACTTTGCCGACCAGATCAAGGTGCCGGTGCTGGGCCTGTATTCCGGCATCGACGCCTTCGTCAAGCAGGAGACCATCGCCAAGATGCGCGGCCTGATCAACAAAGGCGGCAGCGGCTCGGAGATCGTGGTGTTTCCCAACGTCGACCACGGCTTCAACGCCGACTACCGCCCCAGCTACGACAAGTCGGCTGCCACCTACGCCCAGAAGCTGGCCAACGACTGGCTGAAAAAGCACAAGGTCTGAGGTTTCGGCCGATGCGGCTGCAAGGGCAACCGCATCGGCCCGTTGCAGCCGCGGGCCACCGCGACCCCTCAAGCACGCGTCATTGAGCGACCGGTTCCGGCGGTTATCGACCTTCGGATCGGGATGAGAAAGCATGAGCCGAGTCATGAACAGACTTCGTCCCGGGTCTTCTGCTGTGCAGCGATGGGCTGAACCGCTCAGCCGGGCTCCATTCGCGCGACGTGGTTGGGCACGGTTGCCGCCGCGTACGGTTTATCGAGTTCACCAGCGGCCGGTCTGACCTGTCAAATGCATCTTCGAGAGCACGTCTTGGTGGAACGAATCACCCGCTAAGCAAGCAGCCCAGCCTCAGGAATGCAGCATGGGAAATGCGGCGTGGCCAGGTCGCCCAAAACGCACAGCTTGCATGTGCTCGAAGCCCCGATGCACGAGATCTGTGATTGCAACGTTGCCGCTCAAAAGACTTCGAGCTCTTTTTGCAGGTATAGAATAAAAAGCTGTTGGTGCTCGCAGTGCTGTTCAGGCATTGCAGTTCAACGGGAAGCAGGAGGGCGAGTCCCACACGGACGAACCTAACCTGCGCTGCCCCCGCAACGGTAAGCAGACGGGTGGTCCAAGGCATTGCCAAGGCCCCCATTTCTCAAAAATTTGCCACTGGGTCACACCGGGAAGGCTTTGGGAAACGTTCTGTCAGCCCGGATACCGGCCAACAAGGAGGCTGCGCCGCAAAGCGCAGCCGCATTACCCAAACACTGTCGGGGAAGGCGGTGAGGGGTCTTCGCCGGTGTCCTCATGTCGTCCCTTCGCATAGTTTGCGAATCTGTGCCAGCGCCCTCGCGTGCGCTGGCCGGGGGCTGTCCGTTCGCCGCTGGAACCTGTCCTCGCCTCTCCCTTGGGTCTTTGCCGACTTTCCAACCGCGTTGAGTCCAACGCATCCAACCCAAGGAGTCACTTCATGCACATCGAACCAAGTCTGGTGGACGGGGCCAAGCTCGCCCTGAGCTACGCCACAGCGGCCACCTGCGTCGGCTACACGGCCAAGCTGTCGGCGGACGCGATCAGAAAGGACGGCGCACCCGCCCTGCTGTTGCGGGCCCTGCTGGCGACGGCGCTGGTGTTCTGCTTCTTCGAGGTGCTGCCGCACCATCCGGTGGGCGTGTCCGAGGTCCACCTGATTCTGGGCACCACGCTGATGCTGCTGTTCGGCGTGGCGCCAGCCGCCATCGGGCTGGCAGGCGGGTTGCTGGTCCAAGGCCTGTTCTTTGCACCTTTCGACCTGCCGCAGTACGGCATGAACGTGACCACGCTGCTGGTGCCGCTGTTCGCCACCGCGGCGCTGGCGCAGCGCGTCATTCCCGACCACATGGCCTATGTGGATCTGCGCTACAGCCAGGCCCTGAAGCTGTCCCTGGCCTACCAGGGCGGGATCGTGCTGTGGGTGGGTTTCTGGGCGCTCTACGGGCGCGGCATGGGCGTTGAAAACCTGGTGAGCATCGGCAGTTTTGGTGCCGCCTACATGAGCGTGGTGCTGGCCGAGCCGCTGATCGACCTGGCCGTGCTCGCACTGGCCAAGACGCTGCGCGGCCTGCCGGGCAGCGCGGTGGTGGAGCGCCGCTTGCACCACGCCGCCTGACCGGGGGCACACCATGGGCCTCGGAACGGTCTGGTTTGTGGGGGCGGGTCCCGGCGATCCGGACCTGATCACGGTCAAGGGGCGCGACCTGATCGCGCGCGCAGGGGCCATCCTGTTCGCCGGTTCGCTGGTGGACGAGGCGGCCACCCGCTGGGCGCCGCCGGGCTGCCTCATCGCCGACAGCAAGGACATGACGCTGGAGCAGATGTCAGCCTGGCTGATCGCGAATGCGGCGCGCTGTGACACCGTGGTGCGCCTGCAGACCGGCGACCCGGCCCTCTACGGCACGCTCATCGAACTGGTGCAGCCGCTGGACGCGGCAGGTGTGCCGGTGGCGGTGGTGCCGGGCGTGTCCTCGGCCATGGCCTCGGCGGCGGCCGCGGTGGAGAGCTTCACCCTGCCCGAGGTCACGCAGACCACCATCTTCACGCGGGTGGAGGGCCGCACGCCCATGCCCCACGGCGAGGACCTCGCCGCCCTGGCCACCCACCGCTGCACCCTGTGCATCTTCCTGTCCATCACGCTGCTGCACAAGGTGGAGGCCGGCTTGCGCAAGGCCGGCTGGCCCGAGGACGCGCCGGTGCTGGTGGTGCACAAGGCCAGTTGGCCGGGCGAAGAGCGCATCGTACGCGGCACGCTGGCCACCATCAAACAACAGTGCCGCAACGCCGGCATCGTCAGCCAGGCCATGGTGATCGCCAGCCCCACGCTGGGCGCGCGGCACTGGCCCGAGCTGATCAGGTCCCGGCTCTACGACCCGGGCTTCACCCACCGTTTCAGGAAAGCCACGACATGAACGACACCACGATTCTGCTGGTGGGCCACGGCTCGCGCGAGGACACCGGCAACCAGGAAATCCGCGACTTCGTCGACCAGTGGCGCGCGCGCCAGCCGGCTTGGCGCATCGAGGTCTGCTTCATCGAATTCGCCGCGCCCTCGCTGCACGACGGCCTGCTGGCCGCGGCGCAGTCGTCGCGCCGCGTGCTGGTGCTGCCGCTGATCCTGAATGCCGCCGGTCACACCAAGATGGAGATTCCCGAGGCCATCGAGCACGCCCGCGAACACGCACCCGGCGTCGAGTTCCTCTACGGCCCGCACCTGAGCGCCTGCGACCCCATCCTCGCCATCCTCAAACGCCGCCTGCGCCAGGCCATGACCACGCTGGACATGCCCGACCCCACCACCACCGGTGTGGTGCTGCTGGGCCGGGGCTCGTCGGACCGAGGCGCCAACGGCGACATGGCCAAGATGGCGCGCTGGCTGCAAGAGGATGGCGACCACGAGCTGGTGGACCTGGCCTTCACCGGCATCACCTGGCCGCGGCTGGAGCGCGTGGTGCAGCGCCAGGTGTTGATCGGCCTGCGCCAGATCGTGGTGCTGCCCTACTACCTCTACACCGGCACGCTGATGCAGCGCATCCACCGCCAGGTCGACCACCTGCGGGCACAGTACCCACAGATCCGCTTTGCCTGCGGCACGCACTTCGGCTTCGAGAAAGAGATCTTCGAACTGGTGGAGCAGCGGGTGCGCGACCTGCTGGCAGGTGTGCCCGACAGCCGGCTGCCCTGCGACGGCTGCAGCTACCGCGAGATCGCGCACGACCTGGGCCACGGTCACTCGCACCAGCACACCCACGCCCCGGTGCATGTGCATGCCCACGCAAACACCCATGCGCCCGAAGGCGCCGCTGCATGAGCACCGTCAACACCGTCACCGAGCAGCTCACCGCCGCCGGCCAGGCCATCGAGCACGACAGCTTCGCCATCATCGACACCGAGGCCGGTCCGCACGGCTACGCGGCTGAGCAGTGGCCGATCGTGCGCCGCATGATCCACGCCAACGCCGACTTCGAGTTCAACGGCCTGACCGACTTCCATCCCGACGCGGTGCGCGCGGGCGTGTCCGCAATGCTGCGCGGCGACAGGCCCGTGGTGGCCGATGTGGAGATGATCTGTTCGGGCCTGTCGCGGCCACGTCTGGCGCATTTCGGCATGGCGACGCACCAGTTCATCAGCGATGCCGACGTGATCGCGCAGGCGCATGCACAGAACACCACCCGCGCCGTGCAGGCCATGCGCAAGGCGCACCGGCTGGGCCTGCTGCAGGGCGCCATCGTTGGCATCGGCAACGCGCCCACCGCCCTGATCGAGTTGGTGCGCCTGATCGTGGAGGAGGGCGTGCGTCCTGCCCTGGTGGTCGGCATGCCGGTGGGCTTCGTGTCGGCGGCGGAGTCGAAAGACCTGATGGCGCAGATCGCCGACGTGCCCTGGATCGTCATCCGCGGCCGCAAGGGCGGCTCCACCCTGGTGGTGGCGGCCCTGCATGCGCTGCTGGCGCTGGCCGAGGCGCAGCAGCGCGCCGAGGCCGCCTGAGCATGGACAGCACCACCCCGCGCGGCACCCGCACCGGCTTCACCACCGGCGCCTGCGCGGCTGCAGCGGCCCGGGCCGCCGCTCAGGGGCTGGAAACCGGGCAGGTGCCCGACGCCATGGAGAGCCTGCTGCCCAACGGCCAGCGCGTGCGCTTCGCGGTGCACGACGGACGCTGCGATGCGCACAGCGCCCACGCCATGGTGGTGAAGTTCGCGGGCGACGACCCGGACTGCACCGACGGCGCCCACCTCACGGTGGACCTGCGGCTGCTGCCCGGCCGCACGGGCGAGATCACGTTCGTGGCCGGTGACGGCGTGGGCACGGTGACGCTGCCCGGCCTGGGTCTGGCGGTGGGCGGGCCGGCGATCAACCCGGTGCCGTGCCAGAACATCACCGACAACCTGCACGAGGCCGCGCCGCGCCTGCTGTCGCAGCACGGGCTGGAAGTCACCGTGAGCGTGCCCGGCGGCCAGGAGATGGCGAAGAAGACCACCAACGCGCGGCTGGGCATCCTGGGTGGCATCAGTATCCTGGGCACCACCGGCATCGTCAAACCCTATTCCACCGCGGCCTGGCGGGCCAGCGTGGTGCAGGGCATCCAGGTGGCGGCCACGCTGGACCACGGCGTGGTGGTGCTGACCACCGGCGGCCGCACCGAGACCTTCGCCATGCAGACGCTGCGCGCGGAGCGGCCCGGCCTGCCCGCCGCCTGCTTCGTTCAGATGGGTGACTTCCTGCGGTACGCGCTGGATGAGGTGGTGGCCCAGGGGCTGCCCGAGGTGGTGTTGGGCGTGATGGTGGGCAAGCTCACCAAGATCGCCCAGGGCGAGACCATCACCCACGCCAACCGCAACGTGGTGGACACCGACCTGGTCGCCGAGATCGCCCGCCAGATCGGCGCCACGGCCGAGGACTGCGCGGCCATCGCCGCCGCCGAGACCGCGCGCTTCGGCGCCGAGCTGATGGTCGAGCGCGGCCTGGGCCCGGCCTTTCACCAGGCACTGGCGCAGCGCGCCATCGACACCCTGACCGCGCCCGACCGCTACGGCCGCGCCTTTGCGCTGCGCGTGCTGGTGTGCGACTTCAGCGGCCGGCCGGTGGCCGATGTGCGCTCGGCCCCGGCCGAGGCACGGCCCCGCCCCGCCACCGCCGGGCGCACCGGCATCGGCCACACCCACCACTCCGACTTCGACACCGAATGAACGACCTTCTCTCCCACGATCCCAACCGCTGCCGTGTCATGGGTGTGCTCGACGACGGCGTGGCCAGCCTCGGCGCCACCGCGCTGGCCCACCTGCGCACGGCCGACGTGGTGATCGGCGGCGCGCGCACACTGGCGCTGTTCCGGCACGCGCTCAAGCCCGGCGCCATCACCCACGACCTGACGGGCCAGCTCCAGGCCGTGCCTGGCTGGGTGCGCGCCGCGCGCGAGGCCCACCAGGCCTGCGTGGTGCTGGCCACCGGCGATCCGCTGTGCCACGGCATCGCGCCCTACCTGGCTCAGCACCTGTGCCTGGACGCGCTGGAGATCCTGCCAAACCTCTCGACCCTGCAACTGGCCTGCGCCCGCGTGGGCCTGGCCTGGCAGGACGCGCGCATCGTCTCCGTGCACGCCGCCGACGCAGGCGAATGGCAGCGCGGCGCACCACCTGCGCACGGCCTGTACGCGCTGGCCCAGGCACTGCGCGCCGAGCAGCGCCTGCTGCTGCTGACCAGCCCGGCCAACAGCCCCGACCGCGTCGCCCGCCTGCTGCTGGCCGAAGGCCTGGGCAGCGATTTCCACATGGCGGTGGCGGAAAACCTGCTGCAGGCCGACGAGCAGGTGCACGCGCAACTGAGCCCCGCCGACGCGGCCCGCATGCGCTTTGCCGAGCTGAACGTGGTGCTGCTGTGGCGCACCCGGCTGCGACCGCAGCCGGTGCGCTTCGGTCTGGCGGACTGCGCCTTCGAGCAGCGCCAGCCCGAGAAGGGCCTGATCACCAAGCAGGAGGTGCGCGCCGTCAGCCTGGCGCGGCTGCAACTGCGCGCCGACAGCGTGGTCTGGGACATCGGTGCCGGCAGTGGCTCAGTGGGGCTGGAGGCCGCCCGCCTGTGCCCGCAGGGCCATGTGTTCGCCATCGAGAAGAACGAGGCCGACCACGCCATCGCCCGGCGCAATCACGCGGCCTTTGGCATCAGCAACTACACGCTGCGGCACGGCAAGGCGCCCGAGGGCCTGGACGACTGGCCCGACCCGGATGCGGTGTTCGTCGGCGGCTCGGGTGGCGAGCTGGCCGTTCTGATCGCGCAGGTGCAGCGGCGCCTGCGGCCCGGCGGCCGGATGGTGATGAACTTCGTGACGCTGGAGAACCTGGCGACAGCCACCCAGGCGCTGCAGGCGCTGAACGCCGACTGGGAAGTGGTGCAGCTGCAGGCCGCGCGCAGCAGGCCCATCCTGCACATGCACCGCATGGCGGCCGAAAACCCGGTGTGGCTGGTGTGTGCCGGCGTGGACTCCACGGGCCACGACCAGCCCGAGCCGAAGGTGGCAGAGGAGACCGCGCATGGCTGAACCCGCAACCCCCATGGGCAGTCTGCACGGCCTCTCGCTGGGCCCCGGCGACCCCGGCCTCATCACCCGCGCCGCCTGGGCCGCGCTGCAGCGCCACGACGCGGTCTGGGTGTACCCCGTGCGCAGCGGCAAGACGCCGAGCTATGCGCTGCACATCGTGCAGCGCGCCGGGCTGGCGCCGCCCGAGACCCATGCGCCGCTGCTGTTCCCGATGACGCACAACGGCGAGAAGCTGGCGCGTGCCTGGCTGAAGGCCGCGCACACCGTGCTGCCCTGGCTGCAGGCCGGGCGCGACGTGCTGTTCCTGGTGGAAGGCGACGCGTCCACCTACGCCACCTTCGGCCACCTGGCCCGCACCGTGCGCGCGCTCGATGAACGCGTGCCGGTGCGTGTGACCGCCGGCGTCAATTCCTTCACCGCCGCCTGCGCCGACGTGGGCGAACCCTTCGCCGAGCAGGACGACACCGTGGCCATCGTGCCCGCCGCCTACGGCGTGGGCGCGGTCGACCGGCTGCTGCCCGACTTCGACACCCTGGTGCTCATGAAGATCAAGCCGCTGATCGAGGACCTGCTGGACTGGCTGCAGGCGCGCGACCTGCTGGCCGGCGCGCACTTCGTGGAGCGTGTGGGCGCGCTGGACGAGCGGCGCCTCTCGGGCCCTGAACTGCTCACGCTGCGCGGCAGCAAGGTCAGCTACCTCTCGCTGCTGATCGTGAAGAACCCCCACCGCGTGCGCGGCGAGCGCATCAAGGGCTGCCTGAAAAAGAGCGGCCTGCCACCGCTGGAGACCACACCATGAGCCCGGACAACACCGCCCCTCCCCGCATCTGCCTGGTCGCCATCACCAAACACGGCGCCGCCCAGGCGGCCATGCTGGCGCAGCAGCTGCCGCAGGCGTCGCTCTGTGTCGCGGCCAGGTTTGCCGAGGCCACCAAGGGCCTGTCCAACCCGGTGCAGGCTTACGAAGGCGCGTTCAAGGACCAGATCGGGCCACTCTTCCAGGCCTTCGACCAGATCGTGTTCTTCGTCTCGCTGGGCGCGGTGGTGCGGCTGATCGCGCCGCACCTGAAGAACAAGGACGAAGACCCCGGCGTGCTGGTGGTGGACGACGCCGGCCAGTTCGCCATCCCGGTGCTCTCGGGCCATGTGGGCGGCGCCAACGCCATGGCCGAGACCGTGGCCGCGCTGCTGGGCGCCACGGCGGTGCTCACCACCGCGTCGGACGTGGGCAAGACCATCCCGGTCGATATCCTGGGTCGCGAGCTGGGCTGGCACATTGAGGCGCCCAAGCTCAACATCACCCGCGTCTCGGCCGCCGTGGTCAACGAAGAGGCTGTGGCCTTGGTGCAGGAGGCTGGCAGCCCGCACTGGTGGACCCGACCCACGCCGCTGCCGCCGAGCATTCACCGCTACACGCGGCTGGAAGATGTGGATCTGACCCGCTACCGCGCGGTGCTGTGGATCACCCACCGCCCGGTGGACGACGCGCTGTGGCAAACGCTGCACGAGCGCCTGGTGGTGTACCGCCCGCCTGTGTCCAGCGCCTCCCAATGCCACACGGAAGCTGCGGCATGAAGGTGGCCCTGGGGATCGGCTGCGACCGCGGCACGCCGCTGGCCACGCTGGCGCGCGCGGTCGATGAAGCCCTGGCCATGGCCGGACTTCAACGCCAGCAGGTGACCGGCGTGGGCAGCATCACGCTCAAGGCCGACGAGCCCGCGCTGCTGGCGCTGGCGGCGCAGACGGGCTGGCCGCTGCACTTCTACCCCGCCACCCAGCTGGCCGAGGTGGTGGTGCCTCACCCGTCGGAGACCGTGCGCCGCCACACGGGCACCCCCTCGGTCTCCGAAGCCGCCGCCATGCTCGCCGCCGGCACCACCGAGGCCTCTGCCCTGTGCGTCGAGAAGCACCGGTTGCGCGGCGACGACGGCCGCAACGCCACCGTGTCCTTGGCGCACGTGACGCTCCGCACGGCCATCCCGCCCTGTGTCGCCAACACCGATCCGGCGCGTCGCTTCACGGCCAGCGAACGCGAAGCCATGCATTCGCTGATGCAGGTGCGGCGCGACATGCGCCACTTCAGGGCGGGCGTGCAGATTGCCGATGACATCAGGGCGCGCCTGCAGTCGGCGCTGCTCGCCGCTCCGTCGGTGGGTCTGATGCAGCCCCTGCGGGTGCTGCGCATCACCTCTCCTGAACTGCGTGACCGGCTGGCCGCCACTGTGGACGAAGAGCGAATGCGCACCGCCCAGGCCATGGGGTCGCGCGCGGCCGAGTTCCTGGCACTGAAGGTCGAAGGCCTGCGCGAGTGCGCCGAGTTGTGGGCGCTGGTGCTGGCGCCAGACGACGGCACGCTGTTCGGTCGCCGCACGCTGGCGAGCGAAATGGCGTGGTGCTCGGCAGGCGCCGCCGTCCAGAACCTCTGGCTGGCCGCGCGCGCCGAAAACCTCGGTCTCGGGTGGGTGTCGTTGTTCGAACCCGGCGACCTGCACAAGCTGCTGGCGCTGCCCGAGGGCGCAGTGCCGCTGGGCCTGCTGTGCATCGGTCCGGTTGCTCGCTTCTACGAAACACCCATGCTCATCCAGCAACAGTGGCGCCAGGCGCGTCCGGCGTCGGCCGTGTTCACCGAGAACGCCTGGGACCCGTCCTGGAACGCCGGCACCAGCGCCACACCGGAACACCTGCCGCATGGCTGATTTGAACTCCCGCTTGTTACAAGGAACGAAATGACCACCGATACCCCCGTCACCACCCCACGCAACACAGGCACCACCGGCAGCATCAGCCTGGTGGGCATCGGCCCTGGCCACACCGACCACATGACCACGCGTGCGCGCGCCGCCATCGCTGAGGCCGATGTGGTGGTGGGCTATGTCACCTACATCAAGCTGGTGGCCGACCTGCTGGACGGCAAGGAGGTCGTGCGCAAAGGCATGACCGAGGAGCTGGACCGCGCCGTCCACGCGCTGGAAGCGGCCCGTGCGGGCAAGAAAGTGGCGCTGATCTCCTCGGGCGATGCCGGCGTCTACGGCATGGCCGGCCCGACCTACGAGGTGCTGTTCCAGGCCGGCTGGACGCCGGAAGACGACGTGGCGGTCGAGATCGTGCCCGGGGCGTCGGCGATCAACGCCTGCGCCGCTCTGGTCGGCGCGCCCCTCACGCACGACTTCTGCTCCATCTCGCTGTCCGACCTGCTGACACCCTGGCCGGTGATCGCCCGACGACTGGACGCCGCCGCTGCTGCAGACTTCGTGGTGGCGCTCTACAACCCCAAGAGCGGGCGCCGCAAGCGCCAGATCGTGGAGGCGCAGCGCCTGTTCCTGCGCCACCGCCGGGCGGACACGCCGGTGGTGATCGTCAAGAGCGCCTACCGCCGGCGCCAGCACATCGTCCACACCACACTGGCGCAGATGGCCGAACAGGACATCGGCATGCTCAGCACCGTGCTGATCGGCAACAGCAGCACTTTCCTGCGGGAGGGGTTGATGGTCACCCCGCGTGGCTACGCCAACAAATACGACGTGGACCAGGGCTTCGAGACCCGCGACGGCGAAAAGGCCGGCCGCTCGCTCTCCAGCGGTCTGCTGGGCTGGATCGAGGGGCTGCGGGCCGACCATGCGTCCGGCACGGGCCTGGCCGAACTCGCCAGCCGACACCGCCTGCCCGCCGACTACATCGCACAGGTGCTGGCGGCACCCGACGAACACGCACCAGCCGAAGCCGGGACCGAGGACACCGAAGCATGAGCACCACGGAGAAACCCCGCATCAGTGACTACCGCCGGCACCTGCTGGTCTGCACCGGCGCGCGCTGCACGCAGGACGGCGCGGCGCAGGCGCTGTTCGACAGCCTGGGCGACAAGTTCAAGGCCGCCGGGCTGAACGAAGGCGCGCTGCGCGTCAAGCGCAGCCGCGTGAGCTGCTTTGCCGCCTGCAAGGGCGGCCCCATCCTGTGCGTGCAGCCGGATGGCACCTGGTACCACGGCGTGACCCCCGACAACATGGACCGCATCATCGGGCAGCACCTGGTGGGCGGACAGGTGGTCGCCGATCTGGTGTTCCACCAGGGACCGGGGGTCATCGATGGTGAGT
The DNA here is from genome assembly GCF_048549895.1 of Hydrogenophaga sp. GTDB lineage: Bacteria > Pseudomonadota > Gammaproteobacteria > Burkholderiales > Burkholderiaceae_C > Hydrogenophaga. Next base: position 29,239 of record NZ_JBLYYB010000106.1, read on the forward strand.
GAGACACCGGCCGCGGGCCAGGTCTGCATCGTTGGTGCCGGACCGGGCCCGGCCGACCTGATGACGCTGCGCGCGCTGAACCGGCTGCAACAGGCCCAGGTGGTGGTGCACGACCGGCTGATCACCGAGGATGTGCTGGCGCTGATCCCGGCCACCGCCCGGCGGGTGTACGTCGGCAAGGCCCTGGGACACCACACGGTCCCGCAGCAGGAGATCCATGCCCTGCTGGTGGCACATGCGCGCCAGGGCCTGCGCGTCGTCCGCCTCAAGGGCGGCGACCCCTTCGTGTTCGGGCGCGGTGGCGAGGAAGTGCTGGCGCTGCAGGCGGCCGGCATTGCGTTCGAGGTGGTACCCGGTGTGACAGCAGCCAGCGGCTGCTCAGCCGCGGCTGGCATTCCGCTGACACACCGCCACCTTGCAGCCAGCTGCGTGTTTCTGCCCGGCCATCTGGCGGACGACCAGGCCAGTCACGACTGGCCAGCCCTGGCGAGAGCGGGGCAGACCCGGGTGTTCTACATGGCCGTTCAGCATCTGGCTCAGATAGCCCGGGCCTTGATCGCCCATGGACTGCCGTCCGATACCCCCGCGGCGATCGTGCAGGACGGCACCAGGCCCACACAGACGGTGCTGGCCTGCCCCCTGAACCGGCTGGTCAAGATCGCCCCGGCGTATGGTCCACGACCGGGCTTGCTGATCATTGGCGAAACGGTGCGGCTGAGCCCGTCATTTGAAGAAGATGTGCGTGGTTGAATTGATGGCAAGGGCGCTGGCCCCCCACGGAGTTGATCGCTACGGCCTGGCGTGGCAGGCGATTTGAGTATTCGGGCAAATTTGCGGCAGCCAAGGCAACCGCCACACTGCTCCGCAAATCAGAGATGCCTCGCTTGGCCAAGAGCCGCCGCTGGTCACCGGCAACTTCCGGGAAGTCATCCGCGTCGCCCGACTCAGGCCATACCGTGCATCCCGGCATCGCGTCGCGCGAGGGCCAATGAGTCGCCATTTCACTGCGCTGCACTGCACCATTCGCCGTGAGCCAGCGCTCGAGCGCGCTCGCTTGCGTTGACGGGTCAACGGGTGTACAAGAATGTCCGGCGCTGTTCCGGCGCAGGCCGGACAGCAAGGGCACAACTCTCGCACGAGGGAGGGCGCCATGGACACGTTTCTTGGTTTGCGCAGCTGGCACTGGCGTGCGATGGACTGGGTCGCGGCAGCTGTCTCTGGTTTCGCCGCGGGTGCCGTGCTGATGGTCCTGGACCTGGTCTGGTCGGCCATCTTCAACCCTGACGGCCCCTGGCGGACCTCACACATGATTGCGCCGATCTTCAGCGGCGTAACCGACAGCCTGCAAACGGGCGATTACCGCTTCAGCGTCAGCGTGGTCATCATCGCGCTGCTCACCCACTACGTGCTGGGCATCGTCTTCGGACTGGTGCTGGCGGTCATTCTGGCGCAGCTCCGCCTCGACACCGAGCCGCTGCCAGCGTTGGTGACGGGCGCGTTCGTCGGCTTGCTGCTGTACGTGGTCAACTTCCAAGGGCTCACCGCATTCTTCCCCTGGCTGGCCGGCCTGCGTGGCACGTCCACCCTGGCCGCGCACCTCGTCTTCGGCTGTGTGGCCGCCGTCCTCTACTGGCGGCTGAAACGGACTGCGACGGAGTCTTAGCATGGCGATCGCTCTTGCACTGGTCATGCTGGCGCTGGGCTCGGTCCTCTTCCACTTCCTGAGCCCCTGGTACTTCACGCCGATCGCCTCCAACTGGCAGGCCATCGACACCACGATCACCATCACCTTCTGGGTGACCGGATTCGTCTTTGTCGCCCTCAGCCTCTTCATGGCCTGGGCGGTGATCCGCTACCGCCATCGCCCAGGCTCCCACGCCGAGTACCAGCCGGAGAACAAGAAGCTCGAGTGGTGGCTGCTGGTCCTCACAGCCGTCGGCGTCGCCGCCATGCTCGCTCCCGGCTTGGTGGTGTGGTCGCAGGTCGTCAACGTGCCCCAGGAGGCGCAAGTGGTCGAGGCGGTTGCGCAGCAATGGCACTGGTCCTATCGCCTGCCCGGCAAGGACGGCAAGCTCGGAACCACCCACGCCCGCTACGTGACGGACGCCAATCCCTTCGGCATGAATCCCACGGATGCCGCCGGCCGCGACGACATCCTGCTGACCACCCCGGAACTGCGGGTGCCGCTGGGCCAGCCGCTCAAGCTGCTGCTGCGCTCCAAGGACGTCCTGCACAACTTCGCCATTGCCGAAATGCGGGTGAAGATGGACATGGTGCCCGGCCTGGTCACCTACGCCTGGTTCACGCCCACCCGCAAGGGCTCCTTCGACCTGCTGTGCGAGGAACTGTGCGGCGTCGGCCACTTCGCCATGCGTGGCCGCCTGGTGGTGGACGAGCCCGCAGCGTACGCTGCCTGGCTGGATAAGCAGCCGACCTACGAACAGTTGCGCGATACGCCAGCCGCCAATGCCACCATCGGCAAGAACCTATACGCGGTCTGCGCGGCCTGCCACGGCGTCAACGGCGAAGGCAACGTGGCACTCAACTCGCCCAAGCTCGCGGGGCAAGGCGCGTGGTACCTAGAGCGGCAGCTTAACCTTTTCAAGAGTGGCGCCCGGGGGACGCACGAGAAAGACACTTTCGGCAAGGTGATGGCGCCCATGGCGGCCACGCTGGCGGATGGCAGCGCCGTCGCCGACGTGGTGGCCTACATCGCCTCGCTGCCCGACACCCGGGCGGCAAGCACCATCCAGGGCGACGCCAACAAAGGGCGTGCGCGCTGGGCCACCTGCGCCGCCTGCCACGGCGCCGAGGGCCAAGGTATCGCCGCGACCAACGCGCCGCGGCTGCAGGGCATGAGCGACTGGTACATGGCCACGCAACTGAAGAACTTCCGTGACGGCGTGCGCGGTGCGCACCCGCAGGACATCTACGGTGGCCAGATGGGACTGGTTTCAGGAATGCTCAAGGACGACGCCGCGGTCGGCGACATCCTCGCCTACATCAACACGCGTTGAAACCACACCGGGGAGGCTGAATGGGCACCCATGTTGCGCACGACGAAACGGAAATCGCCCCGCCGGCGGAAGTGGCGGAGGTCCACCTCCACCACCCGAAGACCTTCATCGGCAAGTACATCTGGAGCCAGGACGCCAAGGTCATTGCGATCCAGTATGGGCTGACGGCCATGGCCATCGGTCTGGTGGCGCTGGTGTTCTCCTGGCTCATGCGATTGCAGTTGGGCTTTCCTGGCCAGGTCTCGTTCATCGATCCGGCCGTCTACCTGCAACTGGTGAGCATGCACGGGATGATCATGGTGATCTACCTCTTGACGGCGCTGTTCCTGGGAGGCTTCGGCAACTACCTGATCCCGCTGATGGTGGGCGCGCGCGACATGGTGTTCCCCTACCTCAACATGCTCAGCTACTGGATCTACCTCGCGGCCGTGCTGATCCTGGTGGCCAGTTTCTTTGTGCCGGGCGGACCCACCGGCGCCGGCTGGACGCTCTATCCGCCGCAGGCCATCCTGGACGGCACGCCGGGCGCCAACTGGGGCATCCTGCTGATGTTGATCTCGCTGGGCGTGTTCGTCATCGGATTCACCATGGGTGGCCTCAACTACGTGGTGACCGTGCTGCAGGCGCGCACCCGCGGCATGACCTTGATGCGGATGCCGCTGACGGTGTGGGGCATCTTCATGGCCACGATCATGGCGCTGCTGGCCTTCCCGGCGCTGTTCGTGAGCGCCATCATGATGTTTCTCGACCAGACGCTGGGCACCAGCTTCTTCATGCCGGCGCTGGTCTCCATGGGCCAGCAGCTGGACCACACCGGTGGCAGCCCGCTGCTGTTCCAGCACCTGTTCTGGTTCTTCGGTCACCCCGAGGTCTACATCGTGGCGCTGCCGGCCTTCGGCATCGTGTCGGACCTCATCAGCGTGCACTCGCGCAAGAGCATCTTCGGCTACCGCATGATGGTGTGGGCGATCCTGATCATCGGTGGTCTGAGTTTCGTCGTGTGGGCGCACCACATGTACGTGAGTGGCATGAACCCGTACTTCGGCTTCTTTTTCGCCACCACCACCCTGATCATCGCGGTGCCCACGGCGATCAAGGTCTACAACTGGGTGTTGACCCTGTGGAAGGGCAATATCCGCCTGAACGTGCCGATGCTGTTCGCCATCGCCTTCATCTTCACGTTCGTCAACGGCGGCCTGACGGGGCTGTTCCTCGGCAACGTGGTGGTCGACCTGCCGCTGTCGGACACCATGTTCGTCGTGGCCCACTTCCACATGGTGATGGGCATCGCACCGGTGCTGGTGGTGTTCGGCGCCATCTATCACTGGTACCCCAAGATCACAGGGCGCATGCTCGACGACACCCTGGGCAAGTTGCACTTCTGGGTCACCTTCATCGGTACCTACGCCATCTTTTATCCCATGCACTACCTGGGCTTCATGGGGATCCCGCGGCGCTACTACGGCTTCGGCGGCACCAACTTCATCCCGGACTCGGCGCACATGCTCAATGTCTGGATCTCGTTGGCGGCCTTCGTGGTCGGCGCGGCGCAACTGGTCTTTCTCTACAACCTGGCGCACAGCTGTTTCAAGGGCAAGCCCGCAGGCGGCAACCCCTGGCAGGCCACGAGCCTGGAATGGATGACGCCCGAGACACCGCCCGCCCACGGCAACTTCGGCCGGGAACTGCCCACGGTGCACCGCTGGGCCTACGACTACGGCGTTCCGGGCCTGAAGACCGACTACATCCCGCAGAACGTGCCGCCCTCGGAAGTGGCGGCCGAAGCGTGGGCGAGGAACGACCGGCCGGCCGGAGCCTGATGCCATGACCATCGGCCTGATGTTCTTCTCGCTGCTGGTGGCCGTCATCGTCTGGTGGTTGATGCGGCAGACCCTGGACGAGCCCTGGCACGCCGAGGTGGTGCCCGAGGTGCGCGTGGGCCTGGTGACCCAGCCCACGGCCAAGGTGGCGCTGTGGGTCTTCCTCGGCGTGGCCAGCTCCCTGTTCGTGCTGTTCGCCAGCGCCTATGTCATGCGACTGGACCTGACCGACTGGAGCCCCATTCCGCGGCCGCGCTTCCTGCTGGTCAACACCGTCTTCCTGGTGGGCGCCAGCCTGGCCATGCAATGGACCGTGTACGCCGCGCGCCGGGCCGACGCCGGCAACGTGCGCCGCGGTCTGGCCGCCAGCGGCCTGCTGACCTTCGCCTTCCTGGCCGGCCAGCTCTACGTGTGGAAGCAGTACCACGACGCAGGCTTCCTCCTCACCAGCAGCGCGGCCACCGCCTTCTTCTATCTGTTCACGGCGGTGCACGGCCTGCACGTGTTGGGCGGATTGGTGGCATGGGCGCGAGCCTTGCTGCGGGTCAGGCGTGGGGCCGACGCCGCGCGCATGCGACTGGCGTGCGAACTGTGTGCGACCTATTGGCACTATCTGCTGGCGGTGTGGGTGCTGCTGTACGCACTGCTGGTGTCGGAAGACCTGGGGTTGGCGATCTGTTCCGCCACGCCCCTCTGACCGGAGACGAGCCATGGCGAACGAAGCGACGATGGCGGCAGGCAATGGCTGGCGCGGCGCCGTGCGTGACATTGCCTCGGACCAGCGCGCTTTCAAGGGCGTGCCCTGGGGCAAGCCGATGATGTGGATCTTCCTTCTTTCGGACTGCTTCATCTTCGGCAGCTTCCTGATCTCGTACATGTCGGCGCGCATGTCGACGGTCACACCCTGGCCCAACCCGAGCGAGGTGTTCTCGCTCATGATGTTCGGCGAGAACGTGCCCCTGCTGCTGATCGCCATCATGACCTTCGTGTTGATCTCCAGCAGCGGCACGATGGCGCTCGCGGTCAACCACGGCTACCGGCGCGACCGCCGGACGACCTTCTGGCTGCTGGTGGCCACCGCGGCGCTCGGGGCCACCTTCGTCGGCATGCAGGCCTTCGAGTGGTACAAGCTCATCTCCGAAGGCGTGCGGCCCTGGGGCAACCCCTGGGGCGCGGCGCAGTTCGGCTCCTGCTTCTTCATGATCACGGGCTTCCATGGGACGCACGTGAGCATCGGCGTGATCTTCCTGGTCATCGTCGCCGCCAAGGTGGCGCGCGGTGACCTCGACCACGAGCGGCCCGGCTTCCTCACCGGCCGCAACGGCAACTACGAGATCGTGGAGATCATGGGCCTGTACTGGCACTTCGTGGACCTGGTGTGGGTCTTCATCTTCGCGTTCTTCTATCTCTGGTAGGCCAAGGGAGTCTGACATGGACCACGCAGAACACGGGCAGCACGAAGGGCACGGCGGAGGCTCGCACGAGCAGGGCCAGCAGCATCCGCTGGGCGTCTACTTCAAGATCTGGGGCCTGTTGTTCGTGCTGAGCGCCGCCTCCTACATGGTGGACTACTTGCAGGTGCAGGGCCTGCTGCGCTGGTCGCTCATCATCATCTTCATGCTGCTGAAGGCGGGGTTGATCGTGGCTGTCTTCATGCACATGGCGTGGGAGCGCCTGGCCCTTGTCTACGCCATCCTGGTGCCACCGCTGCTATTGATCACACTGATCGGCATCGGTGCTCTGGAGGCCAACTACACCTTCCTGTCGCGCAGCGAATTTTTCGCACCGGTGGAGGAACTGAAGGCAAGCGCAAACCATTGAAACCATCCCAAAGGAGTTGATCATGCGCAAACGTATTTACTGGCTTTTGCCCGACCTGAAAAGTGCCCGCGCCACGATGGACGACCTGCTGCTGGCGCACATCGAGGAGCGCCATATCCATTTTGTCGCCCGGGAGGGCACCAACATGCGCGGCCTGCACGCGGCCAACGTGCTGCAAACCTCCGACGTGGTGCGCTCGGCCGAGATAGGCCTGCTCGTCGGCGCGGGCCTCGGCGGACTGCTGGGGGCACTGGTGGCCGTGTTCTATCCCATCGGGGGTGACGAGGCGCAACTGGGATTGGTTGTTCCCGGACTGGCCATCTTTGGCGCGCTGTTTGGCATCTGGACTTCCTCCATGATCGGCGTCTCCACGCCCAGCAAGCGCCTGCAGCGCTTCGCCGCGCAGATCGAGCGTGGTCAGGTGCTGCTGATGGTGGACGTGTCCATGTGGCGGGTCGAGAGCATCGAAAAGCGGCTGCAGGCATTGCATCCCGAAGCGCACCTGGAGGGGACGGAGCCGGACATTCCCGCGTTTCCCTGAGCGGTCTGCCACGGCCAGCCGGGCGCGCCGCAGCGCCGCACGGTCAGTAGCCAGTTCGTCCTCCCTCGCGGTCGAGGCTGCCTTCATGTGCCCTGGAGCGGGTTCGACCGACAGCTTTGCGACGGCGCGATCAGGACCGAGGCGTTCGCTTCAGGGTCGCAAGCTGTTCCCGGCAATGAGGACCACGCATGAACATCGAAGCCCAGACCACCCCGGGGCTCAGGCACATCGCCGAGCCGATCGAAGACATCGCCACGTCGATGCTCATCACCATCGAACGCCTGTGGTCGCCTTTTGCGCGCCCCTGACGGTCCGGACTCACCCAACCTGGCCTTGCTGCAGGCCTGCAAAGATCTGCAACGAGGGCTGGTGGACACCGACATGGGGCCACGCCAGGGGAAGGTCTGCCACACAACGGTGGCAGAATCCGCGCTCCCCACGAGCCGGCGCTTCCGCTCAGACCTCGGGGGCCAACTCCCTTTCGCTCCCCATGACTCCACCGCTCCACGGCACGCTCGGCATTGATTTCGGCACTTCCAATTCGGCCATGGCCTGGGCCGATGCGCGGGGCACGGCGCGCCTGATTCCGCTGGAGGGCACGGCGGTCTCCATGCCCACGGCGGTGTTCTACAACTCGGAAGACAGCACCACGCATTTCGGCCGCGACGCGGTGGCGCAGTACCTCGCCGGCACCGAAGGCCGGCTCATGCGTTCGCTCAAGAGCCTGCTGGGCAGCCCGCTGCTGCTGGAGACCACGGTGGTCAACCACCAGCAGATCAGTTTTCAGGAGATCGTGGCCACCTTTCTGGCCGCGCTGCGCGAGCGCGCCGCGCAGTCGCTGGGCGTGGCGCCCACCAAGGTGGTGATGGGCCGGCCGGTGCATTTTGTGGACGACGACCTGGAGCGCGACGCGCTCGCGCAAGATTCCTTGCTGCAGGCCGCGCAGGCCGTGGGCTTTCGCCAGGTGTCGTTCCAGCTGGAGCCGATTGCCGCAGCGCTGGACTACGAGCGCCGGCTGGAGCGCGAGAGCGTGGTGCTGGTGGTCGATCTGGGTGGCGGCACGTCGGATTTCACCGTGGTGCGCCTGGGCCCGCAGCGCGTGAAGCTGGCCGAGCGCGCGGGCGATGTGCTGGCCACCACCGGTGTGCACATCGGCGGCACCGACTTTGACCACAAGCTCAGCCTGGAGCAGGTGATGCCCCTGCTGGGCTACAAACACCTGGGGCCGCAGCAGCGCGAGGTGCCCAGCCGCGTGTTTTTTGATCTCTCCACCTGGCACCTGATCCAGTGGCTCTACCAGCCGCGCGCGCTCAGCCAGGCGCAGCAACTGCGTGTGAACTACAGCAACGTGACCTTGCACGAAAGGCTGATGAGGGTGCTCAAGCACCGCGACGGCCACCGCATCGCGCACGAAGTGGAGCAGGCCAAGATCCGCTGCTCCAACGAAGACGGCGCCACGCAGGTGGACTTGTCTGAAGTGGAGCGCGGCCTGGGCGCCGACATGCACGCCGACGCCATGCGCGACCACTTGGAGCACCTGCTGGCGCGCACCGTGGCCTGCGCCCGCGAATGCGTGCAGCGCGCTGGCCTCACCGACAACACACTGGACGCGATCTACCTCACCGGCGGCTCATCCGCCCTGCGGCCGTTCCAGCGTGCGCTGCAGGCCGAGTTCCCTGGCGTGGCCCTGGTCGAGGGCGATCTGTTCGGCGGTGTGGCCTCGGGGCTGGCGTACAGCCGGTCTTGAACTTGCCGCCACGAATCCTGTCGAACACCATCCTTCTTTGAACTCAGGAGCCGAACAATGCGCATGTCATGGTGGGGTCTGGCGGGTGTTTCCTTGTTGTCGGCTTGCAGCGGTTACGGGCCGCCCGGG
>NZ_JBLYYB010000107.1:0-19350 GCF_048549895.1 Hydrogenophaga sp.
GAACTCGTCCGTGAAGCTCCTTCGGGTTCTTGTCATGCCTATCTCCTGAACACATCATGTCATTGGATGTGTCCGGGAAACTGGGGGAAGCCCAGAGCGCCTCGTCGGAGCCCTCAGCCGTTCTGGCCGCACTGGCCGCCGAGATCGAGGCCCATCGTCACGGCTATGGAAAGCTCAAGCCCAAAGTCCGCAAAGAACTGCTCAGCGGACTTGCTGGCGCCTTCGGCCTGCTGCTGCGCCACCAAGCGCACTGGAACTGGGTCGATCTGCCAGTGACCTCCCGTGCCTGGGACTTGGGGCTGAAATCGCCCAACGGCAGTCACGCACTGTGTCTGAACCAGGTCATGGTGCGCCAACTCACCTCACCCGAGCCATCCACCATCGTCTTGCTCTTCAACATGATCGCCGCCGGCAATCTGCCCGACGGACAGCCCGGTGATCACGTGGCGATTGGGTAGAAGGCCAAGTGCCTGTGTGCGCTCGGCCTGCAACACCCGGTGCTTCCGAAACGCCACAAGGCAAACACGCACGTTGGTCGCAGACTCCGCACGCCAACTGAACACGGACTGCCGGCTGTGGCCAAACCTTGAAACCTGCAAAGACGCATGGCGTTTCGATCATGAAAGCACGTCGCAAATCCAAGGCCTCGATCAAAACAACTTCTGTTCGCAAGAAAGCGCGGGCGAAGGCCAACAGCGTCAAGCCTGACATCCCTTTACCAGCCGACTGGCCGCAGTACACCACCCGCGAGTACTACACGTGGATGATGAGGGGAATGCCCCAAGACGCCATCGTGGCCAATTGGTCTCAGCACTCGCCTCATCATTCGCACAGCCCCATCTTCTGATACCAGGACAAATTGTTGTCGTGCAGAGATTGCGGGGCTGAGTTCGTGTTTACGAAGAACGAGCAGCGCGTCTGGTACGAGGAATACAAGCTCCCCGTCCAGGTGAAAGCCGTTTGCTGCACCACTTGTCGTTAGAGGCAGAGAAAAGAAAAAGGACCGGCCAAAGGCTGATCCTTTTGCAGGCGGGGAGACGGAGCGCTCCTCCTTCGTAGCCAGCTTGGCTTCCCTATTGAACTGCTTTTCACGTCCTTTTCCGAAGACCGGCACCCGGGCCCCCGCCCAATAATTCTTCAAACCCCACACGTTTCCCGCGTGTGATGCCCTCCTCCCAGCGGGGGCCTTTTGAAGGATGACCATGTCTGCTGCCGCCGCCACCGCCACCGCTGCTCCCGCCGAGAAGCCGAAGAAGAGCAAGAAGCTGCTGTTCATCATCATCGGCGTGGTGGTGCTGGCGCTGATCGGTGCCGCCGGCGCGCTGTTCGTGCTCAAGAAGAACACCGCCGAAGACGACGAGTACGCCGACGACGAGCCAGCGGCCCACGTGGCCAAGGACCCCAAGCTCGCGCCTGTGTTCATGCCGCTGGAGAACATGGTGGTCAACCTCGCCGACCCCGGTGGCACCCGCTTCATCCAGCTCGGCCTCACGCTGCAGTTGCAAGACGCCAAGACAGAAGCCGACGTGAAGATCTACATGCCCAGCATCCGCAGCGACATCCTGTTGCTGATCTCGCAGCGCACCGCCGACGAGATGCTCCAGGTGCAGGGCAAGGCCAAGCTGGCCAAAGACATCATCGCGGCGATCTCCAAGGAAATGGGCTACGCAATGCCCGAGCCCGCCGCTGCGGAAGAAGGCGCATCGAAGAAGAAAAAAGCGAAGGCCGCACCCAACCCGGTGCAGGCCGTGCTGTTCTCCAGCCTCATCGTTCAGTGATCCGGGTACACCACCATGGCTGACGCATTTCTGTCCCAGGAAGAGATCGACGCCCTGCTCGAAGGCGTCACGGGCGAGAGCCAGAAGCTCGCCAAGGAAGACACGCCCAGCGGCGGTGTGCGCGACTACAACCTGCAAAGTCAGGAGCGCATTGTGCGTGGGCGCATGCCCACCATGGAGATCGTCAACGAGCGTTTCTCGCGCAACCTGCGCCTGGGCCTGTTCAACTTCATCCGCCGCAGCCCCGAAATCTCGGTGGGCGCGGTGCAGGTGCAAAAGTACAGCGCCTTCCTGCGCGAACTGGTGGTGCCCACCAACTTCAACATCATGGCCATCCGCCCGCTGCGCGGCAACGGTCTGGTGGTGTGCGAGCCCACGCTGCTGTTCGGCGTGATCGACAGCCTGTTTGGTGGCAACGGCAAGTTCCACACCCGCATCGAAGGCCGCGACTTCTCACCCACCGAACAGCGCGTGATCAACCGCCTGGTGGACGTGGTGGCCGAGGAATACAAAAAGGCCTGGCGCGGCGTTTACCCGATCGAGCTGCACTACCAGCGCTCGGAGATGCAGCCCCAGTTCGCCACCATCGCCACCCCCAGCGAGATCGTGGTCTCCACCAGCTTCACGCTGGAGATCGGCGACATCACCGGCTCGTTGCACATCTGCATTCCCTACGCCACGCTGGAGCCAATCCGCGACGTGCTGTATTCCAGCGTGCAAGGCGACGCCATCGAGGTCGACCGCCGCTGGGTCAAGTTGCTCAGCCACGAGATCCAGGCGGCCGAGGTGACCATGGTCGCCGAGCTGGCCCAGACCGAGGCCACGGTGGAGCAGTTGCTGGCCATGCAGGTGGGCGACTTCATCGAACTTGATCGCAACCCCGCGATCCAGGCCCATGTGGACGGGGTGCCGATTTTCGAATGCCAATACGGCACCCACAAAGGCAAATACGCGCTTCGCGTGGAACGCAATCTGCGCGGCATCGACACGAACTGGCTCGGAGAAAACCATGTCAACTGACACCCCTTCGCAAGAATCCATCGCCGACGACTGGGCGCAGGCCCTGGAAGAACAGTCGATCACCAGCGGCGGCAACGACGGTCCGCACGTCTTCGACGCCACGGCCAAGCCGGTTGCGGCGGGTTCGGGCAACAGCAGCGGCAACCCGATGCACGACATCCAGATGGTGCTGGACATCCCGGTGCAGCTCTCGGTGGAACTGGGCCGCACGCGCGTGCCGATCAAGTACATCCTGCAGCTCGCACAGGGCTCCATCGTCGAGCTCGATGCGCTCGCTGGCGAGCCCATGGACGTGCTGGTCAACGGCTACCTGATCGCCCAGGGCGAGGTGGTGGTGGTGAACGACAAGTTCGGCATCCGGTTGACCGACATCGTGACCCCATCCGAGCGCATGAAGCGCGTCAGTCGGACCTGATCCATGTTGCAAAACGCCATGCCCGCGCTGCTGCTGCTTGCCTTGATGGTGGGCCTGGCCTTCGCCCTGAAGTGGGCGCGTCGCCGCCTGCCCGGCATTGCCGGCCACAGCGGCCCGGCGCTGCGCGTGCTCTCCAGCCTCTCGCTGGGTCCGCAGCAACGCGTGGTCACGGTGCAGGTGGGTGACGGTGCCGAGCGCGTCTGTCTGGTGCTGGGTGTGGCCTCGGGCAGCGTGACCGCGCTGCACCAGATGCCCTTGCCGGCCGAGCTGCCTGCCGTGCCTGGCGATCCTTCTGCCCCGGCCTCCGGTTTCGCCGCTCGCCTCTCACAACTCATGAAGGCCCCGAATGCGCCCCGTTAACCTGATGCGAGGCGGTCTCGTCTTCGGCGCGCTCGCACTGTGCGCCGCAGGTGCCTGGGCACAGGCCCTGCCCATTCCCGCCGTGCCTGCAGCCGCAACCGCCACCACCGGCCCCTCGCTGCCCTTGATGATCGGTCAGGGCAGTGGCAGCACCAGCTATTCGGTGCCGATCCAGACCCTGCTCTTCTTCACCGCGCTGTCCTTCCTGCCAGCGGTTCTGCTGCTCATGACGGGCTTCACCCGCATCGTGATCGTGCTCTCGCTGCTGCGCCAGGCCTTGGGCACGCAGTCGGCCCCGCCCAACCAGGTGATCGTCGGCCTCTCGCTGTTCCTCACCCTGTTCGTGATGGGTCCCACGCTGGACAAGGTGTACGCCGATGCCTACGAGCCCTACTCGCGCAACGCCATCACCTTCGACCAGGCGCTCGAACGCGGCCAGGCTCCGATGCGCGAGTTCATGCTCAAACAAACACGCCAGTCCGACTTTGAACTCTTCGCCAAGCTGGCCAAGCTGCCGAACGAGGTGACGGCCGAGAACGCACCGTTTCGCGTGCTGGTGCCGGCGTTTGTCACCAGCGAGCTCAAGACCGCGTTCCAGATCGGTTTCATGATCTTCATTCCCTTTCTGGTGATCGACATGGTGGTCGCCAGCGTGCTCATGTCGCTGGGCATGATGATGCTGTCGCCGGTGCTGGTGGCACTGCCGTTCAAGCTCATGCTCTTCGTGCTGGCCGATGGCTGGAACCTGCTCATCGGCTCCCTCGCCGCTTCGTTCGCACAGTAGGTAAAACATGGATCCCCAAGCCGCTCTCACGATGGCGCAGAACGCGCTCTTCATGTTGCTCATGGTGGCCGCCCCCGTGCTGGCCACGGTGCTGGTGGTGGGCCTGGTGGTGAGCCTGTTCCAGGCCATCACGCAGATCAACGAGGCCACGCTGGCCTTTGTGCCCAAGCTGATCGCGGCCATCGCGGTGTTCGCCATCGCCGGGCCGTGGATGATGACCACCATGGTCGAGTTCATCCGCAGCACGATCCTCTCCATTCCAAATTACGCGATCTGATCGCGCACTGACCATGCCCACGTTCACCGAAGCGCAGGTGATGGCGCTGGTCTCGCCGGTGTTCTGGCCTTTCCTGCGCATCCTCGCGGTGTTTTCCAGCGCACCCATCTTCTCGTCGCGCTCGGTGCCGTTGCGCACGCGCGTGGCGCTGGCGTTTCTGGTGGCGGTGTGCGCTCAGGCCGGTCTGTCCGAGCAACCCATGGTCGCGCTCAACGACCCGCAGGCGTTTTCGGTCGTGATGCAACAGGTGGTGGTGGGCATCGCCATTGGCCTGGCCGTGCGCATCGTGTTCGCCTCGGTGGAGCTCGCAGGCGAGATCATCGGTCTGCAGATGGGCCTGAACTTCGCGGGCTTCTTCGACCCTTCGACCAACGCGCAGTCGAGCACCGTGGGCCGCTTCTTCGGCAACACCACCATGCTGCTGTTCGTGGTGATGGGGGGGCACCTCATGCTGCTGCAGGCGGTGATCGCCAGTTTCAACACCTTCCCCGTGGGTGGCGGCGCGCTCGATTCGATCAACCGCATGCAATTGCACGAACTCGGCGCGGTGGTGTTCCGCTACGGCCTGTGGATCGCCCTGCCCATGATCGGCATGCTGCTGTTCGTCAACATCGTGCTGGGCTTCGTCTCGCGCATCGCACCCCAGATGAATGCGTTTGCCATCGGCTTCCCGCTCACGCTCTCGGCCGGCCTGGTGGGCATTGCCTTCACACTGCCCATGCTGGACGCGCCGGTGCTCGCGCTCATGAAGCTGGCCACCGAGATATTCACCGGCGGCTGAAGCGCAACCGAACCGCGCTGGCTCAGCGGAATATTCTGGGCGTGCCTGTCTTGGGCTTTCGCACGGCAGATCGGCTGCGGGCGGAGCGGTCGGGTGGCGTGCGGTGCAGGTCGCGCTGGGCCAGCAAATCCGGGCGATCGATGAACTCGCCGAGCGCTTGCAAATCGCCCGCCGTGACGCCCAGCGCCCGAAAGTGCGCTTGCCAGCCGTCCACCTCGCGCACGACCTCGCTGACGATGGCACGCGCCTCGCCTTCCTCCAGTCCGAAATCCCGGTGCACCGACAGTGCTGCCTCCAGGTCGGGGTCGACCACATCGTCGGCAACCATGAACTCGTGAGCGATGGCGCCCGAGCCGGTGGTGACGACATCGAAGGCCTCGCTGAGGTTGAACACCGGCTCGCCCCGGATCAACTCGCAGGTCACTGCATGGTTCTTTTCGTGGTCGTCGGTGTTCGCGATCAGGACGTTGAAGACCATGCGCCGAAACAGATCCTGCAGTTGCGCGTCCAGGCTCGGCACGTGGCCCAGGGCACGCAGGCGTCGCGCCAGATGTGGGTAGCCGAACTGCGGCTCTTCGCCCGAGGGCGTTGCAGCGCGCAGCAGCGTTGCCGCAGAGATGCTGTGCACGCGAGCGGCGGGTGTGCGGTCAAAGCGGCGCACGGCAACAGCGTTCTCCGCCGGCAAGGAGATCACCTGCGTCTGCGCCACCCGAATGCCCGCGCGCGCCGCCAACGTCATGCAGGCGTGCTCCACCAGGGGTTGGTCCCACGCCTCGCCGTCAAAGAACTTGACCACCCACTCCCGATCGCCGATGCCGATCACGGCCTTGGGCTTGGCCCCGCCCAGGCTTCCCCCCGCCATCAGCAGCGCACGGCGTTGTTCGTCAAGCTCACCCTCGCCGCTTTGCACCACGGCCGCCGCTGCCGCCAGCGTGGGCACGTCGCTCAACCGTGGCAACGGGCGGTGGTTGAACGGCTCGTAGGCGTTCTCTGAACCGCACACGCCCAAGGCGCCAAACCGGTCGTCGCCCGCGAGGTAGAGGTGGTCTCGCAGCGTGGCACCCCGCTTGTAGAGGTAGCGAATCACCTTCTCGCCCCAGCGGTCCGGGCGCGCATCGTCCAGCGCCCCCGCCGCGGCAGGCTCGCGACCGCGCCGGTGAGAAGGCGCATAGGTCATCTCGCGCAACGGCATGTCCTCGCTCAGCGCAAAACCGTCTTCAAGCCAGTGGCGCGCATAGCGCAGGCTGGCGTCGCCATTGCTCAGCCGCCCGATCTCACCGATGAGGCGCGGTTGTGCCGGGTTCGCCAGGTACCAGGCAAACAGCCGCTCGGGCACATCAACGGCCATCGCCATCGCCTCGTTTGGGCTGACTCGCCTTGCGCTGACGGCTCAGCTGAACCTGATGCGCGCGCCGGGCGAGCTGCTTGCCCCGGTCAATCGCCTCTCCCACATCGAGCTCGATGGCCTCGCGATCGAATTCCGGGGCGGCAATACGGGCGAATTCGCTGTCGCGCCCGATCAGCCACAGCGCCTGCGCATACGCCCCCAGCGACACCGTGGGGTCACCGTTTTCCATTTTGCTCAGGGTGGGCACCGACACACCGATGCGTCGAGCGCGCGTGGCCAGCGATTCCTTGCGGCGCACCCGCGCCAGCGCCAGGTGTGAGCCCATGGTTTCCATGGCGCTCAGCGTGGCAGGCGTCAGGTTCAAAAGGGCTTGCGATTGCTTTGACATACAAATAGATTTTATCTTTGTATGACTTTATGTCAAATTCTAATTAACTTCTAAACCAGCAGGCGCGGCACCGCCGCCACCAGCATGGCCACGCCCGAGAGCGCCAGCAGCGACAGCACCAGCTTGCGAAACGCCGCCTCGCTCAGGCCCACATAGAGCTTCGCACCGAGCAACACCGGCACCAGCAGCGCCACGGCCACCACCGGCAGCAGCGGCCAGATGTCGCGCGTCACGGCACCCGTGGCCACGTAGCCGAGCATGGTGGCTGAGAGGGCTGCGAGGTTGAAGTTCTGCACGATGGCGCGCTGGCGGTCTTTCTCCATGCCGCGCAGCGTGCACCACAGCGTGGGCACCACGCCGGTGAAACCGCCGATGCCGCCCATGAAGCCGCCCGCCGCGCCGGCCACACCATCGGCCAGACGCCCGCCGCGCGAGACGCGCGGCAGCTTTGTTGACAGCAGCATGGCCGGGCACCACACCACCAGCACGCTGCCCAGGATCAGCTTGAACAGGTCGGCGTTGAGGTGCGGCAGCACCGCCACCCCGACGGGCACGCCCACCGCACCACCGGCCAGAAACGGCCACAGCGCCGGCCAGCGAAAGCCGCGCCGGGTGGTGAACACCGCCACGAGCTGGCCGGTGAGTGAGCCGAACACCGCCAGCACCGCGGCCACGCGCGGGTCGATGCCCCAGACCCAGAACGACATGGCCACCATGCTGAAAGCAAAGCCCGAGAGTCCCTGCACAAAACCGGCCACCGCCGCGCCAACCACCAGCAACCAGAGTTCGGGTGTCATGTCGGTCTCATTCCCAGGTGATGCGGGTCAGCTTCCAGTCGTCCGACACGCGCCGCCACTCCAGCCGCACGTTGTAGGGCTCCGCGCGCTCCGGTATCAGCCCCTGCGCGCCCGTGACCAGCACCTGCGCCTGCGTGAGGCCCGACTGCGCTGCGGTCGGGTCGATGCTGCTCTTGCGCGTGACCGCGATCACCTTGACGCTGGCATAGCGCAGGAACATGAGCGTCATGGTCTTGCGCGCCCACTCCCGGTCCAGGCCGTCCTGCGCCTGGAAGCTGGCATCGAGCTGGTCGATCACGGCACTGGTGTCCTTGGCTTCCAGGTTGTACTGCAGCGTCTGCACCGCCGCCTCCAGCTCGGCCTGGGGATCGGTCTTCCCGCAGGCGGACAAGGTGAGGGTCAGCGCGAGGAACAACGGGGCAAGCAAGGTTCGTCGGTACATCGTCGGTCTTTCAAAACGGGGTTGAACAACGGGAGGGCACTGTCTGCATTCTTACCGCTGCGGAACTGGTCACACCCGAGCGTTCGGCCTATGCTGACAGACCCGGCACCTGAACCGGTTGCTTGCGTCTTCCGGGGTCATCGAGCCGGGCGAAAGGACTGCACATGTTGACCCATGCATCCGTCACGACCATGCTGCCTGTCATCGACATGGCACGCGCCCGCGCTTTCTACGAGGGCTCGCTGGGCTTGCAACCCGGTGGCCTCAAGCCCGACGGCAAGTTTGTCTACGCGGTGGGGGGCAGCACGCTGGCGCTGTTTCCCAAACCCGAAGGCACCAAGGCCGACCACACCGCGATCAGCTTCCAGGTGGCCGACATCGCCGCCAGCATCGCCGAACTCCAGCGTGCGGGCGTGGCCTTCGAGAGCTACGACTTTCCGGGCCTGAAGACGATCGACCACGTGTGCGTGCTGGGCTCGGAGAAAGCGGCCTGGTTCAAGGACACCGAGGGCAACTACCTCTGCCTGCACGAGGACCTGGCGCCGGACGCGGCGCGCTGAAGCCCCGCGGCCTCAGCGCTCCGCGATGTAGTGCGACATGGTCGCGCTCTCACCTTCGGCGAGAAACGCGCGGATCTCGGTTTCCAGCGCGCGGTCGGCCACGGTGGCGCGGGCGCGCTGGTGCAAATAATCGGCCCACGAGGCCACGATGAAGCGCTCCACATAGCGCGAGGGCTCGCCCAGGTCGCGGTAGACGCGCCAGAAACTCGCGCCGTCGCGCCGGCGCGGGTCTTTCATGCGGGCAATGGTGTCCAGAAACGCCTGGTCCACGCCGGGGCGGATGCGGTAACCCACCTCCACCGCCACCGGGCCGGCGGCCGGGCTGGGCTCGTCCACCACGAAGAGTTCGTCCCACGGCGTGCCTTGGGTCACTTCGTGCAGCCCACCCATGCGCAGCGGAAACGGACGCACCAGCAGCAGGCCGGCGGCCATGACCACACCGGCGGCCACCAGCGCGGCGGTGAGGCCGGCGATGTCGGACACCGCGCCCCAGAAGGCCGAGCCGATGGCAAACGCCCCCAGCGCAGAGACGATGTGCAACGCCACGGCGCGTGATCGCACCCAGGGCGGCGCGCTGGCCTGGGTGGCGGTGTTGAAGGTGGACATGGTGGCCATCCACGCGGCGCCGCCAAAGGCCATGGCGATGTAGACCACCCAGGGCACGCGCACCCACGCGGCGAGCAGCATGGCCGCAGCAAACACCGCGCAACTCACCGAAACGATGGCGTCCAGCGCAAAACGCGCGCGCAGCCGGCCAATGACCAGGCCCGAGGCCACCGCGCCGGTGCCCAGACAACCCATGAGCAAACCAAAACCCTCGGCCCCGGTGCCCAACTGGCGCTGCGCGATCACCGGCAGCAACGCCCACAGCGCCGAGCCGGCCGAGCTGAAGGCCATCACCCGCACCAGCTGCGCCAGGATGATGCGCGAGTGCCAGGCAAAACGCAGGCCGCTCAGCGTGCCACCCCACAGGCGCTCGGGCGGCAGGCTTGACGGCGGGTGCGCGCGCGGCGGCCAGCGGCGGATCGACTCCCACATCACCAGCGTGGTGAACACCGTGACCACAAACACCCAGCCCGCGCCCAGCCGGGCAAACAGCAGACCGGCCAGCGTGGGGCCGATGGCGCGCGCCGCGTTGTAGGCGATGCCGATGGCGGTGATGGCCTGCGGCCATTCCTCGCGCGGCACCGGGTCGACCACCGAGGAGTTCCACGCTGGCGTGAGCACCGCCGTGCAGCAGCCGCACACAAACACCAGAAACAGCACCGAACCCGGCCCGCCCCAACCCGCCAGCACCAGCACGGCCAGCAAAGTGCAGGCGGCCACCTGCGCGATAAGCGCGCCGGAGATCAGGCGGCGGCGGTCGGTGGTGTCGGCCAGCACACCGGCGGGCAAGGCCAGCAGAAACATGGGCAGGAACACCGCCGTTTGAACCAGCGCGGCCAGAAACGACGAACCGGTGAGCTCCACCATGAGCCAGGCCGCAGCCATGGTCTGCATGCCCGCGCCGATGAAGAAGATCGCGCCGCAGATCCACAGCCCGCGAAATGCGGGCTGGCGCAGGGGACTCCAGATGGAGGTGGCAACGGTCATGGGCCATTATTCAGCAGGCGACCGCACGGCATGCCCATGGCATGTCTCGCCACAGAATCACCGTTGTGAATCAGCCGGTGAACGAATTGGGCTGGCGCACGGGGTGAGCGGTCATCAGACGCAAAAAAGCGGCATTGAAGCCGCTTTTTGCCGTTGAACGGGATGTTCAGCGCTGGGCACGTCGCCGGCGCAATGCACCCAGACCCAGCATGGCAACACCCAACAGGGCCAGCGTGCCGGGTTCTGGAATGGCCGAAGGCGATTCAGCCAATGGTGTGATTGGGAGCAATTCGCTCGTGGTCACAGGATCGCTGCTGCCCGAACCATCGCCCGGCTTGGTCGGGAGGTCGGCGATGCCGGCCACCACCTCGTCGACGGAAATCAAGGGCTCTGTCTCTCCCACACCCGGACCGCCGGGAGCGGCGCCGTTCGACGGTGGCGTGGTACCCGCACCGCCCTCGGGATTGCGGCCACCGCCTGGAGGGGAGCCGCCAGCACCATTGGAAGCGACCACTTCCTCACCGGGAACACCGGCACCTGAACCACCCGCGCCCTGACCACCTCCACGCGACGAGCCACCGGGGACCACGCCCGATCCAACGCGCCCGGCGTCCTTGCTGTTGGACGCTTCCTCGCCAGTTGCCCCAGACGAGGTGCCGGAGCCGCCGGACACGCCGTCGCCCTGGTTGTCGGCAGGAGAAATGATTTTCAGCAAAGCAGGCGCATTGAAACCCGGCTCAATGGTTTCATTCACAGGCGTTGCAGGAATACTTTTGCTGTTCACCGTGACATTGGCCACAGCCATCTGATCGCCATTGAATTCACCGATCAGCTTCAACGCATGGATCTTGATGGATGGAACCGACAACGCTGCAACCGACACGGCCACAACCGACAACAATGCGGCCGAAGCCAACTTCAAACAGGTGTTCATGTGGGGGCTTTGAAAATCCATTCGAGACCGCTCTGGACATCAGATGGGCTCAACTCGGGTCATGGGTCGCACGTTGCGTGCCAGGGGATGAATGTCCCTATGTAACAACCAGTTACGAATCCCGGGCAACGGGCGGCGCAAGAAATACCGCGTGAGTGTCAAATTTTTCGACACTCTGCAAACCCGGCGGCCGCCGGGTCAGACGATGCCGTTTCGAATGGCGTACACCGTGAGTTCGGCGTTGTTGGCCAGGTGCAGCTTCTCCAGCACGCGGGCGCGGTACACGCTCACGGTCTTGGGGCTGAGCATGAGTTCTTCGGCAATGTCCGAGAGCTTCTTGCCCGACGCAATCTTCTGCAGGGTCTGCAGTTCGCGCTCCGAGAGGCTGGCGTGCAGTTCCTCGCTCTCGGGCGCGTGCAGGTTGTCCACCAGCATCTGTGCCACGTCGGCGGTCACGTACTTGCGGCCCTGCATCACGGTGCGGATGGCGGCCACCAGCTCGGCGGGTTCGCCGGCCTTGTTGAGGTAACCGCGCGCGCCGGCCCGCAGGCAGCGGATGGCGTACTGGTCTTCCGGGTACATGGAGACCACCAGCGCCTTCACGGTGGAGCCCTCTTCCTTCAAGGCGGCCAGCACCTCCAGGCCACCGCGTCCGGGCATGTTGAGGTCGAGCACGAGCACGTCGCACTCGGTCTTGCGCATGGCTTCGCGCAGTTCGGGGTAGCTGCCGGCTTCGCCCACCACCTGGATATCGGTGGCCTCCGAGATGGTGTCGCGAATCCCGCGTCTCACCACCGCGTGGTCGTCACACAAAATCACCTTGATCATGGGCTTCCTCTGTGGCTTTCGCCGCGTTGTCCGGGGTTTGGGGTGATGTCAGGGGCACCGACAGGATGACCGATGTGCCTTTGGGGGAGGAGCTCACGTCGAGCCAGCCGTCCACCTTGGCGGCACGCTCGCGCAGGCCCAGCAGGCCAAACGACTTGGTTTTGCGCAAGGCCTCCGGCGCCATGCCCTGGCCGTTGTCGGTGACTTCCAGGGTCAGCACGCCTTCGCCATCGCTCAAATCGATCTCCACCGCCGTGGCCTTGGTGTGTTTGGCGATGTTGGTCAGGGCTTCCTGCGCCGTGCGGTAGGCGACCAGTTGCACATCCAGCGGCACGTCGATCTGGTCGGACGACCGCCGGATGGTCACCCGCAGACCGCTGCGGCGCTCGAAGCCACCCGCCAGCCACTGCACGGCGGCCACCAGGCCCTGGTCCAGGATGGGCGGGCGCAGGTTCATCATGATGCGCTGGCTGGCACCCAGGGCGTGTTGCAGCATCTCCATGGCGGTGGTCACGTGCTTGAGCACCTCGGCGTCGGTCTCGCGCCGGCCCACCCAGGCCAGGTCGAGCTTCACGGCCGCCAGCGCGCCGCCGATGTCGTCGTGGATCTCGCGCGCGATGTTGGCGCGTTCCTGCTCGATGCTGGTCTGCAGGTGCTCGGCCAGCTCGGCCAGACGCTGGCGCGATTCGGCCAGCTCGGCAGCGGCCCGTGCGCTGGCACGCCGCGTCTGGGAAATCTCGATCGCCCGCTCGATCACGTGCGAGAGCCGGTGCATGCTGTCCTTGAGCAAGTAGTCGCTCACACCGCGGTGCATCGCATCCACCGCCGCCGTCTCGCCGATGGCGCCCGAGAGGATCACGAACGGAATCTCGATCTGCAGCTCGCGCACCACGTCCCAGGCGTCCATGCCGGTGAAGCCGGGGAGGTGGTAGTCGGCCAGCACCACGTCGAAGCGATCGCTGAGCAGTTCGCGCCTGAAGTCGTCCATGGTGTCCACCAGCACCACGTCGCTGGGCAGCTTGCTGCGCTGCAGGGCAAATTTCACCAGCGCGTGGTCCACGCGCGAATCCTCCAGATGCAGGATGTGAACCGGTGGTTTGTCGAGGTTCTCGGACATGCCTGGTCGGATGTTGGGTGGTGGCGGGATCGCCCCGGGCACTGCGGCGGTCGGTGCCTGCGGCTGGACAACTGGGGAAATGGTGCTGAATTTGACCGGTTATCTGCCGATACAGCTTCTTACAGACCTCGAAAATTGTACTGCCCCCCCTATTCCGTTCCGCCCTACCCGAGCAACAACATGGACCACCTGACGATGCAGCATCCCCCGCCGTGCGTCTCCCTGCCCGTGAATCTGGTGGCCAACCTCCAGGACTCGCTGCTCATGGCCGTGACCGACCTGCAGCGCCTGGAAGGCCTGCTCGACCACGCCACCGCCAACCTCATGGAGCGCTTCGGCACAGCCAACCAGGCCCTGGGTGCGCTGCAAGAAAACCGCCAGGGCGAGCTGGACCCGATCCGGAGCAGCCTGCACCAGGCCGTGACCGAACTGCAGTTCCACGACATGGCCACCCAGTTGATCGTGCACACCGGCAAGGTGCTGCAAAGCTGCGCCTGGCGCCTGGCCGAAGAGGCCATGGAGCCCGAAGAGGGCGAAGTGCCGCTGGGGCTGGACCCGATGCCCGAGCGCCCCAGCCCGGTGACCCAAAGCGAGATGGACGCCGGCTCCATCGACCTGTTCTGATTTCCCCGAATCCCCGATTCAAGACCCCTCGGTATCTGCCGATATTTGACCGAAACACGGAGTAAGCCATGCGATCCATTCTTGCCGTCGACGACTCGGCTTCCATGCGAAAAATGGTGTCGTTCACCCTCACTGGAGCGGGCTACCACGTGGTCGAAGCGGTGGATGGTCAGGACGCTTTCGAGAAAGCCCAGACCCACAGCATCGATCTGGTGCTGACCGACCAGAACATGCCCAACATGGACGGGCTGAGCCTCACGCGCAAGCTGCGCGAGCACCCCAAATTCAAGACCACGCCCATCCTGATCCTGACCACCGAGTCCAGCGACCAGATGAAGCAGGCCGGCCGCAGCGCGGGCGCCACCGGCTGGTTGGTCAAACCCTTCGATCCCAGCCGGTTGATCGAAGTGATCCAAAAAGTCATTCGCTGAACACACACCAACGCGCGCCGCTCACCAGCAGCCAAGGAGACCCCACATGGGTGAAATGATGAACGAAGGTCAGAGCCTGGCCAACGACATTGACCTGAGCCAGTTCTACCAAATCTTCTTTGAAGAAGCCGGCGAAAACCTCGACCAGATGGAGCAGATGCTGCTCGCCCTGGACGTGGAGAAAGCCGACGACGAAGAGCTCAACGCGATCTTCCGCTGCGCGCACTCGATCAAGGGCGGTGCCGCCACCTTCGGCTTTGCCGACGTGGCCGAACTCACGCACCAGATGGAGTCGCTGCTGGACAAGCTGCGCCGCCACGAACTCAACCCGACCGCCGCCATGGTGGACGTGTTGCTCGAATCCAGCGATGCGCTGCGCCTGCAGCTCGCCCACCACCAGGGCCGTGGAAACGACACGCCCGCCACCGGCGACCTGGTCGCCCGCATCTACACGCTGGCCAACGGCGAAGACGCCGTTGCCCCCGTTGCTGAAGCGGCTGCACCTGTGGTGGCCGCACCCGTGGTGGTGGAAGCCCCGACTCCCGCCCCGGCACGCGTGATCAACAAGCCGGTGGTCAAGGCCACCCGCGAGCTTGAAATCCACATCGGTCCGCTGGACAACGTGGCGCAAGCCGACGGTGTGGCCGAACTCTTCCGCGACATCCCCGGCCTGGGCACCATCGAGCCCCTGCCCTGCGACCAGGCCGACAAGCGCGTCTACCGCGCCACCACGACCTCTTCCGACGCCGACCTGATGGACCTCTTCACCTTCCACGTGAGCAAGGAAGAGATCCGCATCGTTGACTGCGCAGCGCCTGCCGACGAAGTGGCAGCGCCGGCCGCCATGGCCCCGGCCGACGGCCAGGACTTCGGCTTTTTCGACGGTGCACCGGGCGTGCCCGCCCACGCCATCGCCGCAGCAGCGCAGGCCACGATCACCGCACCCGATGGCACCGACAAACCCGCTGCAGCACCCAAGGCAGACGCCCGCGCCGCTGCGCCGGCCGCCATGGAGTCGAGCACGCTGCGCGTCTCGGTGAGCAAGGTCGACCAGCTCATCAACCTGGTGGGCGAACTCGTCATCACCCAGGCCATGCTGGCGCAGAAAAGCCGCGAGCTCGACGACGGCGCCAACCAGCCGCTGCTGGCGGGTCTGGCCGACCTCGACCGCAACACCCGCGACCTGCAGGAAGCGGTGATGTCGATCCGCATGATCCCGATGTCGGTGGTGTTCAACCGCTTCCCGCGCATGCTGCGCGACCTCGCCAGCAAGCTGGGCAAAAAGGTCGAGCTGGTCACGCAGGGCGAGTCCACCGAACTCGACAAGGGCCTGGTGGAGAAGATCACCGACCCGCTGACCCACCTGATCCGCAACAGCTGCGACCACGGCATCGAAATGCCGGAAGACCGCCGCGCCAAGGGCAAGACCGAACACGGCACCATCACACTGTCCGCCACACACGAAGGCGGCTCGATCCTGATCGAAGTGCGCGACGACGGCAAAGGCCTCAACCGCGAGAAGTTGTTGAGCAAAGCGCGCGAGAAAGGCATCGACGCACCCGACTCGATGACCGACACCGAGGTCTGGAACCTGATCTTTGCACCCGGCTTCTCCACCGCCGACCAGGTCACCGACGTGTCCGGCCGTGGCGTGGGCATGGACGTGGTCAAGAAGAACATCACCGCGCTCAACGGCACGGTGGAGATCGATTCGGCCGAGGGCTACGGCATGCGCGTCTCGGTGCGCCTGCCGCTCACCCTGGCCATCATGGACGGCATGTCGGTGCGCGTGAGCGACGAGGTCTACATCCTGCCGCTGTCCAGCGTGATCGAGTCGTTCCAGATCAAACCCACCGACATCAACACCCTGGCGCAAGGCGCGCAGGTGGTCAAGGTGCGCGACGAATACATGCCGGTGATCGAACTGGAGCGCGTG
Source organism: Hydrogenophaga sp. (assembly GCF_048549895.1). Lineage (GTDB taxonomy): Bacteria > Pseudomonadota > Gammaproteobacteria > Burkholderiales > Burkholderiaceae_C > Hydrogenophaga. Next base: position 16,414 of record NZ_JBLYYB010000107.1, read on the forward strand.
TTCCAGGTGCCGCGCTTCGAGCACAGCGGCGCCAGCCCCATCATGGTGGTGGTGGAAGCCGACGGCCAGCGCGTGGCGCTCATGGTTGACGAGCTGCTGGGTCAACAGCAGGTCGTGATCAAGAACCTGGAGTCCAACTACCGGCGCGTGCCCAACGTCTCGGGCGCCACGATCCTGGGCGACGGCAAGGTCGCGCTGATCCTGGACACCTCCAGCCTGGTGCGCCGCTCCAGACACTGAACCCCACGGTCTTTTCCCTGCGCCTTGCGCGCTCTCGCCTCCAACCGGCCAGGACTCCCGATGCTGCACCAGACCCCTTCCCCCCAACGCGTCGCGCGGCCGGTGCCACCACCTCGGTCGGCAGCACCCGAAGACGGCCCGCTGGCCGAAGGCCGCGAGTTCGTCTGGTCCGACGCCGACTTCTCGCGCATCAAGGCGCTGATCTACAAGAAGGCCGGCATCAGCCTGCACGACGGCAAACACGCCATGGTCTACAGCCGCGTCTCGCGCCGCCTGCGCGAGACCGGCCACGACAGCTTCAAGACCTACCTGGACTGGCTCGAACACCACGACGGCGCCGAGTGGCAGGAGTTCATCAACGCGCTGACCACCAACCTCACCGCGTTCTTCCGCGAGCAGCACCACTTCGAGATCCTGGCGCAGATGTTTGCCGCCAGGCGCACGCAAAACTGGCGCATCTGGTGCTCGGCCGCCTCCACCGGCGAGGAGCCGTACTCCATTGCCATGACGGCCACCGAGGGCCTGGGCGCCAGCGGTTCGTTCGAGATCGTCAACAGCGACATCGACACCAAGGTCCTGTCCACCGCGCAGCGCGGTGTCTACAAGGCCGACGGCACCAAGGGCCTGAGCCCCGAGCGCATGCAGCGCTTCTTCATGCGCGGCAAGGGCAGCAACGAAGGCTTCATGCGCGTGAAGCCCGAGCTGCAGAAAAACCTGAGCTTCCAGACCGTCAACCTGATCCAGGACCTGCCGTTTCGCGAACCCTTCGACGTGGTGTTCTGCCGCAACGTGATGATCTATTTCGACGCCGCCACACAGCGCGCCGTGCTGGAGCGCATCCACCGCGTGATGAAACCCGGCGGCATGCTGTTCGTGGGACACGCCGAGAACTTCAGCGACGCACGCAGCCTCTTTGCGCTGCGCGGAAAAACCGTCTACGAACGTCTGTGAAGAAGACCAGATGATCGCGGCCCCCACCTCCACACTCGACCAGCTCAAGGCCCGCAAGGGCAAGCCCGGCGAGGCGAGTTTTTTCTACCACGACCACCACTTCCACCAGGACGCGGTGAAGGTGCTGCCCGGCGAGTACTTCGTGACCGCGGACGACATGATGGTGATGACGGTGCTGGGCTCCTGCATCGCTGCCTGCATCTACGACCCGCGCGTGCGCGTGGGCGGCATGAACCACTTCATGCTGCCCGACGGCGGTACGGACGCAGGCGGGCGCTACGGCTCCTACGCGATGGAACTGCTGATCAACGAAATGATGAAGCTCGGCGCGCGGCGCGAGACCATGCAGGCCAAGGTGTTCGGTGGTGGCCAGGTGATGCACACCTTCACCACCATGAACGTGGGCGAGCGCAACACCCAGTTCGTGCTGGACTATCTGCAGACCGAACGCATCGCGGTGATTTCCAAGGACGTGCTCGACATCCACCCGCGCAAGGTGTGCTACTTCCCCGCCACCGGCAAGGCCATGGTCAAGCGGCTGGCGCATTCGCATCCCGAGACGCTGGAAACCCAGGAACGCAAGAGCAGCGCATCGGTGGTCGCGAAAGCGGTTTCGGGTGGCTCCGTCGATCTGTTCTGAACACACCAACAAGAAGACAAGGAGAGGACCATGGCAAAAATCAAAGTGGTCGTGGTGGACGATTCCGCCCTGGTGCGCAGCCTGCTCACCGAAATCATCAACCGCCAGGCCGACATGACCTGTGTGGGCGCTGCGGCCGACCCGCTGGTGGCCCGCGAGATGATCCGTGAAACCAACCCCGACGTGATCACGCTGGACGTGGAGATGCCGCGCATGGACGGGCTGGAGTTCCTCTCGCGCCTGATGCGCCTGCGGCCCATGCCGGTGGTGATGGTCTCCACCCTCACCGAACAAGGCGCCGAAGCCACGCTGCGCGCGCTCGAACTCGGTGCGGTGGACTTCGTGGCCAAGCCGCGCATCGGCGTGAGCAGCGGTTTGCAGGAGCTGGCCGGTGACATCGTGGACAAGATCCGCGTGGCGGCTGCGGCGCACGTCAAGCGCCTGCCACCCGCACCCGGCGCCGGCTCGGCTCCAACGGGTGCGCCCGAGGCCCCACGCGCTGCGCTGCCGCGCGTGTCCACCGAAAAAATCATCTGCATCGGCGCCTCCACCGGCGGCACCGAAGCCATCCGCGAAGTGCTCATGCCCATGCCGGCCGACGCGCCCGCGATCGTGATCACCCAGCACATGCCGCCCGGTTTCACCACCAGCTTCGCCAACCGGCTCAACACGCTGTGCCGCATCCGCGTGCAGGAGGCTCAGCACGGCCAGCGCATCCTGCCCGGCCACGCCTACATCGCGCCCGGTGGTCACCACCTGCGCATCGACCGCAGCGGCTCCAACTACGTGGCCGTGGTTGAAGACACCGAACCCGTCAACCGCCACCGCCCTTCGGTGGAGGTGCTGTTCAAGTCGGCTGCGCGCGTGCTCGGCCCCAACGCGCTGGGCATCATGCTCACCGGCATGGGCGCCGACGGCGCGCAGGCCATGCGCGAGATGAAAGACGCCGGCAGCTACAACTATGTGCAGGACGAGGCCAGCTGCGTGGTCTTCGGCATGCCCCGCATGGCCATCCAGCATGGCGCGGCGCACGAGGTTCTGCCACTGAGCCAGATCGCCCCCGCGGTGCTGAACCGCCTGGCCAGCGCACCGGCCGGCGTGCGCCA
>NZ_JBLYYB010000108.1:0-8508 GCF_048549895.1 Hydrogenophaga sp.
AGTCCCGTTTTATCAAATATCGTTTTTGCGAGCACCGACGCGGCACTTTGCGTGATCGCAACAGACCTTGAGATTAGATATACGCGATACGCAGATGATCTCGTCTTCTCTAGCACTCAAGCTTTCCCATCCGCACTGCAGGAGCGAGTGCGCGCCTGTTTGGGTAGCCATGGCTGGGAGATCGCATCAGAGAAAGAAGCAATTGCAGAGTTGCCCCGCCGTTTGAAGGTACATGGTCTACTGGTACACGGAAGTGCGCCCCGACTGACAAAGGGCTATCGCAATCGAATACGGGCATACAGACACTTGCTCTCTTCTGGGAAGGTTTCCCCAGGCGATCTAGCGAAGATCGAAGGGCACATCTCCTATGCCAAACAAGTTGAGGATGCATCCGAGCCGTAGTGAATTGCAGCTAGGCATCCAGCGGCAGATCGACCTTCGACCTGCACGGCCTGCGGCATCGCCGAAATCCACCAGCAAGGCCTGCGCTGCGTGCGCGTGGTGCACGGCAAAGGCCTGGGCTCACCCGGCCGCATGTCAGCGCTCAAAAACCGCGTGCTGCGCTGGCTGGTGCAGAAGAGCGAGGTGATGGCGTTTGTACAGGCGCGGCCGGCAGAGGATGGGGCTGGGGCGTTGGTGGTGCTGCTCAGGTCGGGCGGCGCCTGACAGCTCACCGCGGCGTCAACCGCATCTCGCCCTTCAATATCTGAATGTCGAAGCGCGAGAGGAAGCTCTGGCCCAGCAGGGCCTTGTCGGCATCCAGCCCGACCAAGCCGACCGCCACCGTGGTGCCGTTCAGGCCAAGGTGTCCGGCCTGCACCGGCACCTGGCGCAACACCCGGCCTTGCAACGATCCGTTGGCGGTTTGAAAGGTCACGCTCTGGCCGCCTTCCAGGCGGGCGCGACGCGCGAAGTCTTCGCTCACGGTCACGGTGCTGGCGCCTGTGTCCACCAAAAAGGTGACAGCTTCGCCGTTGACCTGACCTTGCACACGAAAGTGGCCGTCGCGGCCGCGTGGAATCACCAACTCGCCTTGTGCATTCGCAAAGGACTGGTTGCTGGCTTCACGCCGTTGCTCGAAATGATCAAACGCGAAGTAGAGCACCCCCATGAGCGCCAACCAGAACACCACGATGCCCAGAGCACCGCGGCGCGTGGTCTGCGCCACGCTGGGGGTTGGGTCGCTCATCCATGCGACCCGGGTTGGTTGCGCATCCAGTCCGCCGTCTGAAAAAAGCTCGTCTTCAGCCGCTCGCGCAGCACCGCGTCCACGCCCGTCTCGCCCATCGCCTGGTCCATGCAGGCCAGCCATTGGTCGCGTTCCTGCACGCCGATGGCAAACGGCATGTGGCGCATGCGCAGGCGGGGGTGGCCGAATTGTTCGGTGTAGTGCTGGGGGCCGCCGAGCCAGCCGCAGAGGAACCAGAACAGTTTTTGCCGTGCGTCTTGCAGCGTGTTGCCGTGGGCGGCGCGCAGCTCGGTGTAGCCGGGTTCGATGTCCATGAGGTCGTAGAAGCGGTCGACCAGGGCACGCACTTTTTCTTCGCCGCCGATCCATTCGAATGGCGTGGCAAACGGCGCGGGTTCTTGAATGTCTGTCGTCATGCTGCGGCCTTGCGCAAGGTTTCCACCACCGGCGTGCGCAACACGCTGCGCAGCCCCCACCAGCCAGCCAGCAGCGCGAGCACGGCGCCAGCCAAGGCGCCGCCCAGCGGCACCCAGGGTGATGCGGTCCAGGAGAACTGGAACACGTAGCGCGCGAGCGCCCAGCCCACGGCCACGGCCACGCTGGACGCGAGGAAGCCAGCCAACAGCCCCACGCCCAGCAGCTCGATGCGCTGCACCTGGCGCAGCAGCTTGGAGCCCGCACCCACCGCACGCAGGATGGCGAATTCGCGTTCGCGCTCACCGCGCGTGGCGGTGATGGCAGCCAACAGCACCACCAGGCCGGCGGCCAGCGTGAAGGCGAACAAAAACTCCACCGCGCTGATGACCTGGCCCAACACACGCTGCACCTGCGCGATGGTCTGGCTCATGTCGACGTTGGTGATGTTGGGAAACTGGCGCACCAGCGTGTTGTCGAAGCTGGCGCCGGCGGCGCTCGCGCCATCGGGCGCGCGGAAGGCGCTGATGAAGCTCACCGGCACGTTGGGCACATCGGCCACCGGGAACACCACGAAGAAGTTGACCCGCATGGAGCCCCAGTCCACCTTGCGCAGGCTGGTGATGCGGCCTTCGGTGAGCTGCCCGCCGATGTCGAAGCCCAGGCGGTCGCCCAGCTTCAAGCCCAGGGTCTCGGCCAGGCCTTCTTCCACGCTCAGGGCGTCGGCTTCGTTGTTGGTCCAGGCGCCTTGCACCACCGGGTTGTTGTCGGGCCGCGTGGCGGTGTTGGAGAGGTTGAACTCGCGGTCCACCAGGCGCGAAGCTCGGTCGTCGGTGTAGTCCTCGGGTTTCACGGCCGCGCCGTTGACGCTGACCAGGCGGCCCCGGATCATGGGGTACCAGTCGAAACGCTCAACACCCGCGGTGCGCAGCGCTTGTTGAAATTCGGTGCCTTGCTCGGGCTGCACGTTGATCACAAAACGGTTGGGCGCGTCGGGCGGGGTGGCGTTGCGCCAGCTGGCAATGAGGTCGGTGCGCAGCAGCACCAGCAGCACCAGCGCGAGCAGGCCGACCGAGAGCGCGCTGATCTGCACCACCGCGTAGGCCGGGCGCGCAGAGAGCTGGCGCGTGGCCATGACGAGTGCGCGCGGCGCGGTGGCCTCGTTCACGCTGGCGCGCAGCAGGCGCACGGCGGCATAACTCGCGGCGGCGAACAGCAGCACGGCGGCGGCAAAACCGCCCACCGCAATGCCACCCAGCAGCAGGTCGCGGCTGGCCGCCAGCAGCAGTGCGGCAAAGCCGGCCATGCCCAGCGCGAGCACGGCCAGCGTGGCCGGCTTGAGCTGGCCCACGTCGCGGCGGATCACGCGCAGCGGCGGCACCTTGGCCAGCTGCAACACGGGCGGCAAACCAAAGGCCATCATCAGCGTGAGCCCCATGCCCAGGCCGAGCAACACGGGCGCAATGCCGGGCGGCGGCAGGCTGGCTTCAACCAACCCCGCGAGCAGCACCACAAACACGTGGTGCACCGCGTAGCCGATGGCCACACCCAGCGCGCTGGCGAACAGGCCCACCAGCGCAAATTCGAGCGTGTAGGCGCGCGCCATGGTGCCCTGCGAGAGGCCGAGCACGCGCAGCATGGCGCAGTCGTCCAGGTGGCGCTGGGCGAAGCCGCGCGCGGCAATGGCCACGGCCACGGCGCACAGCAACGCGGCCAACAGTGCCACCAAATTGAGGAATTTTTCAGCGCGCTCCAGCGTCTGCTGCATCTCGGGCCGCCCACCTTCGAGCGACTCCAGCCGGATGCCGCGCACGCCGGGCTTGGCCACCTCGGCCTGCGCCCACTGGTTGAAACGCGCCACGCGGGCTTCGTCGCCCACCACGGCCAGGCGGTAGTTGAGGCGGCTGGCGGGCTGCACCAGGCCGGTGGCGGGCAGGTCCGCGTTGTTGATCATCACGCGCGGCGCAAAGCTCATGAAGCCGGCGCCCCGGTCGGGCTCGACCACGATCACGCGCGCGATGGTGAGGGACGAGTCGCCCAGCAACAGCGGCTGGCCCATCTGCAGGTTCAACGAGACGAGCAGCGCCGCATCGACCCACGCGGTGCCGGGCGCGGGGATCTCGCGCGTGGGCGCATCGGGGGTGGTGGGTGTCTCGGCCACGCGCAGGCTACCGCGCAGCGGGTAACCCTCGCCCACAGACTTCAACGCCACCAGCCGGGCACCGCCGCCCTCTTCTTCGCGCGCGCGACCCATGGTGGGAAAGTTCAGCGTCTGCGCCACGGTGAGGCCCAGTTCGCGGGCCTGCTGCTCAAAGGCCGGCGGCGGCGTGTTGTCGCTGCTGATCACCACGTCGCCGCCAATGAGCGCACGCGCGTCGCGCGACAGGCCGCCCTGCAATCGATCGGCAAAGAACCCCACCGCCGACAAGGCCGCCACCGCGAGTGTGACCGCCAACATCAGCAGCCGCAGCTCACCGGCACGCCAGTCGCGGACCAGGGAAGACCAGCCCAAGGTCCAGAAACGGATGGGCAACGAGGTGATGGGCTGGGTCATGGTGTGCGGTTGGAGAGCCCGTGGCCCTGCGGGTTCATTTCGTTCCAAAAATTCGGTCGCCTGCGTCGCCCAGACCCGGGACGATGTAGCCGTGTTCGTTCAGGCCACGGTCCACCGCCGGGGTGTAGATCGGCACGTCGGGGTGGGCGTCGTGAAAGGTCTTGATGCCTTCGGGGCAGGTGACCAGACACACAAAACGGATCGAGCGCGGACCGGTCTTCTTCAAGCGGTCCACCGCAGCCACGGCCGAGTTGCCGGTGGCGAGCATGGGGTCGAGCACGATCACGTCGCGCTCCTGCATGTCCTGCGGCATCTTGAAGTAGTACTCCACTGCCTTGAGCGTGGCCGGATCGCGGTAGAGGCCGATGTGGCCCACGCGCGCGCCGGGAATCACCTGCAGCATGCCGTCCAGAAAGCCGTTGCCGGCCCGCAGGATGGAGGCGAGCACCACTTTTTTGCCATCGATCACGCGCGAGGTCATCTTCTCCAGCGGGGTTTCGATCTCGATGTCCTGCATCGGCATGTCGCGCGTGATTTCGTAAGCCAGCAGGGCGCTGAGCTCGTGCACGAGTTCGCGGAAGCTCTTGGTGCTGGTGTCTTTGCGGCGCATCAGCGTGAGCTTGTGCTGCACCAGGGGGTGGTCAATGACGTGGACGTCTCGGCTCATGGGGGATCTCTCGGCAAAATGGTGGACCGAGTTTAGGCCCGAACCCCGGGCACACGCCGCGTGAGGACGGTCAGGAAGCGTTGGCGGTGCGCTCCCGCACCACCGGTGCCGGGGGCGGCACGGCATCGAGCACCAGACGCTCGGGGTGCGTGTAGCAAAGAAAGTGTTTGTTGGTCGCCCGGCCAATGGCGCACAGGCCCACGCGTTGCGCCACGTCCAGGCCCATCTGCGTGATGCCGCTGCGCGAGACCACCACCGCCACACCCATCTGCGCGGACTTGATGACCATCTCGCTCGTCAAGCGGCCGGTGGTGTAGAAAATCTTGTCGCCTGCAGGCAAGCTGGTTTGAAGCGGAATCCAGCCGGCGATGGTGTCCACCGCGTTGTGGCGGCCGACGTCTTCCACAAACAACTGCAACTCTTCACCCAGGAACAGTGCACACGCGTGCACCGACCCGGCCGACTTGTAGGTGCTCTCCTTGAGCCGGATCGCGTTGACGATGGCATACAGCTGCGACTGGCGCAGCACCATGTTGGCCGGCAGCTGGATGCTGTCGATCTCGTCCATGAGGTTGCCGAACACGCTGCCCTGGCCGCAACCGGTGGTGACCACCCGTTTGGAGGTGCGCTCTTCAATGTGGTCGATGCCGTGGCGGGTCTTCACCGAGGCCGCGCCCACGTCCCAGTCCACGGTGATGGACTCGATCTCGTCAGCGGATGCGATCAGGCGCTGGTTGAGCAGATACCCCAGCACCAGCCACTCGGGGTGCGCGCCCAGCGTCATGAGCGTGACCAGCTCGCGCTTGTCCACATACACCGTGAGGTCGCGCTCGGCCGGGATGAAGATCGACTCGCGCTCACCAAACTGGTTCATGACCTCGACTTCGCGGGTCAGCGGTGCACGGGCCTGGGTGAGTTGGGGCAGAGGCATGGCGGAAGGCTACAACGTGTTCGGTGGCAACAAAGGCAAAGGGCCGGCACCCGAAGGTGCGGCCCTTTCAAACACGGCCCCGGGTGGCGGGGCGGTGTTGTGGAAGATCACTTGCCGGTGGGGGCTGCAGCGGGCGCCTTGCCGCTCGGCGGGCTCGCGGCCGGGGTCGAGGGCGAGTGTGCACCGGCTGCTTCAACCGGCTTGGCCACCGCCGCGGCAGCGACAGCCACGTAGGTGAACGGGCCGGGGTCGGCGCAAGCGGGCAACGCTGCGGCGGGCTTCACCGACTTGCCGGTGGAGGCTGCGGTCTTGAAGTAGTTGCCGGCGGCGCGGTCCATGGACAGGCACAGCTTGTAGCCATCAACCTTGGCGGCCCAGGCGGTTTTGGCCTTGGCTTCTTCGGCCTTGGCTTTGGCTTCGTCGGTCAACACCGGCGCGGGCAGCTTGGCAAACACGGACGTGGCCAGCAGCATCGAGAGGCACAGAAGGCTGCGTTTCATGGGGTTTCCTTGTTTCAGAAAAAAGTGGGGCGCTCAGGCTGCGCGGGGCGCGTCGCTGGTCGCTGCGGCGGCTGCCGTGCGGTGCGCGGGGATCTTGCCGGCCTTGATGTCGTCGTACCAGAGTTCGTGGTGTTCCTTGGCCCAGGTTTCGTCCACATAGCCGGTCTTCATGGCTTTGTAGGCGCCCTGCATGCCGATGGTGCCCATGTAGATGTGGCCCAGGAACATGGCCATCATCAAGACGGTGGCCACGCCGTGGATCATGTGAGCCACCTGCATGTTGGCGCGGGTGTAGTCCACCGCAGGCACGATCTTGTCGAGGAACACACCGGAGCCCACGACGATCAGGCCCAGGAAGAACACGCCGCCCCAGAACACGACCTTCTCGCCCGCGTTGAAGCGGTGCGAAGGCACCTCGGCACCACCAAACAGGCCGCCGGCCTTCATGATCCAGGTGAAGTCTTCCTTGCTGGGCCAGTTGTCCTTGAGGAAGGTGAAGAACACCACCACCAGCGACACCGCAAACAGCGGACCCGCGAAGTTGTGCATGTTTTTCAGCGCATACGTCAGCCAGCCAAACAGCGTGCTGCCAATGACGGGCAACAAGAAGAACTTGCCGAACGCCATGACGATGCCCGACACGGCCAGCACCACGAACGTGATGGCGTTGACCCAGTGCGCAGCGCGCTCCACATACGTGAACCGCTCGATGACGCGGCCGGTCTCGCTGCCGTGCAGCTTGATCGTGCCCTTGCCAAAGTAGAACAGCGCCAGCGCCACCGCCGCGATCAGCAGCAGTGAGCCGCCGTACGGGATGATCCAGTTGTTGCGCACCTGGCGCCAGGCTTCACCGGCGTTGGTGAGGCTGGAGCCGGGGTACTGCACAAAGCCCTGGATCATGTTGCCGGCTTCGGGGTACGGCAGGCTGGTGTAGCCCGTGACACCCTTGCCCACATCGCGCCACATGGGCGCGTTGTTGCCGGGCTGGACCTTGCCGCGCTCGGCGTTGGTCTGCTCGCCGTACTTGGGGTCGGTGGAGGCGTCGGGCGCGATCTCGAAGATGTTGGCGCTCTTGATGCCGCCCTGCTGGGTGGTGGCGGGCGCGGTCACGGCCGGTGGGGCCGGATCGTCCTGCGCCACCGGCTTTGCAGGGGCTTGGGCCTGAGCCATGCCGGCGCTCAGCGCCAGCAGTGCGGCAGCCAGGAAAGGCGATGCGAGCTGGCGCAGGCCAGCGGTCAAAAACCGTTGCATACAGCGTTCCTCGTCACTTGGACATGCGGGTGTAGTCGTTCTGGCCGTACTGCGCGCGGGCCTTGAGCTGCTGTTCCCAGCTGGCCTTGTCGCCCGTGCTCCAGCCGCTCTGCACGTACTGGCTCTTGCCCACGCCGGAGTAAGGCACGGCGTCCTGCTTGACACCTGCGCCGTTCATTTCCTGCGGCTGGTCGCCGCAGGCCGCCAGGCCCAAGGTGAGAGCCGCTGCTGCGATGGAGAGTGTGAAACGCTGGCTCATGATTTGGTCCCTGCTGCGGTGCCGTAGGCGGTGCCCCAGCCCCAGACCTCGGCGCCTTTGCCACGCTGCAACACGCGGTTGCGGAAGATGTCGGCCACCACGTCGCCGTCACCGGCGAGCAGGGCTTTGGTCGAGCACATCTCGGCGCAGGCCGGCAGCTTGCCTTCGGCCAGGCGGTTGCGACCGTACTTCTCGAACTCGTCCTGGCTGCCGTGTGCTTCGGGGCCACCGGCGCAGAAGGTGCACTTGTCCATCTTGCCGCGCACACCGAAGGTGCCTTGCGAGGGGAACTGCGGTGCGCCGAACGGGCAGGCGTAGGAGCAGTAGCCGCAGCCGATGCACACATCCTTGTCGTGCAGCACCACACCTTCGTCGGTGCGGTAGAAGCAGTTCACCGGGCACACGGCCATGCAAGGCGCGTCGCTGCAGTGCATGCAGGCCACCGAGATGGATTTTTCACCGGGCACGCCGTCGTTGAGGGTGACCACGCGGCGGCGGTTCACGCCCCACGGCACCTCGTGTTCGTTCTTGCAGGCGGTCACGCAACCGTTGCATTCGATGCAGCGCTCTGCATCACAGATGAATTTCATTCTTGCCATGGTGTGCTCCTGCTCTTAGGCTTTTTCGACGTTACAGATCGTCGTTTTGGTTTCCTGCATCATCGTGACGATGTCGTAGCCGTAGGTGGTGGCCGTGTTGACAGCCTCGCCGCGCACGATGGGGAATGCACCATCGGGGTAGTA
>NZ_JBLYYB010000109.1:0-6731 GCF_048549895.1 Hydrogenophaga sp.
GAATCCACAGGGGGTGTTTACCAAACCCCATGGTCAGCGCTCCCTCAAACGGAACAAAGGTCTCACGGCGAATGGATTTCGCGTCGAGCATCCCGGTGGTGTCTTCATGCCATGCGCGCTGGGCGATCAAACCCTCTGCATGAAGCGCGTGAGGGAGCACCGACCACCAAACCACCCAAATCCACGCCAAGTGGCGCCAAGCGTGACCCATCACCACCCCTCTGTTCAATTTTGTATTTTTGTCATTTATTTGCTATTTTATTCATTTTTATGTAGCATAAATCCTGAGGTTGGCTCCTTCGCAGTTGTCAACCTCTTCCTCCTTGCGTTTCAGCGACGTGAGTTTTGGCCCGCTGCTTGCGGGCTTTTTTTTGGACCCGCTTGAAACACTGAACGCCTGTCGGGAAGCTCAGGATTGCCTACAACATATCATTTTTATCATTTAAAATCAGTTGTAGCGTTTCATTCTCTTCCCAGTCTGCGCCCGTCCAAAACTGCACGGGATCACTATCCACTACCCGGTCCCCACCATGCCGATCGTCGCTGTCATGAACCGCAAGGGTGGAAGTGGAAAGAGCACCTTATCGACACAGCTCGCTGCATGGTTTGCGTCGAGCGGAAGCAGTGTGATGCTGGGTGATAGCGACCGACAACGCTCGGCAAGCCGATGGCTGGGACGGCGAGGTCCAGCGGACAAAGTCATTACGTACTGGCCCAATGAAGCCAGCATTGCCTACCGATCACAGCTCGGCTCCCCCAACGTTGTGATCGACACCCCGGGTGGTCTTCAGGGGTTGGAGCTGGCCAAACAGCTCGCTCGAGCAGACGGGATTGTGGTGCCCGTTGGGCCTTCGGTGTTTGACACTGAAACCACCATCGACTTTCTGCAGGAGGTGTACCAACATCCCCGGGTAGCCAGCGGGCGCTGCCGGGTGGCGGTGGTGGGTATGCGGTGGCCCATTGACGTCTTGCTGGCTTGGCGGAGCGATGCTGCGCCTAGCCCTTTGCCGCTGCTCACGGTGATTGCTGAAGCATCCAAATACCGAGAGTGTTTGGAGTCGGGCAAAAGCATATTTGACGTCCCCGCGGCCTTGCACACAAGCGACTTGCTCCAATGGCAACCTTTGCTCGACTGGTTACAGCGTCTGCCACTGACACATCAGATGTCAAAAGGACGAGGGACTGGCCTTGGTTGCACCAGCGCAGTGCCCACACTCACAACCCGTCCTCCGTCCCCCGTCACGCCCTTCCTCCAAAGGGCACTCACTGGGCGCAACAGACAACTCCGCTCACCCGAATCGTTCGTAGAAACCATGCCACCCGATGGCATCAATGCTGAGGAGCTCCAAGCCTTGCGGTTACAGACACGCAAACAGTTGGCTCTCGACATGAAGCAACTCGGCCCAGCCGAGCGAATAGCCGGCAAGGCTTCTCAATCTCATGTGCAGCAGCTCCAGCAATCCGCGGCGACACGCACGCCCACCGTCTCGGCCGACAGATCAGAGTCCGGCTGGCTGACGCGCCTCTTCAGAACGCGTTGACGCGCGCCTGCTCTGCTTCACTTCAGGATGGAGCAGTTCTGATCCGACCTTGGGAATTGAAAGCTCAGCGGCGAGTTGCTTGTTGGCCATGCGTTGCATGAACTTCGGCCCAGCCGAAAACTTGACCACTCGCCGAGGAGAAATCTGCACACCCTCGCCCGTTCTTGGGTTGCGGCCTGGACGCTCCTTTTTGTGGTGGACTTCGAAGTTGCCAAACCCCGCGAGCTTCACGTCTTCGCCTTTGGAGAGCCGATCCAGAATCAACTCGAAAAAGCCTTCCACCAACTCAACCGCCTCGCGGCCGTTGAGTCCCATCTGTTCGATCAACATGTCGACCAAGGCTGACTTGGTCAGCCCCGGTACCTCCAGACTGTCAACAAAATTGGTCAAGGCGTGCATTCGTACCTCGTAAGTTGAACCATCTGCCAAGCTTTGGCCCAGCGATCACTTCATATTACCATTTATGATGTTTTTGTCATTTAAGTGACTTCAATTTCCATCGTGATACAAGTGGTCGTTGCACTGCGCCCACATCTGTGCGCTGGCCTCACCGATTCGGAAGCCCAGGACTAGACCCGAATACCTGTGGGAGTCTGCTGGATGGACGGGCCCACGTATGAGTAGCCCTGGTTGCGCCAGGACACGATGCGAAGTTCGGGGTCGAAGTGGGTCAGCTTCTGCCGCAGCCGGCTGATGATGGTGTTGGTGCGTCCCTCCGGCGTTTCCATGAAGTCGATACCCAGCAACGTCACGATCTCCTGCCGACTTCTCGTGCGACCGGGTTCTGCGGCCAGAGCAGACAGCACCGTGACATCGGTGGCCGTGAGGCCCAATCGACGTCCGTCGGGTGAAACCAGCTCCCGTGCAGCACAGTAGAGCGCCCATTCAGATGCAAAGCGTTCGGGCAGAGCTACCCGGCGGTACAGCGCACGGATGCAGGCGGCTAGCTCTCGTCTGTCGACTGGCTTGACCATGTAGCTATCGGCCCCCTCTTCGAACCCACGCGTCTTGTCATCGATCTCGTCGCGGGCAGTCAACATGATGATGCAAAGCCGCTGAGGATCAAAAAGGCGCCGAGCGATGGAGTAACCGTTTTCTCCCGGCAGGTTGAGGTCGAGTACCAGAACGTCGCACCGCTCCTGGGCGAGCAGGGCGTCCAACTCAACACTGTCCGCCGCACTGCGCACCAGAAAGCCGGCCGACTCCAATTGAAACTCCATCTCCTCGCGCAGGTCCTCGTTGTCCTCCACGATCATCACCCGAATACCACTCACGATTGCTCCACTCCTTCGTATGTCGGAATCACTTTACTTTTCAACGGGATGAACAGCGAGAAAGATGTCCACCGATCAGGCAGGCTGCGTGCGCGCACCCAGCCACCATGGGCTCCGGAAATCAGGCGCACCAAGTGCAAACCCAGACCAGCGCCGGCCACACCCTGGGCCTCGCTGCGCCGCCAGTACTTATCAAACACTCTGGCGAGTTCTTCGCTGGTGAGGAATTGACCTCGGCTCAGCACTTCAAACAGCGCACAACTCGGCTCTCCATCCTCTCCCGGTACGGTGGAGATCAACAAGCGCACCCCGCTGCCAGGGTCTGCATATTTGCAGGCGTTGTCAATCAGATTGCTCAACGCGAGTTCGATCATGTCGGGGTCAGCCTCCATTTCCGAAAAGCCCGCAGCGATCTCGACCTCAAAGCTCCCTTCAGGCGATCCGCCCACGGTGGCCGGCACGCTCATGCGCTCGCCTAGGCTGAAGTCGGGGGCAGCAATGCACTGCATGCCCAGTGCGCCTTCGATCATGTGGTGGATGTCAAACACCCTCGGGCGCGCCGTCCATGAACCTGACTCGATGCGTTCTCGCGCCAACGCCTCACGCGAGAGCAAATTGAGCCGCTCCACCGCATTGCGAATTCGTTTATGACGCACCTGCACCTTGGGCGCATCAGAGCCCGCCATCATCTCCAGGCTCTGGGTGGCGGCGTCGATGATGCTCAGCGGAGTGCGCACCTCGTGTCCGAACATGCTGAGAAACTGCGCCAGATCGCGCCGCTGGTTGCGCTCGGCCTCTGCTTCCAGCCGGGCTGCCATGGCGCGACGCTCAAGTTCGCGCTGGTCTCCCAAGTGAATCAGCAAGTACAGGTGCGTGAGCAGCATGTAGAAAACAAACCCAATCTTGGCAATGTCGGGGGTCCATTCGGACAACGGCAACAGGCCCGCCATGCTGAGCAAAGGCGCCTTTTCGAACACCGAGAACGACAGAAACGCGGCGAAAGCCAACCAAGCTTTGACGCTGCGCAGCTTCCAAGCCAAGTGCGCACTGAGACCCAACAGCAAGATACCCACCGGAAGATAGGTGAGCCACAACACCTTTGAGACCCATCCCAGCCAGTCGAGATTGAAACCGGGCAATGCAACCGCAACCACCAAGAGGAGAAAACGTGTGAGCCAGGTGGCCATCCGTGGCATTTGTCGGCGCAAGTCGAGCACTGAGAGCGAAAACCAGATGGTGCTGCTCACTGCCATCACAAAACTCACCAGTGACAACCGAGCAACAAGCGTGGGGTAGTTCACCAGGAAATAGGCTGTCAGGTACCCGTTGAAGCACAACATGAACAGCGACACGCAGGCAATGTAGATGGCGAAGTCGCGGTGGATGCGCTTGCGGGTAAAGACCCAGTTGGCCAAGGTCAACACCAGCATCAACATTGCCGCGCCGATGAACGAGCCTTGGCGCAAAGTGTCTCGCTGCACCTCTCCGCTGAGCGCTTCGTCCGACAGCACAGAGACGTGGGTGAGCTCGGGCAAAGCGGTGTCGATGTGAAAGTACAGGCGCGTCAATGGATATGTCAGGCGGACCTCGAACTGCGTCGGAAAACCCGGTCGCCCAGCCTGGAGGTCGGGAAAGACCATCCCGCCGTGCTGTCGCTCACCGTCCGGAGTCAACAAATCTGCGTCCCAGATGAGCGGTGGCACCGCACGCAGCCAGACGGTTTCGCCGTCGCGCGACTTCGGCGTGTGCAAATCAATCCGCCAAAAAGAGACCACCGAATGCAAGGGTCTGCGACGCACTTGGGTCAGGTCTTCAAACAGATCTTGCTCGAGGACTTCAGCCAGTGTCGTGTGTCGGGAAGGAGCGGATGCGATCGCCACCGACACGCTCATGTCGTCGAGCCCTTTCAAGTGAACCCACTGGCCCGCCGAAGCAGGCCGATCCACCCATAACAGACCCACGATCAGACACACCCTCAACCAGGCAAGCCATGTCGGGGCAGTCCAACGGTTTGGCCCCGTGGTCGAAGTGTCTGATGACGAGACGGAATGCACAGGAAGCGACGGGCTTGGAAGGGGCGAGGCGACGCGCTGGATTTGCGACGCAAGTCGCCTTAAAAGTAGGAAGACCGGGCTCAACCTGAAACAGCGACGACCGCTCTGAACACAAAGGTCATTATTTTTATCACTTTAAATGTAAGCGCGCGGCCATCCCACCTTGAAGGGATCGGTCTAAGCGGCAACGATGGTGTCCACCAAGCGAATAGGTGGACACCATGAATGAATCCAAGAAGAAGACCCGCCGGCGGCACAGCGCCGAGCTCAAGCAGCAGATCCTTACCCAGTGCGCCGAGCCAGGTGCATCGGTGGCCAGCATCGCCTTGTCACACTGCATCAACGCCAACGTCGTTCACAAGTGGCGCCGCGAAGCGGTTGGCGCGCTGCCTGCCCTCCAGGCTCCCGCGTTCGTGCCGGTGCCGCTACCGCCAGCGGCATGCGCACCTGCACCGCACATCGGCATCGAGTTGCGTCGCGGCGCCACCAGCGTCTCGGTGACCTGGCCCCTGGCAGCGGACGAGCAGTGCGGCGTGTGGATGCGAGAGCTGCTCAAGTGATCCGAGTTGATGCGCTGTGGCTGGCCACTGAGCCGCTGGACATGAGAGCGGGCACCGAGACGGCGCTGGCTCTCGTGGTGTTGGTCTTCGGCGCGGCACGACCGCACCACGCCTACCTGTTCACCAACAGAAGAGCCAACCGCACGAAGGTGCTGGTGCACGACGGCATCGGCGTGTGGCTGGCAGCGCGGCGCCTGAACAGCGGCAAGTTCGTCTGGCCGCGTGATGCGGCCAGCACCGCCGTGCTCTCTCGCGCAAAGTTCGATGCACTGGTGCTGGGCCTGCCCTGGCAGCGCCTTGGCGACGGTGGTGTCATCACCGTGGTCTGACTCTGAAGTGCAGACTGGCGCTTGCCAATTGGGGCATGCGCCAATGGTGCGCACATTCCAGTGCTGGCACAGTGGATGCCCATGGTGGTCGAGCCTCAATCCCTGCAGAGCCTGAGCGCAGAAGAGCTGCGTGAACTGACCACGCGCCTCATGACGCAGCTGCGCCACCAGAGCGCGCTGCTGGACAAACTCACGCACGAGAACGCGCTTCTGAAGCGTATGAAGTTCACAGCTCAAAGCGAGAGGTTTGGCGAGCGCTTCAACCCCGAGCAGAAGAGCCTGCTTGAAGACGAGATCGAGGCTGACTTGGCGGCCGTGGCCACAGAGATCGATGCGCTGCAGGAAGCGCAGACACCGGCCAAGCTGGAAGAGAAGAGAAACCCCAAGCGCGCGCCGCTGCCAGCCAACCTTCCGCGGCGCGAGATCCGCCACGAGCCCGACTCGACCACCTGTGCCTGCGGTTGCCAGATGAAGCGTATCGGCGAGGACGTGGCCGAGAAGCTGGACTACGTGCCTGGTGTGTTCAGTGTCGAGCGCCACATCCGGGGCAAGTGGGCATGCGCGAAGTGCGAGACGCTCACCCAAGTCCCCGTCGATCCGCACGTCATCGACAAGGGCATCCCCACCACCGGGCTGCTCGCCCAGGTGCTGGTGGCCAAGTACGCAGACCACCTTCCGCTGTACCGCCAGGAAGCGATCTTCGGTCGAGCCGGCCTGGCTATCCCACGCTCCACGTTGGCGCAATGGGTGGGCTCCTGCGGCGTGCAGCTGCAGCCGCTGGTGGACGCCATGAGAAACGAGCTGCTGCAGCACCGCGTGCTTCATGCCGACGAGACGCCGGTGTCCATGCTCAAACCGGGCAACGGAAAGACACATCGCGCCTATCTATGGGCCTATGCGACGGGCGCGTTCGAGAACACCCGGGTGGTCGTCTACGACTTCTGCGAATCACGCTCGGGCGAACATGCCCGGC
>NZ_JBLYYB010000110.1:0-4646 GCF_048549895.1 Hydrogenophaga sp.
GCAGGCGGCGCGCCTCGGCCACGATTTTCTCGCGTGAGGTGCCCACCAGCATCACCGTGCCGGCCTCCACCGCCTCGGGGCGCTCGGTGGTGTCGCGCATCACCAGCACGGGCTTGCCCAGCGAAGGTGCCTCTTCCTGGATGCCGCCCGAGTCGGTCACGATGATGTACGAGCGGTCCATGAGGTAGAGAAACGGCAAATAGTCGACTGGTTCGATCAGGTGGACGTTGGCCAGCCCGCGCGCGGCGAGGATGTCTTTCACCGGCTGGCGCACGTTGGGGTTCAGGTGCACTGGGTACAGGATTTCCACGTCATCGTGCTCGGCGGCGATGTCGGCCAGGGCCTCGCAGATGTTCTGGAAGCCTTCGCCAAAATTCTCTCGCCGGTGTCCGGTCACGAGAATGAGCCTGCGCTGCGGGTTCAAGAACGCAAAGCGCTGCGCCAGCTCGGCTTTGAGCGCGGTGTCGTTGCGCAGTTTCTCGACCACGGCCAGCAAGGCGTCGATGACGGTGTTGCCGGTCACGTGGATGGCGTCTGCGGCGATGCCTTCGCGCAGCAGGTTGTCGCGCGAGGCGGCGGTGGGTGCGAAGTGGATGTCGGCAATGGAGCCGGTGAGCTTGCGGTTCATTTCCTCCGGGAAGGGAGAATGTTTGTTGCCGGTGCGCAGGCCGGCTTCAACGTGCCCCACGGGTACGCGGGCGTAGTAGGCGGCCAGGCTGGTGGCCAGGGTGGTGGTGGTGTCGCCGTGCACCAGCACGAGGTCGGGCTTTTCCTGCTGCAGCACACCTTTGAGGCCAAGCAGGATGTTGCTGGTGATGTCGAACAGATCCTGACCTGGTTTCATGATGTTCAGGTCGTGCTCTGGCACGATGTCGAACAGTTTGAGGACTTGATCAAGCATCTCGCGGTGTTGTGCCGTGACGCAGACGACCGTCTCAATCTCGCCGGCTTTGGCCTGCAGGCCTTTGACCAGCGGCGCCATCTTGATGGCCTCGGGGCGGGTGCCGAACACAACCATGACTTTCATTGGATTCCCTTGGAGAGCAGTGCCTTGTAAGGCGCTTCGTAATGGGCGACGCTGTTGCGCCAGTTGCGCACGCTTTCAACAAACTGGCGGCCATTGGCGCGCAGTTCGGGCCAGCGGGCGCGGTGGTGAAGCATGTCGAGAACGGCTTCTGACAGCGCGTTCACATCGTCGGCCTTGAACAGCCAGCCGGTTTCACCGTGGCGGATGAGCTCCTTGTGGCCACCCACATCGGAGGCCACAAACAAATGCCCCTGGGCCATGGCCTCCAGCGGTTTGAGCGGCGTGACGAGCTCGGTCAGGCGCATGGAGTGGCGAGGGTAGGCGAGCACATCGATCAGGTCGTAGTAGCGGTTGACCTCGGCGTGCGGCACGCGGCCGGTGAACACCACGTGGTCGCCCAGACCGAGCGCTTGCGCCTGCGCCTTCAGCGCCGCGTCTTGCGGCCCGCCGCCCACCAGCAGCAACACCGTGTCGGGCCGGGAATTCAACATCTGCGGGAGGGCCGCCACCAGGAGGTCCAGGCCCTCATAGGCGTAGAACGAGCCGATGAAACCGACCACGGTACGCCCCTGCAGACCCCAGCGCGCCTGCAGCGCCGGCTCGGGTGTTTGCGCCAGCTGAAAGCCCTGCACGTCCACCGCGTTGGGGATCACCGTGACTTTGGCCGAGGGCACACCCCGGTCGACGATGTCGCTGCGCAGGCCTTCGCAAATGGTGAACACATGACCCGCCTGGCGAATGGCGCGGGTTTCCAGCGCACGCGTGGCGCGGTAGCGAAGACTGCCCTCGCGGGTGCTTCCGTGGTCCACGGCGGCGTCTTCCCAGAACGCGCGGATCTCGTACACCACGGGGATGCCGTTGCGCCGTCCCACCTTGAGCGCCGGCAGCGCGTTGAGCACCGGCGAGTGGGCATGGATGATGTCGGGGCGCACCTGATCCACAACGTTCTGCAAACGGCTTGTCAGCGCGTTCATCAACTGAAGCTCGCCCAACACGGGCAGCTTGCTCGCTGGCTGCTGAACCTGCGTGCGAAAGAAGTGCAAGCCGTCGATGGTTTGCTCTGCCGCATCCACCGCCCCTTGCTTGGGCGATGTGAGGTGAAAGGTCTGCCAGCCGCGTGCCCGCTGCTCGCGCAGCAAGGCCGCCGTACGGAAGGTGTAGCCGCTGTGCAGCGGGATGGAGTGGTCCAGGACGTGAAGGATTCGCATGGTCAGGCGCCGATGATCCCGCGCTGTTGGGTGTGCAGACAGGGGCTCGGGCTCAAGGGGTGGATTGCGCAGAAACGGCGTTGAGGCACAAAAAACAAGCGCTCCCGCCGCGAAGCCTGCAAGGACCGGTCTACCATTTGCGCATGACCCTTCACACCCGCCTCATTTCCGACCTGATCTTTCCTTTGCAGGAACGACTGAAAAAACACAGCACGGTGCGCGTGAAGCGGGAGATGGAGACCAGCCAGTACTGGCCGATCGACAGGTTGGAGGCGTTGCGGGTCGCCCGTCTGCGAAGCCTGCTCACCCACGCCGGGCAGCATGTGCCCTACTACCGCGATCTGTTTGGCCGGCTGGGCTTTGATCCGCAGGCGGTGACGAGTTGCGCCGATCTGCAGCGACTGCCCTTCCTCACCAAGACGGAGATTCGTGCTCATACCGAAGCCCTCAAGTCGGAAGGCGCGGACGACCTGGCACGGTTCAACACCGGTGGCTCCAGCGGCGAGCCTTTGGTGTTCTTCATCGGCAACGAGCGCGTGAGCCACGACGTGGCGGCCAAGTGGCGCGCCACGCGCTGGTGGGGCGTGGACATTGGCGACCCCGAAATCGTGCTGTGGGGTTCGCCCATCGAGCTCACCTCGCAGGACCGGGCGCGGCGCTGGCGCGATGCGCTCATGCGCACACAGCTCCTGCCGGCGTTCGAGATGTCGCCCGAGAAGGTGGCTGGTTTCATCGAGAAAATTCGCTCCACGCGCCCGGCCATGTTGTTCGGGTACCCGTCGGCCTTTGCGCACATTGCGCGGCACGCCGAGACGCACCACATCAAGATGGACAAGCTGGGCATCCGGGTGGCCTTTGTGACGTCGGAGCGCCTGTACGACCACCAGCGCGAACTGATCCAGCGGGTGTTCAACTGCCCGGTGGCCAATGGGTATGGGGGAAGGGATGCTGGTTTCATCGCGCACGAATGTCCATCAGGCGGCATGCACTTGACCCACGAAGACCTGATCGTGGAAATCGTGGATCCGCAGGGCAAGGTGTTGCCAGCGGGCGAGAGCGGCGAGATCGTGGTGACCCACCTGGCCACCAGCCACTTTCCGTTTGTGCGTTACCGGACGGGCGATATCGCTGCGCTGGGCACAGCGCCTTGCGCCTGCGGCCGCACGCTGCCGCTGCTGAAAGACCTGCAAGGCCGCAGCACCGACTTTCTGGTGGCACGCAACGGCACGGTGATGCACGGCTTGTCTCTGATCTACATCGTGCGGGATCTGGCGGGCGTCAAACAATTCAAGATCGTGCAGGAGAGCCTGGACCTGACCCGCATCCTGCTGGTCACCGACGGGCACTTCGACCGCGCGCTGCTGCCCGGCATCGAGCGCGGCGCCAAAGCGCGCCTGGGTGATGACGTGACCGTGGACGTTCAACTGGTCGACGAGATACCGCCCGAGAAATCCGGCAAGTACCGTTACGTGATCAGCCACGTGGCGGTGCCCACGCTCTGAAGGATGCGCTGGTAACAAACGGGCCTGTTCCATGGTGTCAATGGGCTTCGCGCGTTTGATTCAGCGCGGCCACAAGGCTCGCGCCATGGCTTCGGATGAAATCCTGCAATGCGGCGTCTGCAGCCGTGCGGGCTTCGCTCTCCAGCAGGCTTGGCGTCAGAGGCGTGTAGAGCACAACAATGGCCCCGTCGTCGCCCCGCCCTGTCAAACGCGACAGGGCACCCTGCAGCTTGGCTTGCACGTCGCTGGCCGTGAAGCGGCCATTGACCCAGTAGAAACGCCAAGCCCGCAGGCGAACGGCGTTGCCATCGAGCACCGACGATTTCTGGCGCAGCACTGCAGCAACCACCGGCAAAGACTGTCCCGCCAGTTCTGTGTTCGCGCTCCCGCTCGACACCTGCGCCCACCGGTCGTCCTGGCTGGTCACCAGCATGTTCAGCGAGCTGACCAGCTTGCGTTCGTAGTTCTGCTGGCGGTAGTAAGTGAGGTGCAGGCCCACGGCCTGCCCTTGTGGGCCGGTGTAGCCGCTGTGGGCCGCCGCGATGGGGAGCTGGAACGCAGGTACCCAGTCGCTGGGCGGTGCGCTGGCGTTTTGCCATGGGGCCTGGGCTGCCGGGGCGCTCAGAGCGACGGGGCCGGTGTTGGTGCCCAATGACAGCAGACGCTCCAGCACGTGGGGCGAGGCGACGATCACAAGTGCTGCCAAGGCGGCCAGACCGCTGGTCCAACCCTGGCGAGACGCGTCGCCCTGGAGGGCGACCGACGTGAACGACCTGGAATTGGGCTCGGGGGCGTCGGCCCAGCGGGCTCCAACGAACAGCATGGCCAGAATGACGACGCCGAAGAACACCCAGCCGTAGATGAGGTGGTCCACGCCCGTGGCCAGTTCGTTGCCCGAGAGGTGGCCGA
>NZ_JBLYYB010000111.1:0-10552 GCF_048549895.1 Hydrogenophaga sp.
GGCACTCGCGGGCCGGTTGGCCTACATACAGCGACGTGTACTAGAAGTTGTCGCGATCCATAACCGACGCAGTGAAGGACTTAGCCCTGAGGATCTCGTCTACGAAAAAATTTCGACAGAAGACTTGGTGCTTCAAATGAAGCGTGTCGTCGATGAGATTTTCATGAACGAATGGATTCTTCTTGAAGGCAATACGCCAGAGTTTGAGGAAAAACGCGTGATTCGCGTCTGCGAGATGCAAGACATCGAAAAGCTGCCCAGTGGACCGACTAAAAATCATCTGACAAGCCTGAGAGACGAAGACCCTGAGTTCTTCTCAGTACTAGCCGATCTTCGGAACTCGTTTGTTCATCATTTTCCAGTTGCAGAGACGTATGTCCTCTACGGCGTAGACCGTCCCACCGTGAACACAATGCACGTGCCGAGGGGCCGACTGAACGACATGCGATTGATAGAGGTATGGCTTGAGGACTTGGTGAAGTCGTTCAATCGACTGTTGATCAGAACGTTCGGGGCGCCCTGAGCGAAGCGGCAAGTTTTAGAAACAAGTGATGCGTCGTGCTGTACGGCAGTGCCCAAAATGGCCTCGCTAGCCTTGAAGGACAATCACCCCATGACCGATCAAGCCTCCACCAAACCCGCCCTCCCCGACCGCCTCTCCATCGACGCCCGCAGCCCGCACCACGTGGCCGCCGTGTTCGAACACGACATCGGCATCCGCTTCAACGACAAGGAGCGTTTCGACGTGTCCGAGTACTGCATCAGCGAAGGCTGGGTGAAGGTGCCTTCGGGCAAAACGCTGGACCGCAAGGGCCAGCCGCTGCTGATCCAGCTCAAGGGCCGGGTCGAGGTCTTCTACAAATAGAGACCATTTGCGCTGAACGCATGGGATTGGCCGGACTCTGACCTCGCCTATGCAACGCAGATTGTTCTTTTCAGCCGCCGTGTGCGCAAGCTTTGGCAACCTGGCCCGGGCCAACGCGCCCGATGCCGACGACGCGCCTGGCAAGCCTCCGGGCGTTACCGTGCCGACCGCGGTGCTGCAGAGCTCGGTGGCGCAGCGTTTCCCCATGCGCTACCCGGTGCAGGGGCTGCTCAACCTAGACCTGCAAACTCCCACGCTGAGCCTGCTGCCCGCGCAGAACCGTCTGCGCGCCGCGATGGTGGTGAACGCCGCCGGCCCGGCGCTCAACCGCGGTCACCGAGGCACGTTCGACCTGGACTTTGCATTGCGCTATGAGGCCAGCGACCGCACGCTGCGCGCGCACCAGCTGCGCATCGACCGCCTGCGTTTCCCCAGCCTGCAACCCGGCGTGGTGGAGCTGCTCAACACCTACGCCCCCGCGCTGGCCGAGCAGTCGCTGCGCGAGGTGGTGCTGCACCGCCTGCAACCGCAAGACCTGCGCATGGCCGATGCCATGGGCATGCAGCCAGGCACGATCACGGTGACCGACGCCGGGCTGGTGATCGGCTTCGTGCTCAAGCCGCTGTGAAGTGTTCGTGACACCCGGGCGCACAATCGCCCGATGAAAGTTCCTCCCCGACTGCAATCCCTCGTTGAAGAGGGTCTCATCGACACCGTGGTGCGCCAGCTCATGAGCGGCAAGGAAGCCACTGTGTACGTGGTGCGCTGCGGCGATGAAACGCGCTGCGCCAAGATCTACAAGGAAGCGAACAACCGCAGCTTTCGCCAGGCGGTGGACTACACCGAGAACCGCAAGGTGAAGAACTCGCGCCAGGCGCGCGCCATGGCCAAGGGCACGAAGTTCGGCCGTGAATCGCAAGAAGCCGCGTGGCAAAGCGCCGAGGTGGACGCGCTCTACCGCCTGGCCGCGGCCGGCGTGCGGGTGCCCCAGCCGTTCAACTTCGCCGATGGTGTGCTGCTCATGGAGCTGGTGACCGACGCAGACGGCGACGCGGCCCCGCGCTTGAACGACGTGTCGTTCACCCCCGAGCAGGCGCGCCAGCACCACGCCACTTTGGTGGGCGAGGTGGTGCGCATGCTGTGCGCGGGTGTGGTGCACGGTGATTTGTCGGAGTTCAACATCCTGCTGGCGCATTCGGGCGACGACAACACCGACGACTTCCCGGTGATCATCGACCTGCCGCAGGCGGTGGACGCCGCCGGCAACAACCACGCCCAGCGCATGCTGCTGCGCGACGTGGCCAACCTGCGCGACTTCTTCGGCCAGTTCGCGCCCGAGCTCCTCAAGACGCAGTTCGGCGCCGAGATCTGGAGCCTGTACCAGAGCGGCCTGCTGAGCAACGACACGCCGCTCACTGGCCGCTACGAGCGCGCACCGGGCACGGTGGACCTGGGCAGTGTGATGCGCGAGATCGACGACGCGCGCGACGAAGACGCGGCCCGGCGCCTGCGCATGGCGCAGACGTAACCCCGTGTTTACACCGAGTACCTGCGGGGCCGTGTAAGGAATGCCGGTTGTGGTCGACTCAATGCCATGAACATCCCGTCCACCCTCACCCGCCGCCAGACCATGAAACTGCTTGCAATGCTTGGCCTGGGCTCACAGGCCGCCGCCCCCATGGCCACAGCCGTCGCAGCCACCGACCCCTGGAAACTCAGCGAGGCGGAGTGGAAAAAGCGCCTCACGCCGGCCCAGTTCGACGTGTTGCGCGAAGAAGGCACAGAGCGCCCGGGCAGCAGCCCGCTCAATGCCGAGAAACGCAAAGGCACTTTCCACTGTGGGGGTTGTGACCTGCCGCTGTTTTCGTCCGACACCAAGTACGAGAGCGGCACCGGCTGGCCGAGCTTTCACACGCCGCTGGCGGGCGCACTGGGCACCAAGACCGACTACAAGGCACTGTTTCCGCGCACCGAATACCACTGCGTGCGCTGCGACGGCCACCAGGGCCATGTGTTCAACGACGGCCCCAAGCCCAGCGGCAAACGCTACTGCAACAACGGCGTGGCGCTCACTTTCAAGGCGGCAGCATGAGCGGGCGTTGGCTGGGCAGCCTGCTGTCCCTCTTGGCTTCGGTTCTGCTTTCGGCAGGAGCGGTCCAAGCGCAAACAGCGCCCACCACCGCCACGGCCACGTTCGCAGGCGGCTGCTTCTGGTGCGTGGAGTCCGACTTCGACAAGATCCCCGGTGTGCTCTCGACCACCTCGGGCTACATCGGCGGTACGACGGCCAACCCGACCTACCAGCAGGTGTCCCGCAACGGCACCGGCCACGCCGAAGCGGTGGAGATCGTGTTCGACCCGGCCAAGGTGAGCTACGCCACGCTGGTTGAAAAGTTCTGGCGCACCATTGACCCGACCACCAAAGACCGCCAGTTCTGCGACACCGGCAACCCCTACCGCACGGCCATCTTCACGCACGACGCGGCGCAGGCGGAGGTGGTGAAACGCTCGCTGGCGGCGCTGGAGAAGTCCAAGCCGTTCAAGGAGCCCATCGTGACCGAAGTCGTCGCGGCCACGAAGTTCTACCCGGCTGAGGACTACCACCAGGACTACTACCTGAAGAACCCGATTCGCTACAAGTACTACCGCACGAGTTGTGGGCGCGATGCGCGGCTCGCCCAGTTGTGGGGCCCAGCCAAAAACTAGCCCCGCGGATGGTGCTGCGCCACGATGGTCTTGAGGCGTTCGCGGGCCACGTGGGTGTAGATGGTGGTGGTGGAAATGTCGGCGTGGCCGAGCAGCATCTGCACCGCGCGCAGATCTGCACCGTGGTTGAGCAGGTGGGTGGCGAACGCGTGGCGCAGGGTGTGGGGTGAAATGGGTGCGGTGATACCGGCGGCCAGCGCGTACTTCTTCACCAACTGCCAGAACATCGCACGCGTCATGGCCTCACCAGCTCTGGAGCCGCGTGAGGTGACGAACAGGTCTTCGCTCTGCAGGCCATTCAGAATGTCGCCGCGTCCCTGCCCCAGGTAACGCTGCAGCCACTGCCCTGCGACCTGGCCAAACGGCACCAGCCGCTCCTTGTTGCCCTTGCCGGTGATGCGCAGCACCTGCTCGTTCATGGCCACGTGCCAGGTTTTGAGCGTCACGAGCTCGCTCACGCGCAGGCCGCTGGCGTAGATCAACTCCAGCATGCAGCGGTCGCGCAGGCCCAGTGGCGTGCCCACGTCGGGCGCGTTGAGCAGAGCCTCCACCTGCGCTTCCGACAGGCTCTTGGGCACACGCGGGGGTTGGCGTGCAGGCGAGAGGCGCAGCGTCGGGTCGGTGCTGATGAAACGTTCGCGCAGCGCCCAGCGGAAGTAGCGCTTGAACACCGTGAGCCGGCGGTTGGCGGTGGTGGCGCGCGTCTGGCTGTGGCGCTCGCTGAAATAGCCATTGAGGTCGGCCTCGGTGGTCTGGGGCAATGTCTTGCCCCGCCCGGCCAGCCATTGGCCGAGCAAGACGAGATCACGCCGGTACGCGTCCAGCGTGTTGCGCGAGAGGCCCTCTTCGAGCCAGAGCGCGTCGACAAAAGCCCCGGCAAGGTCCTCGCTGGTCGATGCCAGGGCCGGGTCCATCAATCCAGTTTGAGCTTCTGCTTGGCGACCACTTCCTTGTAGACCTCGAACTCGGCCTTGATCTGCGCCGTGAACTCGGACGGCGTGTTGGCCACGATCAGCGAGCCGGTGTCTTCCACGCGCTTCTTCACGGCCGGATCGGTCAGCGCCTGCTTGGTGGCGTTGGAGATCTTGTCCACCACCTCCTGCGGCAGACCCTTGGGGCCGATCAGGCCGTAGTAGGCCATGCGGTTCACCGGCTCCAGGCCCACTTCCTTGAAGGTGGGCACATTGGGCATGCTGGCCACACGCTGGGGCGCGGCCACCACGATGGCGATCAGGCGGCCGTCGCGGATGAAGGGCAGCGCGGACGGCAGGTTGTCAAAAATGATCGGCACCTGGCCACCCACGGTGTCGTTGAGCGCAGGGCCCGCACCACGGTAAGGAATGTGGGTGATGAAGGTGTTGGTCAGGCTCTTGAACAGCTCGGTCTGCAGGTGGCCGATGCCGCCGGTGCCCGAGGTGGCGTAGCTGTATTTGCCCGGATTTTTCTTGATCTCGGCGAGGAATCCCTTGAAGTCCTTGGCCGGGAAGCTGGGGTGCACCGCGATCACGTTGGGCGTGGCCGCGATGTTGATGATGGGCGTGAAATCGGTGAGCGTGTTGTACGGAATCTTGGCGTTGATCGCGGGGTTGGCGGCGGTGGTCGACACCGTGGCCATGCCCAGGATGTAGCCGTCGGCCGGGGCGCGAGACAGTTCGAGCGCACCCACCACGCCGCCGCCACCGGCCTTGTTCTCCACGATCATGTTCTGGCCCAGGGCCTTGCCGAGCGACTCCGACATGACGCGGGCAATGATGTCGGTGGTACCGCCGGGTGCAAAGGGAACTTGCAGGCGAATGACCTTGTTGGGATAGGCCTGGGCCCAGGCGGAACCGCCCACAGCCACCGAGGCGGTGGCCAGACCGATTGCAACCAGTTGACGACGAGAAACCATGAGACTTGCTCCTTGCAAAAGACATCCAGAAAGGCAGGCCGGGTTCAGCCTGATTCGCGCAACCCGGGTACGGTCGCGCGATGCGAGCCTGCAATGTAGCCGCTGGGCAAGGGCGTGACCATGGGACAACTACATAAGTGGAAACCCCCGGCATGCCCTGGGGGGCACGCTATGCTCAGCCCGTGAACTTCGCCCAGCTGCTCTTCCCCGACTTCTCGCTCATCCTTTGCGGCTACCTGGTGTGCCGCTTCACCGCCCTCAACCGCAAGGTCTGGGAGCAGGTCGAGAGCCTCGTCTACTACTTTCTGTTTCCGGTGCTGCTGTTTCACAGCATCGTGAAGAGCCCGCTCGACCTGAGCCAGGCCTCCAGCCTCATGGGCGCTGGCATCTCGCTGGGCCTGTGCGGCATCGCGCTGTCGTATTCACTGCCCCACTGGCCCTGGATCGGCAAACACCTGGACGTGCGCCTGCATGCGGCCAGCGCGCAGGTGGGCTTTCGCTTCAACTCGTTCATTGCACTCGCCCTGGCCGAGAAAGTGGCTGGGCCGCCAGGCCTGCTCATGATCGCGGTGCTCATCGGCGTGTGCGTGCCGTTGTTCAACGTGGGCGCGGTGTGGCCCATGGCGCGCCACGCCAACAAGGGCTTCTTGCGCGAACTGCTGCGCAACCCGTTGATCGTGGGCACGGTGTCGGGGCTGGTGGCCAACCTGCTGGGGTTTTCCATGCCGTTCTGGCTGGAGCCCACGGTCAACCGCATCGGGCAGGCCTCGCTGGCGCTGGGCCTCATGGCCGCGGGCGCGGGCATGCAGTTCGGCATGCTGGCCAGCGCCAAGACGCTGGGTGGCCTGGTGCTCGCGGTGAAACACCTGGGCATGCCGGTGATGGCGCTCGGGCTGGCCCTGCTGTTCCGCCTCGACCCGACCCAGACCACCATCCTGCTCATGTTCTCGGCCGCGCCCACCGCGTCCAGCTGCTATGTGCTGGCCGCGCGCATGGGCTACAACCGACCCAACGTCGCCGGTCTGGTCACGCTGTCCACCGTGCTGGGCATCGTGAGCCTGCCGCTGGCCCTCGGCGTGCTCAGGCCACTGGCCGGCGCATGATGCTTTTTCTTCTTCGAAAGTCACCATGAACCCCTTGCGATGTTCCGCCCCCCTGTCCGGCCTGGTGCTGGGCCTGTTGTTCGCCACCTCGGCCGTGCATGCACAGGCCATCGGCGAGGTGGACACGGTATTCAAACTGTTCGGACCCGACCACAAGATCGTGGTCGAGGCGTTCGACGATCCCAAGGTCAAGGGCGTCACCTGCTACGTGTCGCGCGCCAAGACCGGTGGCATCAAGGGCGGCCTGGGTCTGGCCGAGGACACCTCGGACGCGAGTATCGAGTGCAAGCAGGTGGGCGCCGTGTCGTTCGTGGGCGACCCCATGAAACAACAGGAAGTGGTGTTCACCGAGCGCACGTCGTTCCTGTTCAAGAAGCTGCAGGTGGTGCGCATGGTCGACAAGACCCGCAACACCCTGGTCTACCTGAGCTACTCCGACCGCGTGATCGAAGGCTCGCCCGACAACAGCATCACCGCTGTTCCACTGCCGGCGGGCACCACCATCCCCATGCGCTGATTCAGCGCGGCGGCGCCACCAGGTCGATGCGCCGCTGCAGGGCGGCCGCTGCTGCGGCATCACCTGCGGCTTGGGTGCGTTGTTGTTGCACCTGCAACCAGGCCAGCAAGGGGCGGCGCCACCCACGCGCCGATGCGGTGTCCACCGCCATTGCGATCACGCCGGGCGTGGCCCGGCCGCTGCGAAAAAGCACGCCGGCGGCCACCAGTTGCGAGAGCGGGTCCTGGATCGCGGCCAATGCCGCGTCTGGCGCTGCGTTGCCCACGAGCGTCCGATGCGCCTCGGGCAGCAGCGCTGCATCGCCTGCCTGCGCGATGCCCGCCAGATACCGCGCATACGCCTGCTCGGCCGGTGCCGCGTCTTGCGCCAACGCGTCAAAGCCGGCGCAAGCTTCCACCACCAGACTGGCCACGCGCGTGGCACAACGCAGCAGCTCCAGCCGCGCCACCAGCGCCACCTGCCCCGTGCGCGCCACCTCGGCACGGGCCCGGTTGAACTCCGCCGCCTCGATGCGGCTGTTGCCACTGAGCCAGGCCTCAAGGGCGCGTTCGCTGCTGCCTTTGGCTTCAGCCGGCCAGTCGGGTGGGGGTGGGTTGCTGGAACAGGCGGCCACAGCAAGACAGAGCGCTGAGACAGCACCAACCCAGAAACACCGCGCAACCGGCTTTGCCGGGGCGCAGGGTGTTGCCCCCTGGAGGGGGGATGCGGCTACACGCAGTGAGCAAGCGACGGGGGTGATTTCGATCATGGAAGTTTGATCTCGGTGTCACGCGCAAACGGCCACTTGCGGTTGATGTCGTTGATGAGCCCGTCGACCTTGCGCAGGCTGGACTCCACCTCGCCGCGCAACACGCCCAAGTCGGTCGTGGCTTCTCGCGTGTTGCTGGCAATGCCCTGGGCCTCCACCAGCACCGCGTCCACCTTCTGCAGGCTGACCCTGGCCTCGGCCAGCATCCCATTGAGTTGCTGCACGGTCGCGCGGGCGTCGGTCACCAGGCCGCCATCGGCAGAGCCCTGTCCGAACACCTGTTTGTTGGCGTTGTTGACCAGGCTGTCCATGCGCGCGGCGAGTGCGTCGGCGCGCGCCAGCAGCGCATTGGTGCGCTCGATGGTGAGCACCATTTTTTTTGCGTCTTCGTCGTTGCCCATCAGCACGCCCATGGCGCCTTGCGGGCCCTTGAGCCGTTCGGTGGCGCTCTGCACGTTGTTCAAGGCGGTGTCCAGCGCGGCGTCCTTTTTGGTCAGCGCTGCCACGTTCTCCAGCACCTCGCGCATGCTCGCCGCGAGCTTCGGGATCTCGGCGGCGGTGTCGCCGCGCAACACCGTGCGCTCAGCGCCGTCGGGCAGCGCCGGGTCGTCGAGCACGCCGCTGTAGGCGCGGATGCGGGTGCCTCCCACCAGGCCACGCTCCATGGTGAAGATGCTGGAGGTGCGAAGCCACTTCGCGTCTTTGCTCGGCACATCGATCAGGATGCGCGCCGCACCGTCCGCACCGAGCTCGATGCGCGCCACGCGCCCGATGGGGAAACCCGCAAAGGTCATGTCCATGCCGACCACCACGCCCTCGGAGTCGTCGGAGATCAGCACCAGGCGCTGTGTGTCCTCGAACACACCGCGCGCAAACATCACGTAGACCGCCGAGCCGATCACCAGCACCAGCAAGGCCACGAGCAACAGCGCAGCCTTGAATTCGAGGTTCTTGATCTCGGGGGTCTCGGAGACCTTGGAATCGTCGGGTGTGGCGTTCATGGAAGATCAGTAGTAGTTGCCGACCAGGGAGATGACCTCGATGAGCAGCACCACCGAGAACAGGCGGGCGAACTCGGAGATGTCGCTGCGTTGTGCGTACAGGCCCTGTGCGTCCTGCTGCGCGCTGCCCGCCAGCGGCACCACCGCCACGGCCAGGCTGAAGAAAAGTGTCTTGAGCGTGAAGATCAGCGTCACTGCGGGCGTGAACACCTGGCCCACGCTGCGGGTGTAGCCCGGCAGGCCCCAGTGCGAGAACCCGTACACCGTGAAGTAGGTGAGCACCAGCGCGATCACGCAGCTCAAGGCAGCAAGCATGAGCACCGAGAACACCGACGCCAGGGCGCGGGGCAGCAGCTCGGTGGTCAAGAGCACCCTCTGGCCCCAGGCCTGGCCCGTGCGCTGGTGGGCAGACAGCTGCTCGCGCACCCACTGCGCGCCCGGCATGGCATAGCGCGCGGCGACAAACATGGCGGCATACAGCGGAATGAGTTCGAGCACCAGCGTGCGCACCAGCACATCCAGCGCGTACTGCGACAGGCCGTAGCTGTCAGCGGTGGCCACCACGATGCGGATCAGCACCAGGCTGATGAGCGCCGAGAGCACGAGGAAGCCGGTGAGCAGCGGTGCGGTGGCCTGATGGATGTGCAACAACACACTCTGCCGGCGCGGCCCTGTGGCGTAGCTTGATGGCGTGAGCGCCATCACCAGAATCTGCGCGCCCAGCATGATCACCTGCCACCAGGTGATCCACCACATGCGCACCCGATGACCCCATCGGGTCATGGCGGTCTGGCTGGCAGAGACAGGGTTCATCGTTTGATGATAGTCCGGGGTGTGTGAAGGTCGGGCGTCGATGCCGTGTGCAAAGGTGACAGCACGCTGGTGAAAACGCGCATGGTCAAAGCGGTTGATTCGGCTCCAATCAGGCCACCGGATCACGCCACCGTCCATCCCTTCAGGAGACCATGCATGTCAACTACCCTTCCCCCGGTGGTGCGCCGCCAGACCATCGCCGACGCACTGCACCGCACGGCGTTGCGCTTGCCGGACAAGACCGCCATCGTCTGCGGCACCACCACCTGGACCTACGCCGACTTCGACGCCCTGGTCAGCCGCCTGGCTGCTGGGCTGGCGCACCTGGGCGTGGCCGAGGGCGACAAGGTGGCCGTGCTGGCGCGCAATTCCCATGGCTTCGCTGCGCTTCGGTTTGCCCTGGCGCGCCGCGGCGCGGTGCTGGTGCCGATCAACTTCATGCTCAAGGCCGACGAGGTGGCGTACATCCTGCGGCACGCGGGCGCCAGGACCCTGGCCACCGACAGCGGTCTGGCCGCGCTGGCGCGCGAAGCCGCCGCGCTGGACACGGTGGTGGAGCGTTTCATCTGGCTGCCTGGCGAAGACCCGAGTGAGCCCGACCCGGCCATGCACCGCTTCGACCACCTGGCCGCCTGCCCCGACCCGCTGCCCGAGGTGGATCTGGGCAGTTTTGACCTCGCACAGATCGTCTACACGAGCGGCACCGAGTCCACGCCCAAGGGCGCCATGCTCACGCACGACGCGGTGTTGTGGCAGTACGTGAGCTGCGTGATCAACGCCGAGATCGCCGAGGTGGACCGCGCGCTGCACGCGTTGCCGCTCTACCACTGCGCCCAGCTCGACGTGTTCTTCGGCCCCGCCATCTACATCGGCAGCAGCAATGTGATCACGTCCAAACCCGTGCCCGA
>NZ_JBLYYB010000112.1:0-2917 GCF_048549895.1 Hydrogenophaga sp.
AGTTGGCACTGGATCTGGGTTTCATTCCAGTGGTGCCACCAATGAAGACGCGGATCGAACCTTGGGAGTACGACCGCGAGATGTACAAGCGTCGCAATGAGGTCGAGCGTTTGTTCCGTCGGCTCAAGGGCTATCGCCGCATCTTCTCGCGATTCGAGAAACTCGACCTCATGTTCCTGGGCTTCATCAGCTTCGCGCTTGTCGTTGAGGGCCTGAGGATGTGTTAACAGGCCCTAGCGCGTAAACGCGCGGGTTGATCTCGTCGATGAGGCCCAGCACGATGTGTATGGATCCGCGCGCCGAGACTCGGCGCGCACGGATGGCTTCGGCCAGCTCGGTGGCGCTCGGGCGCCAGGGTACTTGTGTCATGCGGTGTCTCCTGGCTCCGCCAGGTGGAGCGGGTGGTGTAGCGCGATCGCAGCGGCCAGGCGGAGAATTCAATGGGTCAGGTAGCGCCAAACCAGCAGCGACCAAAAGCCCGCGCCGGTGAATAGGATGGCGTCATTGAAGTCGTAGCCAGGGTTGGCTGCACCTGCTGCGAATCGATTCAGAGAGTGATGTAGTTGAACGCCACCACAACAATTCGTGGCGATGGGTTCAACGCTCTTCGCAGCCCAGCGAGCAGCAGTAGCAAGGGTGGAACTGCGAGGAAAGCGTTCCTGCGCTGCTACTCCCGCTGGTTTGCTGTTTGAGCCGCCAACGCTTGGAGCCCTGTCTTCAACGCCACCTTAGGGAATCAGCCAGCCTTTTTGACATAGGCGCTGCACCAACCTTTGCTGGACACGGCTTTGCCTGGGAAGATGGCACAGGGACCTGCCGGGTCTCCCGGCTTGCCGGCGTAAACCTGACAGTTGCCACACATCTGCGTTGCAGCATGCTTGGGGAACTTCTTGGCATCCACTTTGGTGGAGTCAGCCACGTAACCCAGCGCAATTGCCTGAGCATCCTTTTCGTTGACCACAACATCCTGGGCGTGGACCGAAGACAAGGCCATCAGTGCAGTGCTTCCAGCCGCAACTTGAAGGATGAAAACGCGGCGATCTGAACTGTTCATTGGTTTCCTCGAGGTACTTGAAAAACGAAACGCATCGTAGGATCCAAAACATCGAAGGATGCTTAAGCCTGCAGATCGCGTGCGACAGTTCACAAAAGGCGGGAATGCCCGAAGCTCGCAAGATCGCGGCATTGGCAAATTGACCTCAGGCTGCTTGTCACCAGCTGCGGTACCCATGCAAGGGGCACCTGCGCTCTATGCTCGCGCGTATTGCGCCGATTCTCAGAAGGCCGCTCCAGTTAAGGGTTGTAGGACGCCCTCCCGCGCAGGCGCGCCGACGACACAGGCCGACCACGAAGGGTGGGCGTCGTACAAGCCTCTAGGGAGGAAACCGCGGGGAGCACCCATCTGGGCGTACCAGCTGGAAGCTATGGGGATTTGACAGTGCGCAGAGATGTTGGCGATGGCAACTGCGCCAACTGGCCAGTGCGCGAAGGCGCCATCACGGTGTGTTGTGCCGTTTCAGATGAACAGCTGTAGCCGATCTTGCAGGGGCAGCACCGTGGATTTCTGAGTCGGGCGCAGAGATCTGCGGCGAGCCGTGGTGAGCCCGCTCTAGACACAATCAAAGTTGCGAACGCCGAGGTGCTCACGGTGGACCTCGCTGGTGCGGTGTGCGAATGGGCTGCCCACGAGCGAACGTCTCGACGATGAGCATCATCGCGCCGCAGTGAACGCACACGAAGGTCGGGCGGATCTCCTCGGCCGCACCACACCCAGCCTTCTCGGCTGTTGCACTCGGCGCCTCGGGCACAAGCAGCTGGCGCGCACGTTCGACGCATTCGCGGCGGTTGATGTTGGCCAGCAGCCCGTAGTGCCGGATGCGGTGGAAACCGCTGGGCAAGACGTGCAGCAGGAAGCGGCGCATGAATTCCTCCGGCGAGAGCGTCATCGTCTTGTGGCGTGTCTTGCCTTGGCCTCGGTCCTTGTCACGGTAGTCCTTCCAGCGGAACGTCACACCTCTCTCGTCGTGTGCGACCAGGCGCGAGTTGGAGATCGCCACCCGGTGCGTATAGCGCGAGAGGTAGGCCAACACCACGCCTGGGCCCGCAAACGGCTTCTTGGCATAGACCACCCATTCACACCGGCGCAGCGGTGCGAGCCACCGCGCGAAGGCCTTCGGGTCGGCCAGCACGGTGTGTTGCGAGAAGAACTGCAACGTGCCCGCGCGGTGCTCTTGCTCCAGTGCTTCCAGGAAGCGCCGCCTGAACAGGCGCGAGAGCACGCGCACCGGCAGGAAGAAGCCCGGTCGGCACCCCACCCAACGCTGGCCGTCGAGCGAGAGGCCGCCACCGGGCACGATGCCGTGGACGTGCGGGTGGTGCGTGAGCGCCGAACCCCAGGTGTGCAGCACCAGGGTGGCACCGATCTGCGCACCCAGGTGCCGTGGATCGGCGGCGATGGTGCGCAGCGTCTGTGCCGCCACCTCGAACAGCAGGCCGTAGACGACGGCCTTGTTCCAGTACGCGATCTCGCTGATGGGTGCGGGCAGCGTGAAGACCACATGGAAGTAGTCCACGGGCAGCAGGTCGGCCTGGCGCGCATCCAGCCAGCGCTGCGCAGCACTGGCCTGGCACTTGGGGCAATGGCGGTTGCGGCACGAGTTGTAGGCGACCTGCAGGCGCTGGCAGTCTTCACAGCGCAGCACATGTCCCCCCAGTGCCGCGCTGCGGCACTGCTCGATGGCTGTCATGACCTTGAGCTGACCCAGGCTCAGGTGGGAGCGCTGGGCTTCATGATGGTGCTCCTGTCGTGATCGAGGCCAATTGGAGCCGCGGCTTATCGCGGCCCACTTCGTCACCCCCTACCGCATGGAAGGAAAAGGCGGTAAGAACGACGCCACCGACGCTGCGGCGATCTGCG
>NZ_JBLYYB010000113.1:0-4289 GCF_048549895.1 Hydrogenophaga sp.
CCATCTTCGGCCTGGGCATCGCGACGGCGGTGCTGTTCCACGAGGGTTCGACGCTGATCGTGGTGGCGAATGCGTTGCGGCTGCTGGCCTACAAGGGCAAGACGTCACCATGGTCTCTTCACTGAAATCACTCGAAACGAAGAGGCTGTGTACGGGGGGCGCGGCATTTCCTTTCCGACTGAGCTGGCCGCGCAAAGCAGCTTTGGCACGCCCACGGAATGGACCGATGGTGACCGGCAGCTGCGCGGGATAAGCGTGGAGTTGTCTGCAGGTCAACCGCCCGGTGAAGCTGGTCCTGGCCCTCGGTGCAAGAATGCGCAAAAGGCGAGCCGCTCTGTGGCGTGGTCTCGGGCTACCTGCGCGACAAGAAGGTGATAAAAGGCGTGCAGATCAATACGCTGCGCATCGTCGGGATGGACGGGAATCCACCACGCTAGGCTGCCTGAGCCCGGCGCCTCTCACACAATGCCGCACCCATGTAAAAACCCACCGCCCTTTCGAGCGGTGGGTGTACACAAGCCTTCGAGATTCGAAGGGCTTGAGAATCAGAAGACGTGAGCAACGCCCACGGCGTAGATTTCGCGCTCGCGGACTTTAGTGCCCGCTGCATTCTCGATGTCGCCGGTGGTCAACGCGCCGTACAGACGGGTGCGTTTGGACATGTTGTAGAACACACCAGCAGAGAAGGCATCACCCTTTTCGAAGGTGGCGCTGCCCTGCTTGGCTTTGGCGGTGCTGTAACCCAACGAGAAGTCGATGGCGCCCACCGGCACGATCGCGCCGATGCTGTAGGTGTCGGACTTGAGAGACGCCTTGTTTTTCGCTTGGTTCCAGCCGCCGGAGACGCGGAAGCTGCCGAAGTCGTACGCGGCGCCCAGAGTGTTGTATTCACGGTTGCTGGCAGCCGCTTCGTTGGAGTTTTCCTGGTAGCCGTAACCCACATCCAGGTTACCTACCTTGTAGCGCAGGTTGAATGCCGTGACCTCTTGCTTGACGGGATTTGGGGCCTCGTCAAAGCCGTAGCTCACACCAGCAGAGAAGCCACCGAAAGAAGGCGACTCGTAACGGATCTGGTTGCTAGCGCGATCACCGTAGTCGGCGATCTGACCCACACCTTGAAAAGCTGGCACGGCGGGACCGTTCCCGGTGTTGCCGATGATGGCTTCGGTCGAGACCATATTTGGTGAATCAAACATGTTTGCGCTGAGAGAGAGGTCGCGTATGTCATCAAACGAGGTGTCGTGACGACCCAGCTTGACGGTACCAAACCCACCGGACAAGCCGACGAACGCAGCTCGGCTACCCAAGGTGGTGCTCGTTGGCGCGTCGACTTGCAAATCAGTCTCGATACCAAAGATGGCTTTCAAGCCGCCACCCAAGTCCTCAACACCACGAAAGCCCAAGCGGCTACTGGAAATGTTGCTGTTGAACAGTTGGGTGTTGCTGACGGGGCCAACGCCGCCGACGATGGGGCCCACCTTGGCAGAACCCACCGACGCATCAAGGCGTCCGTAAATGGTGACAGACGATTGCGCCAGGGCGGCGCCGGAAGCAGCCAAAACGGCTAGAGCGATGAGGCTCTTTTTCATGATAGTTTACTCCAATGGAATGAGGTAGGTTTTACTTATGCCCCCTACCGTATGCAGGGCGACCCCGCTATTGTGAGCAAGAAACACCACGAGCCTGTGAACCACCCTCAGTTTTTTGCGGGTTTTTACTAATTTACAACGCCGACTGCACATTCAGCTTTATTCACTTGTTTGTCATGAATCGCGATGAGGCCAGCGCGCGAGCAAACCATCACGTAAAGACAAGTGCGAGACCAACAAAAAGCCCGCTACAGCTTTCACAGCGGGCTTTCATTGATTGACGTGGTACCGGAGAGATGAATCGAACACTCGACCTTCTCATCGTGAGCGTCCGGTCAACCCATCTTGACCGGCCGCACCAGGGTCATTTGGACTGCACCGATGTAGGCCACGCACTCCAGGAGGTTGAGGCAGGCCAGCAGCAAGTACTTCTCGGCGTCGGTTCACACGCGCAGCAGGTCGTGCTGGCCAAGGTGGCCGTATACGAATGCCAGGAGATAGCGCTCGGGGTGGTCGACGCATACTGCGTGATCATCTGCACGAAGAAATCTGGCGGCACGCCCTCGGAGAACTTCAACGTCGCCGTCAGACGCCGCAAGCAGGTTTCCTGGACGTCCTCAGAGATCGTTGGCAAGGCATGCCCGCAGTGCTTCATGGCCTGGAAGGCGACGAGCAGGACGCGGATCGGCTCCTCAAGCAGCTGCATGTCGACCCCGTAGCGAGGCAACACGAGGATGGAGGCCAGCAGATTCGGCTGCTGGACGTAGATTTCATCAGTCAGCTCAACCTTCTGTTGCGCGCTCATGCGTTTGACGTCGATAGTTGCCTGGACCATAACGTCCTGCGTGAGCAAGGTCATGGTGCTGCGTCGGATGCCGCTTGCCATCTGTGCGGTAGCAAGTCCACGATCTGGCTGCTGCGCTGCGTCGGCAGGCGTGCCAGCACGTCGCGCAGGTATGCCCATGGAATCGTGTCCATTGAGCCGCGCCGACTTCACAAGGCTCATCACCATGGCCGTACGCTGGCCAGCGAGTTCGCTACTGGCGAACAACCATGCCCGGCGCCCCATTGCCCAAGGCTTGATCTGCCGCTCAAGGTGGTTGTTGTCGATCGCGACTGCGCGGTCCTCGGGGTAGTGCGCCAGCGCGCTCCAGTGGCCGAGCGTGTACTGGATCGATCCGGTGCACATTGCGTTCTCGCCGAAGCTGACCAGACCGTCGCTGGCGTCGATCTTCGCGTTGGCGATACCGTCGATGCTGATGCTCTTGGCCACGATCTTGCCTTCGACTTTGCCGCCGGCGGCGATCACGAGTTTGGACTGACCGCTCAAAGCGACCTTGCCCTTGATGCTGCCCATCACGGCCAAGTCACATGGGAATCGCTCGCTCTCGCAGATCACCCCTGCGGGAAAGTTGCAGACCGCTGCTTCTGCAGCAGCTGGGGTAGCGGCCTTTGGCGCCACGCCAGTACCGGCCTGCAGGTTCAGGGTGCGCACAGGCAGATCACGCCTTGATGTCGCTGGCGCGAGGCTAACCACTGAGGTCGCCGACGCTGCTGGCACCCGAGGCTATTCGTCGCTTTAGTCGCTCATTGATGCGGTTTCGCTCACGGATTGCACGGTAAGGAAGTGCGGCACGGCGTTCGGCGGCGGGAACGGGGATTCGTCGACGGCGAGAGGACTGGGGGTGTTCATCTGCATGGGTTTCTCCTTTCAGGTAGAAAACCGCGGGCTAGGCCCGAACTGATAGTCGGCATCAGCACAGGTGCTGATCTCTTGCAAACGGCGCTGCGCCTCATCGGTAGCCTGCTCGTCTCTGGGGGGCAGCGCTGGCACGCGGCGCTCGGCCCAGCTGCCATCGGGAACCCACGTCCAGGTGGGCACGCCCTTGGCTGCGAGCGATGCGGCCATGGCGTGGCGGGTCTGCAGGTATTCGGGGGAACTGCCCCGTTCCTGCACATCGAGCGCAGCGCGAGCCACGGTCTGACCGTTGGGACCAACCACATGACGAACCAGCCAGTCGGGTGCGACCTTCTTTATGGGCTGCACGTCGGTGAGGTTGCGCTGGAAGGCATGACCGTTGTCCAGCAGCGCATCGACCAGCAGCACTGCATTGGGGTTGTTCGCCGGGATGAAGCTGCGGGGGTGGACGTTCATCAACCAGGTGGCGCGGGCGAACACGCCACCACGTTTGTTCACCTCGGCGAGGAAGAAGCCCATGACCTCCGGGCTGCGCTTGCCATAGGGAATCGCTGCATTGCCCTCGATCGCCTTGTTGATGCGCGCCTCGTCGTCGTTCGCCTGCAGATAGCCCAGCGCTGTGCTGCAGTTATTGCGCAGGAAATTCAACGCGGCGTCCGACAGGCCCACTGAGTGGCGCAAGTGGCGCAGGTGCATGACGGGTAGCTGATTGGCAGAGACCGAGAAGCTGCGAACGGGTGCAACCAGCAAGCGCAGCGGTCGGGTCGCATCCTGGCGCCCCATGCTTAGGCTGGCTATGAATACCCGCCAGTCGGCGTTGAGCTGCTCGCGCGCAATTTCTCTAAAACGCCGCGGTACGAACAGAAACTCCTCCATCGCAACGCCGTTGACTTCGAGCGTGTGCGCTACGCGCATGAGCTGGTAGCGGACGCGGCCCCAGTCGCGGGTCCAGCTGGGGTGCCAGCGGCACAGGTCCGCTTCCTCCCACAAACCCATCGCAA
>NZ_JBLYYB010000114.1:0-44552 GCF_048549895.1 Hydrogenophaga sp.
CATCCCCTATGCATAAATACAAAACCACCTCCCCAAAAACTTGAGGCTTGTGCGTTATATTAATATGCTTGATTTGAGGCCGTGCTAATTTTTTTGATATCCATCAAATATAGATTATGCATTCATAATGCTTGCTCGAATTGCATTCAGGCTTACTACGCAAGTCAATCTCGATTTCGCGTTTGACACCTAAAATTCTTTCGAAACCTCAAGATGGATTCGGGTCTATTGTCAATAGAAAATTTACCGCTAGCTCTATGCGAGATCGGTGCAGCTACTTAATAGAATTGCAAAACTCGGACGTTTCTGATACCCCTGCTACTCCAGTATCGATTATTCTGCAATTGACGTACAGATCTTATAATTGGTTCAAAACATCTTAAATGTCTCTTGGTTGCAAGTCCATTTTCAGCTGCACCCCGCTTCTAGATCAGAAATAGCTCTTGCTCTAGGCGGGCCACGTGCAGGGTAAAAAGTTATGTCAGCGCGTGCGCCAGACGGCTCACCGGTCTCGCCTTCAGTAAGAGGGTTTGGCGCTCGTTGATCCATCGAGAAGCAGCCTGACCTTCGAGTCGACTATGAGGGATTGGGCAGTGCTAGCCAGCGTGACTCGCAGAGGTCGCAGACGACTGCGCTCGTCTTCTCATAAGACCCCGTTGTATGAATTCCAGACGTGGGCCCAGCTTGTTTTGCCGTTACATAGCTTGAACGTAAACATCCGTGCCTCGTTGACCTGCGGGACGCGGTGCTACATCAACTCCGTCCAGAACGAATCGACAAGCTCACAGCCGAACGCAGAAGGAACCCATTCGTCTCTCCACGTTCAAGCAAAGGACGGCTATGCATTGGTACGAACTGGGCTGAAGCTGGATGCTGGATGCTGGATGCTGGATGCTGGATGCTGGATGCTGGTCGGAGTTTCCACCATCGAACGTTACAAACTTGGCAATTGGGCTTGAGCCCAGTTCGAGACGATTGCGCAGGTACCGGTCAGGTTGGGCTTCGTCACAGACAGGGGCTTAGTTGTCTTTGGTCGGGCAGCCCAGGTGCTGGTAGACAGGTGGGCTGATCACCTGCCGCTGAAGCGTCAAAAGCATCCAAGGGGTGCAAGCATGTCCGTCGGAACCTCCGGCACAGGGTGATGAACTCAGGCTCCAGCCTCACCGCAGCTGATCAAGAGCATCGCTGAGGACTGGTCGTTGCGTTGCCAAATTCACCAGTCTATGGCTCGACAAGTTGAAGATCACATTTGCAGGCTGAGGAATCGCCAACATTGTCTCTCTTGGCAAAGCGGCAAACTTGGCAGCGACTGTCAGATAAAGCGAACAAAATCAACGAGTTACCTTAAGCCACCACTTGCTGGAATTGCATAAGCTAACCAGCCGCTTCTGGGCTGCGCTTCAAATCCATGTGCTCCGGCGCTGGCTTCAACCTGGCCGATGTTGCGCAACTTCTTCACGTGTCGCCACGCACTGTACATAACTGGTTTTCGGGCGCCTGCGCGGTGCCGTACAGCTCCTGGCGGTTGATCCGAATCCTGGGCCGCTACGAGCTGCCCGACAAGTCGTGGGCTGGCTGGCTGATGCACAGCGGCAAGCTCTGGACGCCTGAAGGCCACCCGATCGAACCCCGGGACGGTGCGTGGTGGTCGCTCTTGGTTCGGCAGGCCCGCTCGTTCAGAACGCAGTACTCTGAAAACACCCAGCTTCGCGCTCAGCTTCGCCTCGCTCGCCTAGAAGCTGACGCTCGCAGAGGGGACCCCGCACGCGGGGAGTCGCTGCGGGCTAAGCCGCTGGACCATGGGCTTGTCCCTAGTTTTAACAACGCGGAAACGGGAAAAGGCACATATGATGTCAATCTGATATCAGATTGCCACCACCAAAACCCATGGCCACTACCTTACGCCTCGCACCAGACCTGGAAAGCCGCGCTAAGAGCCACGCCGCCAGCATCGGCGTGTCCCTCAATGCCCTGGTCTCCGTCGCCCTGGACGCCTACCTGCGCCCCGGCCACAACGCTCCAATCGAACCCCGCAACAACGCGCCTGGTGCAGATCATGCTGCCCCAGTTCCAACCCTGCCACCCCCTGCGCACCCTGCCCCAACTCCCCAGCCAAGCCCACCCGCGCCCGCCAACTGGCGCCCCGGCAAGGCCAAGAAAAAAGCCCGTCGCTGACCTGGAAGGGGGCCAGCCATGAGCCCCACACCCCGCATCTGGACGCCCGAACGCAGGGCACAGGACACCTG
This sequence comes from Hydrogenophaga sp., assembly GCF_048549895.1. GTDB lineage: Bacteria > Pseudomonadota > Gammaproteobacteria > Burkholderiales > Burkholderiaceae_C > Hydrogenophaga. The sequence goes on from NZ_JBLYYB010000114.1 coordinate 2,247, forward strand.
GGATTGGGTGTCTGCCGAGGACGTGATCCGCCACGCCCTGGCGGCCTACACCCTGGCTCGAAAGCACGTTCACCAACCACCTGGACGCCGATTCTCCGAGCCCGATGGCACCAGTTGGACCACCCGCGAAGCCTTCGCCGACAACCTGGCGCTGCTCTTTGACATGCGTTTGAAGACCGAGGGCTACCAACTCGGTGTCAATGAAGCCTGGGCCACCGACGCCCGGTGCCTGCAAAAGTGGATGGCTCCCCGCACCTGGTCCCCGGACGAGTTGCTGCCCCCGGGCAGCGGCTCGGCAATCGTTCAGGGGGGTGCATGAGCGCGGGAAACAGCCGTCGCATACCTGTCCGGTGTCGCGGGATGGCGCCATCCGTTGCCACGTCAGTCCGTGAACCCGCATTGAAAGCTGGCGCGCTGATCTGCCATCCGCGGCCAATCCCTCGGCTCGCCTCGGGCCTCGTGCGTGCCATGAACAGCATTTCTTCGGCCTTCGAATGAAAGAATTTCCAATGAAATCAAAGACTTGTGAATCTATACATCGTAGAATATTTAAGAAGGACTTGTCGCGACCCAAAAAAGAAAGCCCGACTCAAGGTCGGGCTTTCCTCTCGAGGTAACTGAGCCGCTGTCAGTCTTCGACGAAAGCTTCTTCGCGTTTCTTCTTGATCGAAGGCAGCAACACGACGGCCAGCAACAAAAGCGCTGCCGCCAGCAACGACGCCGAGATGGGTCGGGTCACAAAGACCGACCAGTCGCCGCGCGAGATCAGCAAGGCGCGGCGCAAATACTCTTCCATCATGGGGCCCAGGATAAGGCCCAACAACAATGGTGCAGGCTCACAACCGAGTTTGATGAAGGTGTATCCGATCAGACCGAACACGGCCACCATCCAGATGTCGAAGCTGTTGTTGTTGGTCGAATAAACGCCAATCGCGCAAAACAGCAGGATGGCCGGGAACAGCCAGCGGTAAGGCACAGACAGCAGCTTGACCCAAACGCCGATCAGCGGGAGGTTCAGAACGATCAGCATCAAGTTGCCGATCCACATCGACGCAATCAGTCCCCAGAACAGCTCGGGGTTGGATGTCATCACCTGAGGGCCGGGCTGGATGTTGTGGATGGTCATGGCGCCGACCATCAGCGCCATGACGGCGTTGGGCGGAATGCCCAGGGTCAGCAGCGGGATGAACGAGGTTTGTGAACCCGCATTGTTGGCCGACTCGGGCGCCGCCACGCCGCGGATGTTGCCCTGACCGAAGGGCACTTCACCAGGTTTGAGCTTGGTCTTCTTCTCGATGGTGTACGCCGCGAACGAAGACAGCAGCGCACCGCCACCGGGCAGGATGCCGAGCACCGAACCCAATGCCGTGCCGCGTATGACCGCAGGCAACATGCGCTTGAAGTCTTCCTTCGTGGGCATGAGGCCCTGCACCTTGCCGGTGAAGACTTCCCGCTTGCTTTCGTCTTGCGACAGGTTGCTGATGATCTCGCCGTAGCCGAAGATACCCATGGCGATCACGACGAAGTTGATGCCGTCGGTCAACTCGGGAATGTCGAAACTGAAGCGGGCCACGCCGGAATTCACGTCGGTGCCGACGAGGCCGATCAGCAAGCCCAGCACGATCATGGCCAGCGCCTTGAGCAGCGAGCCCGATGCCAGCACGACAGCGCCGATGAGGCCCAGCACCATGAGTGCGAAGTACTCGGAAGGACCGAAGCTCAGTGCCACTTCGGTCAGCGGCGGCGCAAACGCGGCCAGCACCAGGGTACCGACGCAGCCGGCGAAGAACGAGCCCATGCCCGCGGCAGCGAGTGCAGGGCCTGCCCTGCCCTTGCGCGCCATCTGATAACCGTCGATCACGGTCACCACCGACGACGATTCGCCCGGCAGGTTGACCAGAATGGCGGTGGTTGAGCCACCATATTGCGCACCGTAGTAGATGCCGGCCAGCATGATGAGCGCGGCCACAGGCTCCAGACCGTAGGTCACGGGCAGCAACATGGCGATGGTAGCCAGCGGGCCGATGCCCGGCAACACGCCGATGAGCGTGCCCAGCAGGCAGCCCACGAACGCGTAGATCAGGTTCTGGAGGGTGAAAGCGACACTGAAGCCCAGTGCGAGGTTGTCAAAGAGTTCCATGAGGGTTGTCTCCGGTCAGGCGGTCAGGAAGGCAGGCCACACCGGGAACTGCAGATTGAGCATGTAGACGAAGGCGCCGTAGCTGCCGACCGCGAGCAAGGTCGCCAGGATCAGGGATTCCTTGATGTCGCATTTGGGGCGCGCGTAGCCGGCGATGATCACCAGGCCGTAGATGGCGACGATGAAGCCCATGGCCGGAATGCCCAAGGAGGGCAAACCCACCAGCAGGGCGCCGAAAGCCAGGTTGGCGCCAAGCACAAAGCCCAGCGGGCGCCAGGCGATCCTTCCAATGGGGTCGCCGTCGGGGGCCTTGCTGCGGAATGACTGGACCGTGATCAGAATGCCGAGGGCCGTGAGCAGGATGCCCAGCAGCAACGGGAAATACCCAGGGCCCATGCGAGCCGCACTGCCCACATCGAAGTTCGTTGCACCCACGGCGAACGACACGCCAACGATGGTGAACATCAAACCAGAGAAAAAGTCTTTTTGACTTGCCAGCTTCACAGTGTCTCCTCGGAATATCGGGTGTGGCGATTCTGATGCGATCGAGGGAATCTCCCCATGTGGGTTACACCTACATGGTTCCTGCTACCAGCGGCCCTGGGGCTGTCTGGCCCGTACAAAGGCGGCAATGATGTCGGCCGACTCGGCTCGCTGTGCTCGGTTGGCGAAGTCGATGGCGGTGAGGCCCTGCTGGTTCTTCAACAGGGGATCAGCACCCTCCTCCAGCAACAACTTCACCACCGACGGATGACCATAGTGCGCCGCCATCATCAATGGCGTGCTGCCGTTGGGCGACTCGGCGTCGATGTAGGCGTGGTGCTCCAGCAGGAGTCGGGTCATGGCAAGGCTGACCTCGTCGGCATTGGTGGCGGCGTAGTGCAGCGGTGTCCAGCCAGGTTTGTTCACTTCGGCCTTGCGTTCGATCAGGCGTCGGGCCAGTTCCAGTCGTCCCTTGAGGGCCGCCATCATCAGCGGACTTTCGTCCTGTTGGGTGCGCAACTCGACTTGCACACTGGCCTGCCCGAGCAGAAAGCTGGAAACGTCGGGCGCGTCGTCGCGCAAAGCGAGGAACAGGGCGTGTTCGCCTTGCTCGTTGCGCGTGTTGAGGTCAAACCCGCGCTGGGCGAGCTGGCGCAGGGCGTTGGCGTCATTGCGTTTGACTGCGGTGAAGAAATCGCTGAACGAATCGGCCCACACGGCTGTCGACAATGTCATCAACAGCATGAAAATCCATTGAAAAACAGCGATCTTTTTGAATGATTTCATGTGATTTCTGGATTCAGGATGTCTGCGTTGATGACAAGACCCGGTCAAAGAGGCGATCAAAATTGCCGCTGGTGGTGTGTGCAATGTCGGCCACATCCACGCCTTTGATTTCGGCAATCTGCTGCGCCACCCAGGGAACAAACGCCGGAGAGTTGGTCTTGCCGCGGTGCGGCACTGGCGCGAGATACGGGCTGTCAGTTTCGATCAACATGCGGTCCAGCGGCACGAAGGCCGCCACCTCGCGGATGTCGCTGGCACTGCGGAAGGTGAGGATGCCGGAAAACGAAATGTAGAAACCGAGGTCCAGGGCGGCACGGGCGACCTCGGTTGTTTCGGTGAAGCAGTGGAACACCCCTCGGGCCAGCGGCAGCGAGCCGGCATCACCCTCAAAGCCTCCAGCTTCCCGCAGGATGGCCAGGGTGTCGTCAGAGGCGCTGCGGGTGTGAATGACCAGGGGCAGATCGGTCATGCGCGCGGCCCGAATGTGGGTGCGATAGCGGGTGCGTTGCCAGGCCATGTCGGCCACGGTGCGCTCGCCCAGGCGGTAGTAGTCCAACCCGGTTTCGCCGATGCCCACCACACGTTGGCGGGCAGCGCGCTCGAGCAGATCTTCCAGCGTGGGCTCCTGCACGCCTTCGTTGTCGGGGTGCACGCCCACGGTGGACCACAGGTTGGTGTGCTCGCGCGCCAGTGTGTGGACGTCTTCAAATTCTTCCAGCGTGGTGCAGATGCACAGCGCCCGGTCGACATGGGCTTGTGCCATGGCGCTCAAGATCTCGGGCAACTGGCTCTTGAGCTCCGGGAAATTCAGATGGCAATGGGAATCGGTGAACATGCAGACCCTGGGAGTTCGGCAATGGAATGCGGGCCTTGTGGTTGGCCCGATCGACGGAGCTGCGGAGAAAGCGCAGCCTCAGAGCGTCTGGGTGGCGCGGTCCGAGCCGAGGCTGGCGCCGAGGATTTCCTCGATCTTCAGCTTCAACATGCGCGACTTTTCGTCGGACGGGAAACGGATGCCAACCCCCTGGGTGCGCCCACCGGAAGCCTTGGCCGGCGTGACCCAGGCCACCTTGCCCGCCACGGGGTAGCGCTGCGGGTCGTCGGGCAGGCTGAGCAACACGTACACGTCGTCGCCCAGCCGGTACTCGCGGGAAGACGGAATGAAGATGCCACCGTCTGCAAACAAAGGAATGTAGGCCGCGTAGAGCGCTGCCTTCTCCTTGATGGAGAGCTGGATCACGCTCGGGCGTGCCGCAGCTGCCGAGGGAGAAGGGGTTGTGCTCATCGGGTCGAGTTTAGCGGCAATATGTTGGCGGGTGCGCCTTGTTGCGGGGCCGCAAAACAATGCTCGGTTGGGTGTGCGCTGCGCTGCTTTTCAGCCACTCAATGCGCCCTGGCCGCGAGCACCTGGCGCGTGCGTGCAGCCCACGCTTCCTGCATGAGACCCGGGTTGTAGGGATGTTCCACCGAGCGTGCGGCCAGCATGAGTTCGCGTGACCAGGTCGCCAGTGCCGTCATGCGCGGGGCGGCGGGCAAACCGGTGGCGGGGAAAAACCGGGCCGGTGCACCCGAGGCATGGGCCATGAGGTCATGACACAGCTTCTGCAGCACGGCGAGTTGCTGCGCAGCCGGCCAGTCGGCCAACAAGGACCAGTCGCCACGGGCCAGCGCCTGCGGCAAGCCGGCCCAGGCTTTGGCGTCCAGCCCGCTGGATGCCCAGGTCAGTGCATCGTCGGGCCGCCCGCCCGCCGCCTGCAGCCACACAGCCGCCTGCCCGGGCGTGGGTGGCGGCACGGGTGACTTGCCACCCGCCTGCACAGCGCTCACCTGCTCCATCAACCAGCTCAGGGCTTCGGACTGCGGTGGCCAGACCATGGCGTGGGTCTGGCAGCGGCTGCGGATGGTGGGCAGCAGTTGGTGTGCCGACTCGGTGGCCAAGATGAAGCGCACTTCGCCCACCGGCTCTTCCAGCGTCTTGAGCAGGGTGTTGGCCGACTCCATGTTCATCCGCTCGGCCGGGTACACCAGGATCACCTTGGTGTTGCCCCGCGAGCGGGTGGTCTGCGTGAAAACGACCGCGTCGCGCGCGGCCTCCACACGGATCAGCTTGCTCGGTTTGCGCTTCTTGTCGTCGATCTCTTTTTGCGCGCTTTCGTCCAGCGGCCAGCCAAGTTCCAGGCTCAACACCTCGGGCATGAGCACGCACAGGTCGGCATGGGTGCGCACATCGATGGCGTGGCAACTGCTGCATGTGCCACAGGCGCCTTGCGCCGTGGGGTGTTCGCACAGCCAGGCGCGGGCCAGCGCCAGCGCCAGGTCGTACTGCCCCAAACCCGACGGTCCCGAGAGCAGCAAAGCATGGCCGCGCTGGGCCAGCAGGCTGGTCAGCTGGGTTTGAAGCCAGGGGGCCAGTGTCGTCCCGCTCATCGAGCGCCCTCCCCTTGCAGCCAGCCGCGCTGCTCGAACGCCTGGAGAACATGGCGCCAGACGGTGTCCTTGGGCTGGTCCGAGGGCACCCGGGCGAAACGCGCCGGGTCCTGCTGCATGCGATCGCGGTAGCCAGCGGCCACGCGCTCAAAGAACGCCTGCGGCTGGGACTCAAAACGGTCGGGCAAGCGCGCACCGGCCAGCCGCTCGGCGGCCACGGCGGGCGGCAGGTCGAACCACACCGTGAGGTCGGGCTGCCGCAACTGACCGCCCTGCTCGGGCATGGCTTGAACCCAGCGCTCAAGCTGGCCCAGCACGGCCAGATCAAAACCGCGCCCGGCGCCCTGGTAGGCAAAGGTGGCGTCGGTGAACCGGTCACAGAGCACCACGTTGCCCTGCAACAGCGCGGGTTCGATCACCTGCTGCAGGTGGTCCCGGCGCGCCGCAAACATCAACAAGGCTTCGCACAGCGGGTCCATCGGGTCGTTGAGCACCAGCTCGCGCAACTTCTCGGCCAGTGGCGTGCCGCCCGGCTCGCGGGTGAGCGTGACGGCGCGCCCTTGCGCCAGAAAAGCCTCGGCCAGGGCGGCGATATGGGTGGATTTGCCTGCACCGTCGATGCCTTCAAACGTGATGAAAAGTCCGGCGGTCTGCATGAAAAGAGAATGTTGTCGGGCGGGAATCAGCGGCGCAGGATGTAGCGGCGCACGGCGGCATTGTGCTCTTCGAGGGTGGCGCTGAACTGGCTCGATCCGTCGCCGCGGGCCACGAAATAGATGGCGTTGGTGTCGCCAGGCTGCACAGCAGCGCGCAGCGATGCAGCCCCGGGCATGGCAATCGGCGTGGGCGGCAGCCCGGCGCGGGTGTAGGTGTTGTAGGGCGTGTCGGTCTGCAGGTCGTCGCGGCGCAGGTTGCCGTCAAAGCGCTCGCCCAGACCGTAGATCACGCTGGGGTCGGTCTGCAGGCGCATGCCGATGCGCAGCCGGTTGGCAAACACACCGCCGATGCGCTTGCGATCACTCTCCAGGCCGGTTTCCTTTTCGATGATGCTGGCCAGGATGAGGGCTTCTTCCGGGGTGCGCAGCGGCACGGAGCTGTCACGCTGCGTCCACAGATCGGCCACACGTTTGTCCATGGCCTGCGCGGCCTGGCGCAACACGCTGGAGGCGGTGGCGCGCTTGGCCACCCGGTAGGTGTCGGGGAAAAACCGCCCTTCCGGATGGCGCCCCGGGTAGCCGATGAGGGCCATGACGTCGGCCGTGCTCATGCCTTCGATGTCTTGCGTCAGGTCGGGCGAGGCGCGCACCAGCTCAAACACCTGGCGGTGGTTCCAGCCTTCCAGCAGGGTGATGCTGCGAAAAGCCTGTTCGCCCCGCACCAGCTTCGAGAGCAGGCTGCGCGGCGTGGTGCCGGGCGCGAACTCGTAGCTGCCGGCCTTGATGTCGCGCGACTGACCCGACACCCGGAACCAGCCATACAACAGCACCCAAGGGGTCTGCACGCCCGCCGATGAAAGCTTCTCGGCAATGCCGCGCGCCGACTGCCCGGAAACCACTTCGACCTCCAGCGGTGTTTGCTCGGTCACACCGGGCGCCAGCGGCAGCGGTTCGTCGACCCACCACACGCCGAAGGCGCCTGCGATCAGCAGGGCCACCAACGGCAGCACGAACATGAGTTTGAACAGGCGCAACAAGGGGGTGATCTCAACAGGGTAATGGGGCCGGCATCGGGGACCCGGACCGGGCTCACGATGATAATCGGGCACCTCCCCATGGCGCGGCATGTCCCCAGCGCCGCTCCCGGCATATCGCAACCCACCCCGGGCGTCTCACATGAACTCCACCAGCACACCCACAACGCAGCCCTCCTTCACCGAGGCCACCCAGCCCCTTCACGGCATTGCCCGCCTGAGCCACCTGGGTGTGATCCAGGTGGACGGAGAAGACGCCGCGAAATTCCTCCATGGACAGCTCACGCACGATTTCGCGTTGCTGGGGTTGTCCGAGGCGCGGCTGGCCGCGTTCTGCTCGGCCAAGGGCCGCATGCAGGCCAGTTTCATCGGCTTCAAGCGCCGCCACGATCAAATCTTGTTGATCTGCAGCCGCGACCTGCTGCCCACCACGCTCAAGCGCCTGTCGATGTTTGTCTTGCGCGCCAAAGCCAGACTGAGCGATGCCAGCGAGGCGTTCGCCATCTGGGGCATCGCCGGCAACGCGGTGCCCGCCGCCCTGCCCGTTGCAGCATGGTCGCAGGGGCGCGAGGGTGATGCCAGCGTGGTGCGCCTGTACCCGGCCGACGGAACTCCACGGGCCTTGTGGGTCGCCCCGGTGGGCGCCCCGGCACCGCTCGGCGAAGTCTTGCCGGAAGACCTCTGGCACTGGCTGGAGGTGAAGAGCGCCGTGGCCACGCTGAGCCAGCCGGTGTTCGAAGCCTTTGTGCCGCAGATGCTGAACTACGAGTCGGTCGGCGGTGTGAACTTCAAGAAAGGCTGCTACCCCGGCCAGGAGGTGGTGGCGCGCAGCCAGTTCCGCGGCACGCTCAAGCGCCGCGCCTACCTGGTGCACAGCGACGAGCCCTTGGTGGTTGGCCAGGAGGTGTTTCACAGCAGTGACGCCGAACAACCCTGCGGCGCCGTGGTGCAGGCGGCCAGCCACCCGGCCGGCGGGTTTGACGCCATCGTCTCCATGCAGACCAGCGCGGCACTGGATGGCAGCATGCACGCCGGTGCGGCGGGTGGCCCGACGCTCACCCTTCTGCCCCTGCCCTACCTTCTGCTCGACGATATCTGACACGGGCTTGGTCATGTGCCTGATCGCTTTTGCGCTGAACGCCGATCCGGCTTGCCCGCTGCGGATTGCCTCCAACCGCGATGAATTCCTGGACCGGCCCACCGCGCCGCTGCACCGCTGGCTGCTGGCCGACGGCACCGAGGTGCTGGGTGGACGGGATTTGCGCGATGGCGGCACCTGGCTGGGCCTGAGCCCGCAGGGCCGCGTGGCAATGCTGACCAACGTGCGCCAGCCAACGCAGGCGCCCGCCCGGCGCAGCCGGGGCGAGCTGGTCACGCGCTGGCTGCAGTGCGACGCCGATGCACAGCGGTTCGCGCAGAGCATCGACCCGACCGCCTACGGTGCCTTCAACCTGGTGGTGGGCGACTTCCACGCCCGAGCCTGGCACTGGCTGGGCAACCGCGACCCCGCCGCCCCGCACGGCACCCAGGCGAGCACGCTCCACCAGCGCGCGCTGGCCGACGGGATCTATGGCCTGTCCAACGCCAGCCTCGACACCCCATGGCCCAAGACACAACAACTGAAGGCGGCGCTCGGCGAATCCTTGCTGGCGTCATCGGACTGGCTGGCGCCGCTGTCCCGAGCCCTCACCGACGCCCGGCCGGTGCCAGACCCGCATCTGCCACACACCGGCGTGCCTGCCGATCTGGAGCGCTCCCTCTCCAGCCCCTTCGTGCGCATGGCCGACCGCGCCTACGGCACGCGCACCAGTCAGATCGTCAGCTTGCAAGCCCGGGCGCAGGGCTTTGACGTGACCATGCACGAATGGACCCACGACCCGTTGGCGCCGGTGGTCCGCCTGGCGCCCGAACACGCACGCAGCGAAACGCTGGTGTGGTGAGGCGCAGCGTCACAGGCGCATGAACATGGTCACGTGCGGGATACCGGCCTCGTCAAACGGCTCACCCAGCACGGTGTACCCCAGCCGCGCATAGAAGCCCTCGGCGCTGCGCTGCGCGTTGAGCACCACCTCGGCATCGCCGCGCGCGCGCGACACGTCCATCAGGGCGTGCAGCACATCGCGCCCCAGGCGTCCGCCGCGCATGGTGCGCTCCACCGCCATGCGCCCGATCTTGGAGGTGCCCGGCTCATGGGCGAGCAGCCGGCCCGTGGCCAGCGGGCGGCCCAGGCGGTTGTAGGCCACGGCGTGCACCGCTGTGGCGTCGGCCGCGTCCCACTCCAGCTCTTTCGGAATGCGCTGCTCGTCCACGAACACAGTGGTGCGCAGGCGCTGGGCGTCCGCGCCGAGTTCGGCCCAGGACCCCACGCGCACCTCGGTCACGGTCTCGCCCGCTTCATAGCCGGTGAGGACGTCGCGCAGCACCGCCGGCACCGGGCGCGAGGTCTGTGTGGCCGGATCGGCAAACACGTAGACGATCTCGCTGGAGATCAGGTGCTCGTCGCCCCGGAAGATCGCACCGGTGAAGGTGATGGACGAGTTGCCGACGCGGCTGCACTTCATGGCCACCTCGATCTGGTCGTCCGCCCGCGCCGAGGCGTGGAATTCCACCGTGGCCTTGACCACATACAGATCACCATCGAGCTGGTGCATGGTCTCCTGGTACGGCAGACCCAACACGCGCCAGTAGTCGGTGATGGCGGTGTCGAAGTACATCAGGTAGTGCGCGTTGAAGACGATCTTCTGCATGTCCACCTCGGCCCAGCGCACGCGCAGGCGGTGGAAGAAGCGGAAGTCGGAGCGTTTCAAGGTCATGTCATGTCTCGGTGAAAGCCTGGCGCAGCGCACGGGCTGCGTCATGGTGGGCGGTCAGTGCCTGTGGAATGGCACGGCCGAAGTTGATGAAACCGTGCACCACACCGGCATAGATCTCGATGTCCACCGGCACACCGGCGTGGCGCAAACGGTCGGCGTACATCACGCCCTCGTCGGTGAGCGGGTCGCATTCGGCAAGACCGATCCAGGCCGGTGCCACACCGTCGAGTTCGCGCACATGGCCGTGGTCGTCCACGCCATCGAGCGGTGCAAAGCGCCAGTCGTCTCTGTCGGCGGCGCTGCGCAGGTAGTGGCCGAAAAAGTAGCTGATGTGAGGCTCTTCCAACAGGAAGCCTTCGGCAAATGTCTTGTGCGAAGCGGTGTCCTGATGCCCTGCGCAGCCGGGGTAGAAGAGCATCTGCAGCGCCAGCGGCAAGCCCGCGTCTCGCGCGGCAATGGCCGTCACCGCGGCCAGCGTGCCGCCGGCGCTGTCACCGCTCACCGCGATGCGGGCAGCGTCCAAGCCCAACGCGCCGCACTGCGCGCGCAGGCCCAGCAGGCTGTCCCAGGCGTCAAACACCGCGGTCGGAAACTGCCACTCGGGTGCCAGCCGGTAGTCCACCGACACCACGGCGCAATGCGCGAGATGCGCCAGGTGCCGGCACAGCGCCGCGTGTGTGGCCACGCTGCCCACGGTGAAACCACCGCCGTGAAAGTACAGCAGCACCGGCAGGGCGACCTCGGACGCCGGCGCAAACAACTGCGCGCGCAGCTCCGCACCGTCTCGCGCAGCGAAGCGAAGGTCTTCGACCCGGGCGAGTTTGTGTGAGGGAATCTCCAGCACACCGGCCCCGGCTTCGTAGGCCAGCTTGGCCTGCGCGGGCGTGAGCGCGTGCAGCGGCACATGACCTGCGCGCGCAATGCGCTCCAGCACATGGCGCATGGCCGGCGTGAGCAACGAGCGGGGATCGGGGTGGCGGGACATGGCCTCGATTGTCGCGGGCCTTGTTGCCGGATTCCACATCGCACGCCGCACGGCCTGTCTTGTGTGTGACGGCGCACGGGTTCACGCGATAGGTGGATCGCGGCGCGAGCCGTATAGTTTTCGCAACCACAAGAACCACCCCGGAGACCGCCTTGGCCCAGATCCTCTACATCACCAACATCCTGATCGACTTCGGCGTGCTCGCGCAGTTGCAGGCCGAGTGCGAGCGCGTGGGCATCCGCCGCCCGCTCATCGTGACCGACGCCGGCGTGAAAGCCGCCGGCCTGTTGGACAAGGCCACCGCCGCCCTGCCCGGCCTGCAACCCGCTGTCTTCGACCAGACCCCGTCGAACCCGACCGAGGCCGCCGTGCGCGCTGCCGTGGCGGTGTACCAGGCGCAGGGCTGCGACGGACTGATTGCGCTTGGTGGTGGCAGCGCCATCGACTGCGCCAAGGGCGTGGCGATCGCCTGCACGCACGAAGGCCCGCTCAAGACCTACGCCACCATCGAAGGCGGCTCTCTGAAGATCACCGACCGCGTGCCGCCGCTCATTGCCGTGCCCACCACGGCGGGCACCGGCAGCGAGGTGGCACGCGGCGCCATCGTGATCGTGGACGACGGCCGCAAGCTCGGTTTCCACAGCTGGCACCTGGTGCCCAAGACCGCCCTGCTCGACCCCGAACTTACGCTGGGCCTGCCGCCCATGTTGACCGCAGCCACCGGCATGGACGCCATTGCGCACTGCATGGAAACCTTCATGGCACCACCCTTCAACCCGCCTGCCGACGGCATTGGCCTGGACGGTCTGGCGCGCGGCTGGGCGCACATCGAGCGCGCCACCAAGAACGGGCAGGACCGCGACGCGCGCCTGAACATGATGAGCGCCAGCATGCAGGGAGCGATGGCTTTTCAGAAGGGCCTGGGCTGCGTGCATTCGCTCAGCCACAGCCTGGGTGGTGTCAACCCGCGTCTGCACCACGGCACGCTCAACGCGGTGTTTCTGCCGGCGGTGATCCGCTTCAACGCCGAGGCCGAGTCGATGAAGAAAGACAACCGTTTGCAGCGCATGGCCCATGCCATGGGACTGGCCAGCGGTGGGGATGTGGCCGAAGCCGTGACCGAGATGAACGCCCGCCTGGGCCTGCCCACGGGCCTGGCGGCCATGGGTGTCACGCCCGATCTGTTCGACAAGGTGATCGCAGGCGCCATGGCAGACCATTGCCACAAGACCAACCCGCGCCTGGCCAGCGCCGAGGACTACCGCTTGATGCTGCAAGCCGCCCTGTAGGCCTGCGCACGGCCCCGCCGGGCACACCACCGATCCCACCGCCGCGACAGCTTGCTGTCGCGGCTTTTTTTCGACCCTTGCAGGGGCGTTTCAGCGGTGTGTACCGCCCGTTTTTGGGGCATTTTCGAGTCATCGATTCATGAGCGTTTCATAACCTGTTCGTCAATCCTCCAAAGGGTGATTGCCGCAGACTGACCTCACTGAATTCGATGCCTCCACGCATGGAAGAAGCCCAGTCTGTTGCGGGGCTGCCGGGCGGTTGCATCTGAATTGAGTTCAGACCACCTCCAACCAGGGCAGATCATGACATTCGCATCTCTTCTGAACGCCACCGACACCAACTTGACCGCCAGGGAAACCGAGATCCTCGATTTCATCGCGCGCGGCCTGACGTCCAAACAGATTGCACGGGAACTGAACATCAGTCCCTACACGGTGAACACGCACCGCGACAACCTGCGCCGCAAGCTCGGCGCACACAACGGCGCGCAGCTCGCCTCCTGTCGGGCCACGCTGTCGTTCAAGGCGCCGGGCGAGGCCACCTTGGCGCACAAATTCTGATCACGCTGTCCATCCCATCCCACCCCATCGTCCAGGAGTCCTTCATGTCGACCACCATCCCCTACTCGCCCTCGCTTGTGCTGGGCAGCATCGTCGAGCCCGCAACCATGGACAATCTGCTGGCCATCTCGGCCGCACAGACGCCCATTGACGCGGCGCAAGAGACGCTCAACTCCTTCATCTCCATGAAGCGCAGCCTGGAGATGACCGTGCAGGAGCTCATCAACATGGGCCTGGACCCCAAGGACCTGGTGAAGAAGGTCCAGGAGGTGGGCACCGATGTCGACAAGGCGGCCACGGCCTACGCCACCACCCGGCTGGAGCAGGAACTCAAGCTGCAACCCCTGCGCGCCAAGGTGCAGATCGTCAACGCCGGCGTCGAGAGCCCGATCGACTACAACCGCACCCAGATCAAGGCCCTGCCACTGGCCGCCGACTCGCTGAAGATGGACGCCCAGTTCTTCACCTTCGACGACAACGCCGAGAACGACAGCGACACGCTCTCCAACATCAAGTCCTATGTGAGTGCGGCCACCTCGTTTCTGGGTCAGGGCGTTTCATTCGACATGGCCAAGACCGCCGTGAACCAGGTCGAGAAGCAGCGCCAGATGCACAAGATCTCCGGCACCCTGGTGCTCACCGCCACCTGCACCCACAAGGAGGCGCAGGTGCTCTCGCCCTTCTACCTCGATGTGGACAAGGCCATTCGCGTGTGGAACCAGCTGTTCCCGGGTGCAAAAGACAAGATCCGCATGGACGAAACCACCCTGCGGCAGATCGCCGAGACCGAAGGCTCCACCACCGAGAAGTCGTTCAACATCATTTCAGGCGCCTCACTGGGATCGAGCTTTGTGGGCATGGTGCATGTGCTCAACGCAGAAGAATCCACGACCAGCCAGGACGACGAGTCGCGGGCCAAGGACATGAAGGCCACGCTGTCGCTGGGCTCGGCGATTGCGTCGCTCAAGGGCGGTTTCGGCGTCGACAAGAACTTCGCCCAGGACGTCAAGCGCCTGCTCAGCACCCAGAACATCACCTCCCACGTCACCCTCATCACGGCGGGCTACATCCCCACGATCAAGGCCAACCAGGTGGCGCTGGGCGTGAAGCAGTTCGCCAATTTCGACCCCTCGGACATGATGACCAGCCTGGCCAAGCTCTCCGACTTCACCTCGGCCGACCGTGCCTCGCTCCAGCAGGCGGCCACGGCGGCCCGCACCAAAGGCGAATTCGTGGCCCTGAAGACCGCCAATATCGAGAGCGTGATGCAAAGCCTGGCCAAACTGGACGACGGGCAAAACAGCATGCTCGACATCTCCTCCATGGTGGTGGCCTTCGAGGACTACGTGAACACCGCTGCGGCCGCCACGCCCGAGGCCGCCATCGGCGTGCCGATCAACTACTACCTCAAGCCCATCACGCGCACCCAGCTGGCGCAGATGTGGGTCTCGAAGTACTACCCCAACAAGTACCTCGACATTCAGGGCGACGACACACCACGCCCCAAGCAAGACGCGGCCGCGACCACCTGAGCGCGCCGGTTGTGACACGCGCACCTTGACACCCGATCCACCCCTTCCGGAGCCCTCCCATGCCTTCCACCATTCCCTACTCACCGTCGCTCGTGCTGGGCAGCATCGTTCACCCCGCCGCCATGGAGACCCTGCTGGCCATGTCCGCGCTGCAAGCGCCGGTCGATGCGGCGCAGGATGCGTTGAATTCGTTCATCTCGCTCAAGCGCGGACTGGAAATGACCGCCAGCGAACTGGTGAACATGAACATCGACCCCAAGAACCTGGTCGCCAAGATGCCCGAGGTCAACGCGGATCTGGAGAAAGCCGCTGTCGACTACGCCACCGTGCGCGTGCAGCAGGAACTGCAGATGCAGCCGTTGCGCGCCAAGGTGCAGCTGGTCAACTCGGGCGTGGAGAGCCCGCTGGACTACCAGCGAACCGTCCCCAAGCAAATGCCGCTGGCGGCGGACACGCTGAAGATGGACGCCCAGTACTTCTCGTTTGACCAGAACGAGCAGAAGGCGGAGAACACCATCTCCAACATCCAGCGCTTCATCAGCCTGGCCGGCTCCGAGATCGACAAGAGCGCCGGGTTCGAGGTGGCGCAATCCGCCGTCAAGCAGATCAACCGCCAGCGCCAGATGCACAAGATCGCCGGCACCCTGGTGCTCACCGCCAACTGCACGCACCGGCAAGCCACGGTGCTGGCGCCGCTGTGCCTGGACGTGGACAAGGCCATCCGGGTGTGGAACCAGCTGTTTCCCGATGCCAAGGACAGGATCCGGCCCGACGCCACCACCATGGCGCAGATCGCCAAGCAGGAGGGCAGCCCCGGCGAGAAGTCGTTCAACATCATCTCCGGCGCCACCTACGGCTCCAGCTTCGTGGGCATGGTGCACATCCTGCGCAAGGAGACCACCGCCACCAGCCAGCAGATGGAGTCCGACGTGGGCGAGCTGCAGATCCGGGCGGAGAGGGCCGACTGGTTGAGCGCGGCCAGTGGCTCGCTCGGCGTTGAAGACACCGAGAGCGATGACGAGAAGAGCCTCACCAGCCGCCAGGAGATCACCTCGCACGTGACCGTGATCACCTCGGGCGTGATCCTGGGCATTGCCGGCACCGACGTGCAGATGGCCGTGAAGACCTTCGCCACCGAAGAGGGCAAAACCACCATGGACGCACTGGCTGCGATGTCCAACACCGCCAACACCGGCGTGCAATCGATGCAGACACTGGCCGCCAACGCGCGTTCGGGCCAGGAGTTCACCGAGTTGCAGGCCAGCACCGTGACCAGCGTGTTGAGCAAGCTCGGCGAGATCCAGGGCATGAAGGTCAGGGTGCTCGACGTGAACTCCCTGATGACGGCGTTCGACAACTACGTGGAGGCAGCCCGCAAGGGCGGCATCGGCGTGCCGATCAACTACTACCTCAAACCCATCACCCGCACCCAGTTGGCGCAGATGTGGGTCAGCAAGTACTACCCGGACAAATTCCTCGCGATCCAGGGTGATGACAGTGCCGCGGCCGCCAACGCCCCGCAGCAATAAGGGAGAGACCACATGAACGCCAACGATCTGGCGGCCCTCACCGGACGCCCGGCCGACGAAGTCGCTTCCTGGCTGCAGCCGATCCAGGCCGCCATGACGGAATTCGAGATCAACACCGCCGCCCGCGAGGCGGCGTTTCTGGCCCAGATCGTCCACGAGTCGGATGGTCTGCGCGCGACCGAAGAAAGCCTCAACTACAGCGCCAAACGCCTGCCCGAGGTGTGGCCCAAACACTTTTTTCTGCCACCCGACGACGCCAACGGCCGCCTCGATGCCACCCCGTTCGAGCACCACCCCGAAGCGCTGGCCAACGTGGTGTACGCCAACCGCATGGGCAACGGGCCCGAGGGCAGCGGCGATGGCTGGCGTTACCGCGGTCGAGGCCTGATCCAGCTGACCGGGCGGCACCTCTACACCGAGGCCGGCGCCGCCCTGCAACTCGACCTGGTGAACCAGCCCGACGCCTTGCTGCAGCCCGCCGCCGCCGCCCGGGCGGCCGGCTGGTACTGGCAACACATCAACGGCAACGCCCTGGCGGACACGGCCACACCGCAGTCCTTTGAGCAGCTCACCGTCGCCATCAACGGCGCGTTGCTGGGCGAAGAACACCGAGAGCAGCTGTGGAAGCAGGCGCAGGCGCTGCTCTGTGCATCGGCCTGAGCACTGACCAACCCACCGGGGTGAACGCATGGACCGCCTTTTTCCCTGCGCGCTGGCGTGTCTGCTCTCGCTGTTGTCGCTCATCACCCACGCCCAAACAGCGCCGCCCACCGCCACGCCCCCGGTGATCCCCGTGCCCACATGGCCCCATGTGAGGGCGATCGTGGGGGAGCTGGAAATAGACCGGATCGTCGAAGTTCAGGTCGATCACCTGGCAGAGTGGAACCTTGCCCTGGGCGGACCAGCCGCCACGCGCAGCGGGCCCGCGTCGGTCCACCCAGCCTGGCAGTTGGTGCCTTACCTCAATGGGCGTGCGCTCTCGGGCGTGACACCACTGGCGGTGGACCTCGGCAGCGGTCGGCTTCAGTTTCATCTGCGCATCACCGACCGCAACCGGGACATCTGGACCCACCTGCTCAGCCCGCTGACCTTCCGGCGGTCGGTGCAATTCAGCGTCGGCCTGGAACAGGTGGACCCGTTTGCGACCGACTTCACCCAGGCCAGCGGGCGCGCGCAGCTCACCGTGCTCAACTGGCGCTGGTTGCTCATCGCCTTGGTGATCGTGGCCACGATCAGTCTGGCTTTCTGCGCACTGGCCATGCACACCACCCTGCTGATGGAGCGCTACCAACTTCCCGCAGGCATCCTGTCGCACCGGTTCAGCCTGGCCAAGGTGCAACTTGCGCTGTGGTTCTTCGTGATCTTCGGT
Organism: Hydrogenophaga sp.; assembly: GCF_048549895.1. Taxonomy (GTDB): domain Bacteria; phylum Pseudomonadota; class Gammaproteobacteria; order Burkholderiales; family Burkholderiaceae_C; genus Hydrogenophaga. The sequence goes on from NZ_JBLYYB010000114.1 coordinate 19,851, forward strand.
GCCTTTCTGGTGATCTGGGTGGCCACCGGCAACTTCGACACGCTGAACAGCTCCATCCTGTCGACGCTGAGCATCAGCGCAGGCACCGCGCTGGGCGACACCTTCGTGAAAGCGGCGGGCCCTCCCACAGCGGTGGCGGCCCTGCAGGCTGGCGACACCGACACCTTCAACGCACCCCGCTGGAAGGTGCGGCGCTTCATGCGCGAGCTGATCTCCGATGACGAAGGCTGCTCCATCGCCAGATTTCAGATGCTCGCGTGGACCGTCGCACTGGTCATCGTCTTTCTGGCCGATGTGTTCAACGACCTTCAGATGCCCGTTTTCGGTCCCGAACTGCTCTATTTGCTGGGCCTGAGCACGGGCACCTACGTCGCTCACCGCGTGCCGGAAATGCAGCGCGACCGCCAGCGCACGGACGCAGCCACCCAGGCTGCAACGCCCGGGCCGCAGTCACCCCCCCGGCCAGCTTGATTGGACTGGACGTCGGTGGACAGTGCGCTGTCGGAAAACGCCGATGAAACAGGCCAGGTCAGGTCATGGGTCGACAAACCCATGGTGTGTGCGGTTCCAACGTTCTATAAAGTCACAAACAGAACAATAAATACTTACATTTGGTTGTCTGGATTGCACCAAGGCCGCTGCGGGTGCGCCCCTTTTCGCCAATGCAATGCCCACAGCAAAGCGCACGCGCACAGCATTTTTGAACCTGTCGCCTCAAAACTCGGAGAAGTGGGGGCATGGCATCGCGAATCGTCCACAAGGAACCCAAGATGACGGAAAAAAGCAGCGCCTGGCGGGAGGAATACCACTTCGAAAATTGCGTCATCCGCAGCGACACGCGAGAACTTTTGCGGGACGGGGTCGTCCAGAAGATCGAACGTCGCTCCTTCGATCTCATCCTGTACCTGCTCAAGCTCGAGGGGCGGGTGGCCAGCAAGGACGAGCTGCTGGAACACGTGTGGGGCAATCACTTTGTTTCCGAATCGGTGATCGCGCAAAGCATCATGAAAGTGCGCAAGGCCTTGGGCATCTCGGGCAAGGAGCCCGGGCCCATCAAGACCATCCACCGGGTGGGCTACCGCTTCGCCAGCGAGGTGCGAAAGGCCATTGCCACGCCTGCGTCTGCCTCCCCGGCTGCCGAAATGGCATTGCGTCCGGCGGGTCCAAGCCGCGTGCTGTGGTTGCCCACCGACTGCACCTTGCCCCGCGAAGACCTTTCATGGGTTCGCTATGGCCTGCTGTCGGTGGCCAGCCATGTGTTGCACGGGCATGGTGTGGCCACCGTGCCGGCCAGCGAGGCGATCCGGGTGCATGAGTCGATGGAGGACGACCGGTACCGAAGTGCCAGCGTTGTGTGGCCCGGCACCCGCGAAATCGCCATACCGGTGGTGCGCAGCCGGATGACGGCGCAGGACGACCGGTTCAGGCTCGAATGGTGGATGCAGCTGGACGGCGTGGGCCACAGCAACCATGTGGAAGGCCCCGCCCCCGCCGAGCTCGCACTGCGGGCTGCGCGCGAGGTGTCGCTCATTGTCCGCATGAGATCGGGGTTGCAACCCAACGCCGGGCAGGAAACCAGGTTCTGGGAGGACGCGGACCAGCTGGTTTCGCTGGCGGTGTCCCTGGACCAGTCCGACAAGGCCTTGCCCCTGATGGCGATCTGCGTCGACATGCCCCACTGCCCGCTGCGCATCTGGGCCGAATACGCGCTGGTGATGGCCCAGCGCGCAGACCCATCCACCCTCCTGCGCACGCAGCGCATGGCCCAACTGGCCATTGAGGCCAAAGACGGCGCCCACGAGGGGTGGGCGAACCTGTGCAGCGCCCTGTACATCCTCTACCAGCATCGCACGGCAGAAGCCGTCGAGCGGGCCATGGCCGGCGTGGCGATGGTGCGCCAGGCCGCGCCTCACCCGTGCCATGCCAGGGCACTGCTGCTGGCATCGCAGGTGCTGGCCACCGCAGGCAAGGCCACTGAGGCGGTCGCGCTGTGGCGCGAAGCCGCCTCCCTGATCAACCCTTCGTCCTCCCCCGATCTCGTGTGTCGTGTGCACCTGCTGCGGTGCGAGCTGGACCACATCGCCACGGGTCAGACCGCCGGTGGCGACACGCACACCCATGCCGACCCAACCGCCAGCGCGCGCTGGCTCGGCCATGCACCCACCACCGCATGGCTGCAGATCCTCCATGGCGTCCGGGCCTGTGCTCGGGGCGAGTGGGAGGCGTGCCGACACCAACTTGAAAGCGGCCTCGAATCCAGTGAACGGGGTGGTCCTGCGCTTGCGCGTCTGTTCGCGCAGCTCCAGTTGGGCAGCCTTCACGCGCGCAGCGACGACCAGGCTGGCCTGAGTGCCAGCGTGATCGCGGTCGAGCATCCTGCCCTGCGCTCGGCCCCCATGGGCATCGCCGTGGGCCGATGGTTGCAAGCACGCTGTTGTTATCTGGCTGGTGATCCTGACAAAGCGCTGGCGCTGGCCGAGGACGCCATGCAAGACATGGCCGACTTTGGCATCTGGTGTTCCGAAGACCAATGGCTGTTCGTGGCCCAGCTCGCGCTGGTGGCGGGCAAACGGCGTGCGGCCAGGGCCTTGCTCATGCGCCTGCAGGCGCGACACGCGAGCCGCCCGCTGCAACCCCGACAGGCCACGGCGCTGGCGGTGGAGGGCATGGTCGAGTACGCCGAAGGCAACGCGAGCAAGGCCCTGGCGCTGTTCGACCAGGCCGTTCGCCTGGCGCGGGGGACCTTGATGTCCAACATCATCCTGTTTGGCCACACCTGGCTGGCGCTGGTCGATGGGCGCAACCCCACGCCTGTCCAGCTCGCGCCCGCCGGGCAATGGGTGGACGCCACGCGCGAAGGCCGGCACCTGCGCGCCATGCTGTTGAACAAACCCTACTGGGCCCTCGCGCAACGCCAGCATCCCGTGTTGCTGGGCACGGCGGCCCGCTTGATGACACACCGGGTGGCCGACGTGGGAGAACAAGGCCAGTCGAACTACGCGCACTACCTGCCGCTGCCCGTGTGATGGTGTGATGCCCAGGTTTTCCACCAGGATGCTGACGCCCGGGGAATGCGCTGCGTTCGCCGAATTCGAGCGAAACAACCGCGAACCTTTTGAACACTTCAACGAACCGAAGCCGGCGGGTTACTACAGTGAAGCCGGGATGGAGCAAGCCTTTGACAAGCTGCTTGCCCGGCAACACCCCCAGCGCCACCTCACCCGGGTGCTCACGGTGGCAGGGTCCACCCACTGGGTGGGCAAAGGCAGTCTCACCGTGCACCGGGGTGGTTCAGGCGAGTTCGCCAGGCTGGTGTACCAGACCGATCGACTGCACTGGCGCCAAGGCGCTGCCCGAGCGCTGCTCGACGCCCTGATCCATGAGGCGAATGCGCTGGACCTGCCTCGGGTGGACGCCTTGATTGCCAGCGACAACACCGTGTCTCTGCACTTGCTGCGCAGAGCCGGATTCAAGGTCGCAGGCTGGAGCTCGCCGGCTGCGCTGCTGCGTGGGCCGATCGACTGCCTGCAGCTAAGCCGGTCCTTGCGCAGTGCCGTCGGGCTGGCCCTGGCGCGCACCCACATGCACCTGCCCGCGTGACTGCGCCAGTTCAACCTGGCGCTGGCGCTCGGCAAGCTGGGCTTTCTCCTGCGGGCTGCGCTGGTCATGGCAGTGCGGGCAACTCACGCCCTTCACATAGTGCGCCGAAGCCTTCTCGGTTTCGCTCAGCGGCCAGCGGCACGAGCGGCACAACTCGTGAGGTCCGGGCTGCAAACCGTGACCCACGCTCACGCGTTCGTCGAACACGAAGCAGTCGCCCTGCCAGGTGCTTTGTTCGGGTGGGATCTCTTCAAGGTATTTGAGGATGCCGCCTTCGAGGTGGTAGACCTCATCAAACCCGCGCATCTTCATGAGCGCGGTGGACTTTTCGCAGCGGATGCCGCCGGTGCAGAACATCGCCACCTTGGGCTTCTTGCCGTCTTGCAAGGCCGGCTGTGCGTCCAGCCAGGCGGGCAGCTCGGTGAAGGTCTTGATGTTCGGATTGACCGCGCCAGCGAAGGTGCCGATGGCCACCTCGTAGTCGTTGCGGGTGTCGATCACGAGCACATCGGGGTCGGCCAGCAGGGCGTTCCAGTCTTGTGGTTTCACGTACTGGCCCACGGTCTTGTTCGGGTCCAGGCCGGGCACGCGCAGGGTCACGATCTCGTTCTTCAGGCGCACCTTCATGCGGTGAAACGGCGGGTGCCCGCTCCACGACTCCTTGTGCGGCAGACGGGCCAGGCGCTCGTCAGATCGCAGGTGCGCCAGCACGGCGCGCACGCCCGCCTCGGGGCCGGCGATGGTGCCGTTGATGCCTTCGCGCGCGATCAGCAGCGTGCCCTTGACACCGTTGGTCTCGCAGCAGGCCTGCAGCGGTTCGCGCAGATCGGCGAAGTCGGGCAGATCGACAAACTGGTAGAGGGCGGCGGTGAGGTACATGGGGGCAGAAATGGGGACGGAAGGCTCGGCGGACATGCCCGCAATTATCCCCCTGCCCCGCCCGCTCACAGCGGCTGCAGCCGGGTGGGGTCTGGCCGTTCAAGCCACTGCGCGAACTCGTCGGCCAGTTGCTGGCTGGCGGCGGTGGCACCGCTCCAGGCCTTCATGCGCCCGGCGAGGTCGGGGCCGTAGCGGGTGAAATCCTGGCGGTCGGGCAGCTTGGCGTCGGGCAGGGTCTTCACCCACGCCGGGTCGGGTGCGAGCATCAGCATGTGGTCCAGCGCGGGGCTGCTGCGGTGGCGGCCCTTCCAGGCCTTGTCGAGCCAGCCCGGCACCACCGCTTGCTGGAAGTGGGGGTACAGCACGATGGGCGCCTTGGTCGGCGGCTGGTAGTCCAGATGCAGGTGGTAGTCGGTGATGCCGCCGTCCCAGTAGGCGCCCGGTGGCGCGCCGGCAATGCCGTGCACCGGGCGCAGCACGAAGGGAATGGAACAACTGGCCTGCAACGCGTCCATGAAGTTGGCCTCGCTCAGCATCACCTGGCGGGTGCGGAAATCCTGCGTGGCAAACGGCAGCTCGGCGGTGGTGGAAAACACCACCCGCTCCAGCCAGGCTCCCAGCGCCTTGCGGTGCAGCGCATTGGCAGCAAACGCACCCAGGTAGCCCAGCGGAGTGCGCACGCGGCCCTCTCGGCCCAGCACATGGCGCCCACGCGAGGTCACGATGTGCAGGTGGTAGCGCGGGTGGTGCAGCACCTGCGGGATGCGTCCGCCATAAAACAGCTTCAGGCTGCCGCCGAACTGCTCGCTCACCTGGTCGGGTGTGGGGCGCTTCTGGCCCGGTGGCAAGGCGTAGTGCTGGGCGATGTAATCACGCTCCAGCCGCTCGAAGCCGGCCACCGACGCGTCCAGGCAGGCCGTGGCCATGCGCCACGCACCGATGGAGGCTCCCACCAGATGCACCGGCTGTGCGCTTTGGGGCAGCCAGTGGCCGAAGAGGAAGCGGTCGAGCGGCCCCAGGATCAGGCCTTTGGGCCCTCCGGCGGCGGCGGGGATCACGCCCACGTCCTGCGGGCGAAGACCGTGTTGCTCGATGTGCTGGCGGGCGCGCGGGCCGGCGTAGAGGCGAAGGGCTTGCATGGCCGCGATTGTCTCGCAGCCTGTTTTCAGGGCGGGTTCAGGTGATGACCGAATCGTCCGGCGTTTCTTCGACTTCCGTGATCTCGGTGTGGCGCGAGATTGAGGGAATTTCCTCGGCCACCACGGTGTCCGGGTCGATGCCCAGCACCAGGCCCACCGGATCGGGGTAGGTGTTGATCAGCAGCTCGGAGCGCATGGCCTGCTCTTCGGCCCGTGCGCGCCACGAGCCGATGTGAATGACGCCGGCGATCGGCTCGTAGACCTCGTTTTCGAACGGCGCGGTCTGGTGCTCGATGGCGTTGATCATGCGTTTCGGAAAATTCCACTCGCGCGCCAGGGCGGCACCCACCTCGGCGTAGCTGTAGCCAAAGAGGCCACGCTCGGCCGCCGAGCGTTTGAGGTCGAGCATGGGCACGCTGCGGTCCAGGTCGATCATGGCCTCGGGCATGCCCACGTGCATCACGAGTTCGCCGATGCCATGGATCAGGCCGGCGGTGAAGGCGGTGTTCTCGTCGATGCGGATCGGCAGCGCGATGTAGCGCGAGAGGTTGGCGGTGTTGAGGCTGTAGCGCCAGAACTGGTTTAGGTTGACGCCGCCCACGGCGTGAAACCCTTCCCCCAGCGAGGCGGCAATGACCAGCGCCCGCACCTTGATCAGACCCAGCACCTGGATCGATTCGCGCGCGTTGGACACCGAGCGGTGCAGGCCGAAGAAGGCCGAGTTGGCGGTCTTGAGCAGTTTGGCGGTGAGCACCGGATCGTCTTCGATGTAGGCCGCTGCCTGCATCGCATCGACATCTTCCTGATCGAAAGTTTCGATCAGCTTGCGCACCACCTTGGGGGCAGATGGCAACGCATCGGGTCGTTTCAGAAGCTTCTCGAGATGCATGTCATTCCCCCAACTTGTATGCCCACCCGATTGGGGTTTGCTGATTTTTTATCGCCTGAAAACCTGCGCACTTGAGTTCTTTTTCAGTCAATGAACGCACCCAGGGCCTGGCTGAACGACCACTCGGAGGGGTCCTTGCCCAGCACACTGTCCAGGTCAAGCCCCAGCGACAGGCCCACCAGATCGGGAAAGGTGGCCACGAGTCCGTTTTCGTCGAGCTGGATCTCTTCGGCGCGTGCGCGCCAGGAGGCCAGGTGCAGCACGCCCCCGAGGGGGTCGTAGGCCTCGCCTTCGAAGGGGCTGATCTGGTTGTTCAGCGCAGAGACGATGGTGGTGGGGAACTGCCACTTCTCGGCCATGCCCGCGCCCACCTGGGCATAGGTGTAGCCGAACACCGACATCTCGGCCTGTGCGCGGTTCAGATCCAGTGGCGGCGTGCCCATGTCCAGCGGCGCGACCAGATCGGGCATGGCGATGTGCATGATCAGGTCGCCAATGGCGTGGATCAGGCCGGCGGTGAAGGCGTTGCTCTCGTTCTGACGCAGCACGCCCGCGAGCGATTTGGAGATGTCGGCCACGCGCAGGCTGTAGCGCCAGAACTGCGGCAGGTTCACCCCGGGCACATTTTTGAAACTCGAACCCAGGGCTGCAGCCATCACCAGCGAGCGCACATGGGTCATGCCCAGCATGGCCACGGCTTCTTCGGCGCTGCCGATCTTGCGGCTGACGCGGAAAAACGCCGAATTGGACAGGCGCAGCACCCGCGTGGTGAGCGACGGATCTTGCGAGATCAGGTCGGACACCCGCTTGGGACTCGGATCGTCCTTGTTCATCTCCGCCAGGAGGTCGGACACGGTGCGCGACATGGCGGGCAGCGCGCGGGGAAAGTTCAGCAGGGCTTCGAGTTGCATGGGGTGAAGTCCGATGGCGGCTTGGGGTCGTTGCGGGCAATGACCTGATGATTGCCCGTCCCAAGGTGTATCGGCGGCAATGCCCCCAACTTGAGCCCCTACCCCAGCCACGAACTGGCCGGGTTCAATCCGGTTTTCTCAGCCCTTGCGGTCTTTGCCCGAGCCCTGCAGGCGGGCAAACGCGGACGCCATGGCCGACGGTGCCGCTGCCCCCGAGCCGCCGGTCGCGTTGCGCCCGTCCGGGCGACCCGATCGGACCGGCTCGAAGCGGTTGTCGCGCGGGCCGGCGCCCTGCCCTGCACTGCGCCCCGGCGCATCCCCCAGCTTCATCGACAGGCCGATGCGCTTGCGCGCCACGTCGACTTCCATCACCTTGACCTTGACGATGTCGCCGGTCTTGACGATCTCGCGCGCGTCGTTCACGAACTTGTGCGCCAGCTGGCTCACATGCACCAGACCGTCCTGGTGAACGCCCAGGTCGATGAAGGCGCCGAACTGGGCGACGTTGCTCACCGTGCCTTCGAGGATCATGCCCTCGCGCAGGTCGCTGATGTCGTCCACGCCGTCGTTGAAGCGCGCCACCTGGAAGTCCGGGCGCGGGTCACGGCCGGGCTTCTCCAGTTCGCCCAGGATGTCCTTGACCGTGATCACGCCGAAGCGCTCGTTGGCGAACAGCTCGGGCCGCAGGGTCTTGAGCATGTCGGCGCGGCCCATGAGCTCGGCCACCGGCTTGCCGGTGGTTTTCATGATCTGCTCCACCACCGGGTAGGTCTCGGGGTGCACGCCAGTCATGTCCAGCGGGTTGTCGCCACCGCGGATGCGCAGGAACCCCGCGCTCTGCTCGAAGGTTTTGGCGCCCAGGCCCGCCACGTCCATGAGCTGCTGGCGGTTCTTGAAAGCGCCGTGTGCCTCGCGCCAGCGCACCACGGCCTTGGCCACGCTGCCGGAGAGACCCGACACCTTGGAGAGCAGCGGCACGCTGGCGGTGTTGAGGTCCACGCCCACGCCGTTCACGCAGTCTTCCACCACCGCGTCCAGCGTGCGCGCGAGTTCGCTCTGGTTCACGTCGTGCTGGTACTGGCCCACGCCGATGCTCTTGGGGTCGATCTTCACCAGCTCGGCCAGCGGGTCTTGCAGGCGGCGCGCGATGCTGGCCGCGCCGCGCAGGCTCACGTCCACGTCGGGCATTTCCAGAGACGCGAATTCGCTGGCCGAATAGACCGAGGCGCCCGCTTCGCTCACCACCACCTTCTGGATCTCGGGCCGGGCGAGCTGCTTCATCAGGTCGGCGGCCAGCTTGTCGGTTTCGCGGCTGGCGGTGCCGTTGCCGATGGCGATCAGGTTCACGCCGTGTTTCTCGCTCAGCAGGCGCAGCGTGTGCAGCGCACCGTCCCAGTCGCGCCGGGGTTCGTGCGGGTACACCGTGGCGGTGTCCACCAGCTTGCCGGTGGCGTCCACCACCGCCACCTTCACGCCGGTGCGGATGCCCGGGTCCAGGCCCATCACCACCTTGGGGCCGGCGGGTGCGGCCAGCAGCAGGTCGCGCAGGTTGTCGGCAAAGACCTTGATCGCCACCGCCTCGGCGCTTTCGCGCAGGCGGGCGAACAGGTCGCGCTCGCTGGACAGAGAAAGCTTCACGCGCCAGGTCCAGGCCACGCACTTGCGCAGCAGGTCGTCGGCCTTGCGGCCCTGGTGGCTCCAGCCCAGCTGCAGGGCGATGCGGCCTTCGGCGAGGCTCGGCACAACCACCGTTCGGGCTGAGCCTGTCGAAGCAGGCGTGTCCACAGGTTCCGGCAGCACCAGCTTGGCATCCAGGATCTCCAGCGAGCGGCCACGGAAAACGGCCAGCGCACGGTGCGAAGGCACGCGCGCGATCGGTTCGTCGTAGTCGAAGTAGTCGCGAAACTTGGCCACCTCGGGCGCGTTCTCATCTTTGCCAGCCACCAGCGTGCTCTTGAGCAGGCCTTCGTTCCAGAGCCATTCGCGCAGGTTCTGCAGCAGCGCGGCGTCTTCGGCCCAGCGCTCGGAGAGGATGTCGCGCACACCGTCCAGCACGGCCGGCACGGTGGAGAAATCGGCGCCGGGTTTGCCGTCGTCCAGCACCTCGGGTGGGCGGGTGAAGGCCTGGGCCTCGGTGGCGGGGTCCAGCGTGGGGTCGGCCCAGAGCTGGTCGGCCAGGGGTTCGATGCCGAATTCGCGGGCGATCACGCCTTTTGTGCGACGGCGCTGCTTGAACGGCAGGTAGAGGTCTTCCAGCTCCTGCTTGGTGGCTGCCAGCAGCACGGCCGCGCGCAACTCGGGCGTGAGTTTGCCCTGCTCGTCAATGCTTTTGAGAATGGTTTCGCGGCGCGCTTCGAGTTCACGCAGGTACTCCAGCCGGTAGGCCAGTTCGCGCAGCTGGATGTCGTCCAGCCCGCCGGTGGCTTCCTTGCGGTAGCGCGCGATGAAGGGCACGGTGGCCCCGCCGTCGATGAGGTCCACGGCGGCCTGGACCTGGTGAACGCCAACCCGGATTTCCTGCGCAATCTGCGCAACGATGTTCTGCATCTGTGGCTCTGCACGCCTCTGGGGCGCTTGTCGGTGTGGTTGAAAAAGCGGGGGGAGTGTGCCACACGCCACGAGGCGGGTCTGGCAGGCAAACAAGGGCATCTGCGGAGAACTTTTTTCTCATGAACGCATGACTTTTGTCACCATCCGATCCCTGTCTGACCACGAAATACCTCCATTGAAGTATGGGTTGTTTTGATACCCCTACCTAGTATCTCAGCCGGCCCGACACGGCCCCCGTGCGAGATCTCTCCCGCACTGGTGGCCCCGGTTTCACATCCCGCTGGAAATTTCATGAACAACTACTTCCGCCTCACCCGCTACTTCACCGCCACCAGCCTGGTGGCGTTCGGCGTGGTGACCACCACCCTGATGTACTTCGAACACCGCCAGTCTTCTTTCTTCCAGGAGGTTCAGACCAATGAAGCACAGATACTGAATGACATTCAGAGCGACTTCGTGAACCGTGCCGATGCCGTGGCCCGGCGCGACCTGCTGGCCGTGAACGAGCAAGGCAACGTGAACTTGACGCGGCTCTTCTCCAACGCGCTCTGGACCAGCGATCTGACCCCGTACCTGGCCGAGATCGGCTCGGTCGATTTCGCGCTCTGCAGGGCCATGCCCGATGGGGTGGACGCCCAGGGCAAGTCGGGCGCAACACCTGAGAAAAAAACCTGCTTCAAGGAGGTCGGTGCAAAGCTGAGGGCGTTGAAAAGTTTTGATCCGCTGGATGCGCGCGTGCGTGAAGCCATGCAGGGCAGCACCATCTACAAGATCAAGGTGTACGACCTGAGCGGCATCACGGTCTATTCCACCGAGCTGGCGCAGATCGGTGAAGACAAGTCGGGCAACGCCGGCTGGAAGAGCGCGGCCCTGAACGGCAAGGCCATCAGCGAGCTGACCTTTCGCGACAAATTCAGCGCATTGCAAGGCATGGTGGAAAACCGCGACCTGATCGCCAGCTACCTGCCGGTGATCGAACCCGGCACCCAGAAGACCGTTGGCGTCTTCGAGGTGTATGCCGACGTGACCCCGTTTCTGGGCCAGATCAAGGCCACGTCCGGCGAGTTCAAGCAGGTGGCGCAGGCCAACCAGACCCGTCTGGCAGAGCAAGCCGCATCAAACCATTTGAAAGTGCAAAGCAGCTCCAACCGGCAACTGGCCATCGTGGCGGGGCTGCTGGCCCTGCTCTATGTGGTGTTGCTGAGCATCGTGCGCCGGGCACAGACCGTCATCGAGCGGCAGGCGCGCGAGAGCGACGCGACCAAGCAGCGCCTGGCGCAGTCGGAAAAAATGACCTCGCTGGGGCAGATGGTGGCGGGTGTGGCACACCAGCTGAACACGCCGCTGGCGTTTTCAAAGAACAACGTTCTCATGTCGATCCAGGCACTGGACCAGCTCGAAGGCGCCGTGCACCGCCAGATCCGCCATTCGATCTTCCGCACCGAAACCGTGAGCGAGTCCGACACCGTGATGGCGCCGGTGGATGCGGAGAAGCAGGCGCGGGAGCTGGCCTCGGCCATGCTCGAAGTGCGGGAGGCGCGCGAGATGCTGGGCGACGTGCTCATGGGCATGGGACAGATGAACGAACTGGTGGACAACCTGCGCAGCTTCACACGCCTGGACCGCGCCCACACCGCCGAAGTCAACCTCAACACCGCGTTGGACAGCGTGTGCTACATCGCCAAAACGGTGATCTCGACCAAGGTCACGCTGGAGCGGGCGTTTCAACCCCTGCCGGCCATCGAGTGCAATGTGTCGCAGCTCAACCAGGTGTTTCTCAACCTCATCAACAACGCAGCGCAGGCCATCGAAGGCGCAGGCACGATCACGGTGTCCACCCAGGCCGACGCCCGCCACATCACGGTCAGCGTGCGCGACACCGGCCGAGGCATCCCGGCCGACGTGCTGCCCCGCATCTTCGAGGCTTACTTCACCACCAAGCCCGACGGCGAAGGCACAGGCCTGGGCCTGGCCATCGCCCGCAACATCGTGGAAGAGCACGGAGGCGACATCCAGGTCAGCAGCGAAGTCGGCATGGGCACCGAGTTCAGGGTGCGGCTGCCGATCGACAAGGCAGCGTGACCATGAGCCAGGTTTCACTGCCCAAGGTGCTGTGCGTCGACGACGAGCCCGGCCTGCTGCGCTCGCTGCGCTGGTTGCTGCGCGGCCAGTACGAAGTGGCCGTGGCCTCCAGCGGGATCGACGGGCTGGCGCTGCTGAGCGCCGAAAACTTCGACGTGGTCATCAGCGATCAGCGCATGCCCGGCATGACCGGCACCGAATTCCTGGAGCGGGCGCGACAGGTGTCGCCGCGCAGCATCCGCTTGCTGCTCACCGGTTACTCCGACTTCAATGCGGTGTTGAGTTCGGTCAACGACAGCGAAGTCTTTCGTTTCATCTCCAAGCCCTGGGACAACCAGAAGCTGCTGGAGACCGTGGGTGATGCGGCCAAGGTGGCCCGCATGACGCAGGCATCCTGGGTTGATTTTCAGGACACCGTGGGGGCCGATGGACCCGACGCATTCGACGAAGGCGTGCTGGTGTTCGACAGCGATGGCAGCGCGGCTGCGCAGTGGCAGTCGGCCGTCAAGCGCGCGAACAACATGGTGTGTACCAACGACATCGGCGAAGCGGTCAGCCAGCTCACCCGGCAGAAAGTGGCCGTGCTGATCACCGACATCCAGGGCGCGCGCTCGCAGCAGATGGACCTGATACGTGCCGTGCGCCGCAACCAGCCGCAAGTGGTGGTGCTGGTGTACAGCCAGGAGCGTGACAGCGCCGTGATCGGTCGGCTGATCAACGAAGGTCAGATCTACCGCTTCATTGCCAAACCCGCTGGCCCCGAGTACCTCAACCGCACGCTGCGCTCTGCCCTGGCCAGGCACCGCCAACTGCTCGCGGTGCCCGAACGCGCCACGCGCCACCGGGCGCAGGTGTCGGAAGACGTCGACTTCGAGCTGGACTTTGCGTCGGCCGCCGGTCATCTGCCCGCCTCGATGCGCAAACCCCTCACCGGTGCGCGGGCCTGGCTGCAGCGGCTGTTTCGCTGAACACCCCGCGCTACCATCAAAGCCACCCGGGTGGCGGTCGTGCCAGGTACCCGGCACCCGCCCACCATGCAAGACCAGCTCTTCGGCGACCCTCGCGCACCCGTGCCGCCATCGGCAGACCCGCCGGTGCGCAAACGTCGGACAGAGGTGTCCCCTGCCCCACCCGACGAAGCTTTGCAAGCCCTGGCCCCGCTCATGCCGGCCAGGGCGCGCCTGGGCACGTCGTCATGGAACTACCCCGGCTGGGCCGGCCTGGTGTGGGATGACGACTACCCCGATGCGCAACTCTCCAAAGACGGTCTTCGGGCCTACGCGCAGCACCCGCTGATGCGCACCGTGAGCCTTGACCGCGGCTTCTACCGCCCGCTCACCGAAGGCCAGTACGCGCGCTACGCCGCCCAGGTGCCCGACGATTTCCGTTTTGTGGTGAATGCGCCCAGCCACGTGACCGACGCGCTGGTGCGCGGTGAAGACGGACGCGGCCGCCAGCCCAACCCGGCGTTTCTGGACGCAGCCCTGGCCACGCAAGACTTTGTGGCGCCCGCACTCGCCGGCCTGGGCCACAAGGTGGGCGCCCTGGTGTTCCAGCTCAGCCCCATGCCGCGCCACCTGCTGCACAACCTGCCGCTGGTGCTGCAACGCCTGCGCACCCTGCTGCTGGCCCAGCCGCCGCTCTCACCCACCGCACCCGACGGTGTGCTGGCGGTCGAAGTGCGCGACCCCGAGTGGCTGGACCCGGTGTTCATCCCCGAACTCGCTGCCGTGCTGCGCGAAGCCGGGGCCACCTGGTGCCTCTGCCTGCACGCCAAGATGCCGCGCCTGGCCGAGCAGCTGCCCCTGCTGCGCAAGCTCTGGCCCGGACCCATGGTGTGCCGCTGGAACCTCAACCCGCTGCACGGCGCCTACGGCTATGAAGACGCGCGCAAGGAATACAGCCCCTACGACCGCATCCACGACGCAGACGACGAAACCCGCGCACTGCTGGTGCGCACCATCGCCGGCGTGACCGGCGCCGGGCAAAACGCCTATGTGACGATCAGCAACAAAGCCGAGGGGTGCGCGCCGCTGTCGGTGCAGGCGCTGGCAGAAGGGTTGGCGGCTTGCCCTCACGCGAGGTGAGCTGCGCCTCGGGGATCGGCAACGTGCCCACCAGCAGCGCCAGGATGGGCGAGACGCTGGCCAGCGTGAACCGGCCCTGACCGAGGGCCAGGAAAAAGGCGGTGAGGCTGAACTGCACCGGGCCGATCTCGGCACCCAGGCTGCGGCCGATCCGCTCTGGCGCAGGCGTTGGGCGTGTGCGTCACAATTTCGCGGTTCATCGATTCACCCACTGGAGTTCCCCATGGCCGTTGAAGGCAGCGCAGGCGATCTGCTGAAAGTTGTGACCCTGCTCGGCGCCGCGGTGGTGGCCGTGCCCCTGTTCAAACGCCTCGGTCTGGGCTCGGTGCTGGGTTATCTGGCCGCCGGGCTGGCCATCGGGCCGTTCGGCATGTCCCTCATCAGCGACCCGGCCACCATCCTGCACACGGCCGAACTCGGTGTGGTGATGTACCTCTTCGTCATTGGCCTGGAAATGCAGCCTTCGCACCTGTGGAGCCTGCGCCGCGCGATCTTCGGCCTGGGCAGCCTGCAGGTGGTGGTGTGTGGTCTGCTGCTCACGGGCGTGGGCCTGGCGTTCGGCTTCTCGTTGCCGGTGTCGTTCGTGAGCGCCATGGGTTTTGTGCTCACCTCCACCGCCGTGGTCATGCAATTGCTGGGCGAACGCGGCGACATGGCGCAGCCGCGCGGGCAGAAGATCGTGGCCATCCTGCTGTTTGAAGACCTGCTGATCGTGCCGCTGCTGGCGGTGGTGACCTTCATGGCGCCAGCCGATCTGGCGGGCACAGTGGCGGTCACGTCCTCGCGCTGGGCCACCATCGGCCTGGCACTGGGCTCGCTGGTGGCGCTCATTGCCGCGGGCGTGTGGTTGCTCAACCCCCTCTTCCGCGTGCTGGCCAACGCCAAGGCGCGCGAGGTCATGACCGCCGCCGCCCTGCTGGTGGTGCTGGGCGCCGCGCTGCTCATGCAGGTGGGCGGCCTGTCCATGGCCATGGGTGCTTTCCTGGCGTGCGTGCTGCTGTCCGAATCCACCTTCCGCCACCAGCTCGAAGCCGACATCGAGCCCTTCCGCGGGCTGCTGCTGGGCCTGTTCTTCCTGAGCGTGGGCATGTCGTTGGATCTCGCTGCGGTGGCGAGCAACTGGCCGCTGATCGTGGCCGGCGTGGTGGCCATGATGGTGGTCAAGGCGCTGTGCATCTACGGCGTGGCGCGGTTTGCCAAGAGCTCACACGCCGACGCGCTGGACCGCGCCGTGCTCATGGCGCAGGGCGGTGAGTTCGCCTTTGTGCTGTTTGCTGCGGCGCTGGGCGCCAAGGTGATCGACCCGGTGGTCAACGCCAACATGACCGCCATCGTGGTGCTCTCGATGGCGCTCACGCCGCTGGTGGTGCTGGTGCACCGGCGCCTGGCCACGAAGCCGGGCGTGTCCATGGAAGGCATCGAGGCGGTGAATGGTCAAGCCGCCAGCGTGCTGGTGATCGGCTTCGGCCGCTTCGGGCAGATTGCCAGCCAGGGCGTGATCGCGCGCGGCGCCAGCATCACCATCATCGACAACAACGTGCAGATGATCCGCGACGCCGAGGCCTACGGCTTCAAGGTCTACTACGGCGACGGCTGCCGCGCCGACGTGTTGCACGCCGCGGGCGCGCACACGGCGCAGGCCATCCTGGTCTGCATCGACAACAAGGAAGCCGCCACGCGCGTCGCCGAGCTGGCCAAAACCGAGTTCCCCCAAGCCGAACTGCTGGTGCGGGCCTTCGACCGCGAGCATGTGCTGGCTCTGCGAAAGGCCGACGTGAGCTACCTCGTGCGCGAGACCTTCGAGTCCGCCATGGCCATGGGTCGTCAGGCCGTGCTGACGCTGGGCGCGCAAGAGGAAGAAGCCGACGAGGTGATGGAGCACCTGCGCCAGCGCGATGCCGAGCGCATGGACATGGAAGCCGCCGGTGGTTTGTTTGCCGGGCGCGCACTGGTGCTGGGCAATCAGGTGAAAAAGTCGGCTGCGCACCAGACCGCGCAAGACCCGGCCTGACCAACTCAGGCGTCGTCGAACAGCGACGCTGTGCCCGTGGGCCGAGCGCCCTCGATCGCCAACATGCGCAGCTTGGTGATCGCACCCCCGTTGGCCGAAAAACCACCCGGCTGGTTGCCTGCCGCGAGCACGCGGTGGCAGGGCACGATGGGCGCGAACGGGTTGTGGCCCAAGGCCTGCCCCACCGCGCGCGACAAACCCACATCGCCGAGTTCGCGGGCGAGTTCGCCGTAGGTGCGGGTCTGGCCGGGCGGAATGGCGCGGGCCAGGGCGTAAACGCCGCGCTGGAACGGGGTGAGTCTGCTCATGTCGAGCGCCACCTCGCACAGGTCGCGTGCTTCGCCGTTCAACAGGGCTTGCACACCCTTGATGGCGGCCTGCACCGACGCTGGTGGCTGGTCCACCTCGGGCAACGTCGGCAGGCCTTTGAGCAGCCTCGCCCGGGTGCGCTCCGCATCGGCCTCGGGCAACTGCACCGCGACCACACCCGCAGCGCCCCAGGCGATGCCGCAGACGCCGATGGCGGTGTCGAACAGCGCGTGGCCGCCCTCGCCCATGGCTTGTTCAGGCTGCGCGCAGCGCCGCGCGCAAGGCCACACCGATTTCCGGCCGCTCATGAAACGGGTCCGCCGGGTTGGTGATGTTCACGATGCCTTCCATGCGCGCGCGCACATTGCCCAGCGCGCGCGGGTGGCTGAAGATGTAGAACTGGTCGGCGGTGATGGCGTCGAACACCAGCTGCGCCACCTGGGCGGCGGTGACCTTGCCCGAGCTCACGGCCTTGTCGCTCTGGGCCTGGCCGATCATCTGGCTTTGCGTGGCCTTCTCGTCGGCCAGTTCAGCCGGCTTGTTGAGGTGGCTCTGGCTGATGCCGGTGGGCACAAAGTACGGGCAGAGCACGCTGGCACTCACCTGGTCGCTCACCAGCTTCAGGTCCTGGTAGAGCGTTTCGGTGAGGCTGACCACCGCGTGTTTGCTCACGTTGTAGATGCCCATGTTGGGCGGCGTGAGCAGGCCGGCCATGCTGGCGGTGTTGACGATGTGGCCGCGCCAAGTGGGGTCGGCTTTTGCGGCCGCCAGCATCATGGGGGTGAACAGGCGCACACCGTGCACCACGCCCCAGAGGTTCACGCCCAGCACCCACTCCCAGTCCTTCACCGAGTTTTCCCAGATCAGGCCGCCTGAGCCCACGCCCGCGTTGTTGAACACAAAGTGCGGCGCGCCGAAGGTTTTTTCCACATCGGCGGCCAGTGCTTCCATCTGCTTGGTGCTCGACACATCGACCTTGCGCGACAGCACGCGCGCGCCCGTGGCGGTGATCTCGGCCGTGGCCTTGTCCAACGCGTCCTGTTGCACGTCGACCAGCACGAGGTTCATGCCGAGCCTGGCACCGATGCGCGCGCACTCCAGGCCGAAGCCCGAGCCCGCGCCGGTGAGCACGGCGGTTTTGCCTTGGAAGTCTTGAATCATGTGGGTCTCCTCGGTGGGTATGAAAAATCAGGCAGCTCTGACCATCTCGATGTGGTCGATACCGTCTTCGATGTAGATCGGGCCGGACGGCTCAAAGCCGTGTTGTTGGTAGAACGGTTGCAGGTGCGCCTGCGCGCCGATGCGGATGGGCTGCGTGCCCCAGAGGCCGTGCAAGGCCTGCACCGCCTCGCGCATCAACACATGGCCCAGGCCGCCACCGCGTGCTGCCGGCAGCGTGACCACGCGGCCGATGCTGGCCTCGGTGAATTTCAGGCCTGCCGGCACCAGCCGGGCGTAGGCTTCGAGCCCCCGGGCTCCTTCGCCCAGCAGGTGAAAGCACTGCGCATCAGCGCCGTCCATGTCCTGGAACACGCAGTTCTGCTCCATCACGAACACCTCGGTGCGCAGTTGCAGCAGGGCATACAGCGTGCGGGCATGCAGGGCATCAAACGGCAGGCAGCGCCAGGTCAGGGTCGGGGCATTCAAGCGCGCACTTCCCTCAGCACAAAACCGATGCGCGGGAAATGCACATGCAGCAGCCCGGCGCGTTCGTCGGTGCGCTCCAGCGTGTAGCGGGTTCGGGTGGCGGCGCGCAGGATGCCTTCGGTGGGTTCCTGGCCAAAGGTCTCGGCGTTGATGGTCACGCGGCTGCCCAGCGCAATGCCGTGGTCGTCCTGGAAGGTGTCGTCGGTGTGCGGCGCGGGCTGCGCAGCAGCGGCGATGGCGATGGCCTCGGTGGACGTGAGCTTGGTGAGGTGGCCGTGGCCGATGGCGGCCATGCGGTCCATCCACTCGATGACGTGGGGCGTGGCGTCCAGGATGCCGGCCATGGCGGGGTTGACCACGCGGCTGAACCACAGCGGGTGGTAGGCCGCGAAATCGGCGACGCAGGGCGCGTCACCCAGCAGGAAGGGGTGCATTTCCACCATGGTCGAGAGGCGGCGCAGGTAGCTCTTGTAGGCGGCGGTGGCGTCGCCCGGGCGCAAGCTGGTCATGCCGGTGCGCATGGCGCCGCGGTCGGCTGCGAAGGCCTGCGCGGCTTCGGGTGGCTGGCCGGCAAACAGGGCCGCTGCGCCCTTGGGGCTGAGGTTGTGGCCCATGGCGGCCCAGAAGAGCGTGCTGTCGGCCCACTGCGCGAGCACGCGTGCGGCGCCCTTGAGGTGCTCGGGGTAGAGCGTGGGTGTGGGCTGGTGGTGTTCGAGCACGTCGCAGATGAGCGCGGTGTCGCAATAAATGTCGGCGCCGATCTGCAGAAACGGCGTGCGGCGGTAACCACCGGTGAGGGTGATCACATCGGGCTTGGGCATGATGCGCGGGATGTTCACGCTCTGCCAGCTGAGCTTCTTGTGGCCCAGGATCAGGCGCACTTTTTCCGAGAAGGGGGACGTGGGGTAGTGGTGCAGGATGAGGTCGGACATGGTTCAGCGGTCTCCGGGTGATGTGATGTCCGTTCGCCCTGAGCCTGTCGAAGGGCTGGCCCAGGTGCTGGCGAGGGCTTCGACAAGCTCAGCCCGAACGGGGGTGTTGGTATTCCGATCGTCCTGAGCTTGTCGAAGGGCAGGCTCAGCCCGAACGGGAATTTGGGCGGTCATGAGGGTTTGGCGCGTTCGAGTATGGCGCCGAAGTCGACCCCGGCGCCCAGCGAGCCAAAGCTGTGGCCCCACGCACCGCCGATGCGCGAATCGCAAAACGCGCTGAACACGGCGGCGGGTGCGGTCTGTGCGAGCAGCGCGGCCTGCACGGCCAGGGCCACGTCTTGCGCGAGGCGGCGCGCTTCCATTTCGCTGGCCATCTCTTCCACGCGAATCGGCAGTTGCGCGGCCAGGCGGTCCAGCGCGGGGTGCATGCCTTTGGCGGGGGCGAGTTCGTGCGCGAGTGCGGCGGCGGCGTCGGCCTTGCGCAGCGCACGCAGCAGATCGATCGCCATGATGTTGCCCGCGCCTTCCCAGATGGAATTCAGCGGCATCTCGCGGTAGATGCGCGCCATCACGCCTTCACCGCCCTCTTCCACATAGCCATTGCCGCCCAGGCATTCCATGGCTTCCTGCGCAAAGTGGCTGCCGCGTTTGCAGATCCAGAACTTGGCCACGGGGGTGAGCAGGCGGTTCATCACCTGTTCGTGGGCGTTGTCGGTGCGGTCGAAGCTGCGCGCCAGGCGCAAGGCCAGCGCGGTCGCGGCTTCGGATTCGAGCGCCAGGTCGGCCAGCACGTTCTTCATCAGCGGCTGGTCGATGAGCAGCTTGCCGAAAGCCTTGCGTTGGGCGGTGTGGTTGAGCGCAATGCTCAGCGCCTGGCGCATGAGGCCGCTGGTGCCGAGCGCGCAATCGAGCCGCGTCATGGTGCCCATGGCCAGGATCTGCGGAATGCCACGCCCCTCTTCGCCCACCAGCCAGGCGCTGGCACCGACGAACTCCACCTCGGAACTCGCGTTGGCCTTGTTGCCCAGCTTGTCCTTCAGGCGCTGGATGAAGAGCTGGTTCATTGAACCGTCGGGCAACACCCGCGGCAAAAACAGGCAGCTCAGGCCGCTGGTGGTCTGCGCGAGGATCAGGAAGGCGTCGCACATGGGTGCGGAGAAAAACCACTTGTGACCAGTAACGCTGAAGCGCTGGCCCCAGGCGTCATGGCCGGCCGGTTCGGCGCGCGTGGTGTTGGCGCGCACGTCGGAGCCGCCCTGCTTCTCGGTCATGCCCATGCCCATGGTCAGGCCGGTCTTGTCGTGCCAGACCTTGAGCGTGGGGTCGTAGCTGCGGCTGGTGAGGCCGGGCGCCCAGTCGTTGTGGATGGCGGTGTTGTCCTTGAGTGCCGGGGCGACCGCGTAGCTCATGGAGATGGGGCAGAGGATGGAGGGCTCGAGTTCGGTGAAGAGCATGAAGCCGGCGGCGCGCAGGAGGTGGGGGCTCCCCCAAGCCGCACCATGCAACCCAGCACCCACAGCCTCGGCCATCAACACGTGATAACTCGGATGAAACTCCACCAGGTCCACCCGCTGCCCAAACCGGTTGTGCGTCTTGAGCTGCGGCGCGTGCACATTGGCCAGCCGCGCATGCGCCTGCATCTCGCCGCTGCCCGCCACAGCGCCCAAAGCGTGCAACGGAGCCGTGTCCAGCGCCGGGGCGTTGAACTTCAGGGCCGCCTGCATCGGCCGGTTGGTGGCGAACAGGTTCACGTCCACCAGCGGCGCGGGCTGGTTGAACACCTCGTGCGTGGCGGCCATGGCGCCCTCCGTCAGTTCAGATCAGCCTGACCAGTTGCTTGCCGAAGTTTTTGCCTTTCAGCAAACCCATGAAAGCCTCGGGTGCCGCAGCCAGACCTTGCGCCACGGTCTCGCGCGGGCGCAACTTGCCGGTGGCCACCAGGGTGCCCAGCTCGGTGAGCGCCTCGGGCCACACCTCCATGTGTTCGCTGACGATGAAGCCTTCGATCTTCAGGCGGTTCACCAGGATCAGCGCGGGGTTGGTCAGCGGCAGTGGCTGGCCGTCGTAGCCGGCGATCATGCCGCACACGGCGATGCGGCCAAAGGCGTTCATGCGCAGCAGCACGGCATCCAGCACCATACCTCCGACGTTCTCGAAGTAGCCGTCAATGCCTTTGGGGCACACGTCTTTCAAGGCCTTGGCGAGCGAGTACGCGTCCTTGTGCAGCTTGTAGTCGATGCAGGCATCAAACCCGAGTTCTTCCACCGCGTACTTGCACTTGTCGGGGCCACCTGCAATGCCCACCGCACGGCAGCCGCGCGCCTTGGCCAGCGCACCAAAGGCACTGCCCACCGCGCCCGTGGCTGCGCTCACCACCACGGTGTCACCGGGCTTGGGGTTGATGATCTTCACCAGACCGTACCAGGCGGTCACGCCCGGCATGCCGACCGCACCCAGGTAGTACGACAGCGGCACGTGCGTGGTGTCGACCTTGCGCAGCGCGCCGGGCTGTGCGGCGTCGACCACGCTGTACTGCTGCCAGCCGCCCATGCCCACGACCTTGTCGCCGGGCTGGAACTTGGGGTGCTTGGACTCGACCACCTCGCCCACGGTACCGCCGATCATGACTTCGCCCAGCGGCTGCGAGGCCGCATAGCTCTTGCTGTCGTTCATGCGGCCACGCATGTAGGGGTCCAGGCTCAGGAAGTGGTGGCGCACCAGCACCTGGTTGTCGGTGAGCGCATGCGTTTCGGTGGTGACCAGTTTGAAGTTGTCGACGGTGGCTTCGCCTTGGGGGCGGTTGTCGAGCACGATCTGTTGGTTGGTGGGCATGGTGTGTCTCCTGAAAATTCGGTCAGTGAAATCAGTCGGTCGAGATGCGGTTGAGAGCTTGAACGCTGCCCGCGCCCACCGGCAGCCGGGCGACGAACTTGAAGGTGCCGGTGGCGTGCGCGCAGAGCTTGCCGGCTGCGTCGAAGATGCTGCCTTCGGTGAAGGCCATGGTGGCGGTGCGGTGCAGCAGCTTGCCCTTGGCGGTCAGCGGCCCCTTGGCTGCGCGCATGAAACTGGTCTTCATCTCGATGGTCACGCAGCCCATGTCGACCTCCACCGAGCGCGCGGCGTGCGCCATCACCACGTCGAGCAGCGTCATGCTGGCGCCGCCATGCACGACGTCGAAGGAGTTCAAGTGATCTTCGGAAGGCTTGAACGTGATCTCCGCCTCGCCGCCTTCGAACTTTTGCAGTTCGAAGCCGAGCAGTTCGACGAAGGGGATGCGGACGCTGAATTTCATGGCATTGAAGTGATATCCGTTCGCCCTGAGCCTGTCGAAGGGTTCTTGCAATGTGTGTGCGAGGGCTTCGACAGGCTCAGCCCGAACGGTGTTGTGCTCAGTACCAAAAGAGTGTGCTCAGCCCCCGGTGATGATGCTGACGCCGCCGTCCACCGCCAGCCACTGGCCCGTGATGTGTTTGCCGGCGTCGCTCGCGTAAAGCAGCGTGAGTCCCTTCAAGTCTTCGTCGTCGCCCAGGCGGCCCAGCGGCGCATGCGCGGCCAGGCGCTCTTCGCCCATGGCCTTGAGCGTGCCCATGGTCATCTTGCTCGGAAAGAAGCCGGGGCAGATGGCGTTCACGCGGATGCCGTGCGCGCCCCACTCGGCCGCCAGTGCGCGGGTGAAGTTGATCACCGCGCCCTTGGAGGTGTTGTACGCAATGGTCTTCATGTCGCGCGGGTTGCCGCCCAGGCCGGCAATCGACGCGGTGTTGATGATGCTGCCGGTTCGGCGCGCGATCATGCTGCGCTTGGCCACGATCTGGCTCAGGATGAAGTAGCTGCGCACGTTGAGGTTCATCACCTTGTCCCACGCGTCCACCGGGTGGTCTTCGGCGGGTGCGCCCCAGGCGGCGCCGGCGTTGTTGATCAGGATGTCGATGTCGCCCAGGCGCTGCAGGCTTTCATCAGCCAGGCGCTGGATGTCTTCTTCCTTCGAGCAGTCGGCCGCGATCCAGCGCGCGTCGATGTTGGCGGCCTGCAGCTCGGCGGTGGCGGCTTCCAGGTCGTCGGCCTTGCGCGAGCTGATCACCACGCGGGCGCCGGCTTCACCGAGCGCGTGGGCCATCTGCAGGCCCAGGCCACGCGAGCCGCCGGTGATCAGGGCGGTCTTGCCTTTGAGGTCGAAGAGTTGGTGGATGGTTCGGGTCATGTTGTCGTCCTCGGGGAGTTTGAGAAATTTGTTGTGTGGCATTGTGGGCGCATCAAGCAGCGGTGTCTGTCACCGGCGCGGCCTGCAGTGCTTGCAGCTTGAGCCAGAGGTGCGCCCGAAGGCGTGGGTCAACGGTCAGGCCCATGCCGTGACGCAGCGCTTCGGCGGCCTCGACCCACTGGCGCTGTTGCTCCAGCAGGTGGGCACGCGCCACCCACCAGGGCGCGTGGTTGCGCACGTCGGCCTCGGGCAACGCGTCCAGCGCGGCCAGACCGTGCTCGGCGCCGTGTGCGGTGCCCAGCGCCACAGCATGACCGATCTGCGCACCCACGGTGGGCGCGATCTGCAGCAAGCCGTTGTAAAGCTGGGCGATGCCACCCCAGGGCACGCGCCCCGTGATGGCGCGTTGCGCGTGGGCCGACTGGATCGCGGCCTCCAGCTGGTAAGGCCCCAGCTGGCCGAGTGCTGCAGCTTCGCGCAGCAGGCTGTTGGCTCGGGCGATCTGCGCGTGATCCCAACGAGCTGTGTCTTGCTCGTGCAGCGGCACAAAGCGCTCGCTGCCATCGGCGGCCGCTTCGAACCGTGCACGACGACGCGACTCGCAAAACAACATCAACGCCCACAGACCACGCGCCTCCGCATCGTGGGGCAGCAAGGCCACGCAAAGCTCGGCCAGATACAGCGCCTCGGCGGCCAGTTCGGTGCCCATCGCGGCATCGTCCCCTGCGGCGCCCAGGCGCTCCCAGGCGAGTCCGTAGGCGGCGTACACCGCCTCCAGCACGGCATGCGTGCGCTGAGGCAGGTCGGACGGATCGGGCTCTTCAAATCGAATGCCGGCCTGCGCAATCTTCTGCTTGGCGCGCACCAGCCGCTGCGCCATGGCAGAGGGCGACACCAGAAACGCGGCGGCCATGCGCTGTGCGTCAAGCCCAAGCACGGCCTGCAGCATCAGCGGCGTGCGAACCGAACGATCGATGGCTGGATGAGCGCAGACCAGCATGAGGCGCAGGCGGTTGTCGGGAATTGGATTTGCCTGCAAAAAAGGCTCGGGAGCCGTGTCGTCTTCGCGTGGCAACAGCTCGCGCACCAGCGGGTCGTCAGCCAGGCGCTGCACCACGCCCCGGTGGCGCGCCGACTGCAACAGCTCACGCCGCGCCACGGTGAGCAACCACCCTTCGGGCTGCGCCGGCACGCCGTCCAGCGGCCAGCGCTCCAGCGCCTTGAGCAAGGCGTCGCCGAGCGCATCTTCGGCGGCGGCCAGGTCGCTCCAGCGCCAGGCGAGGTAGGCCACCAGGCGGCCGTAGGCATCCCGCGCCGTCAGCGCAGCCGCCTCGGCCGCCGGGGTGTTCATGCCTGCGGAGCACCCATGGGCGGGAGCACGGGGCGCACCTCCACGCTGCCGGTGCTGGCACAAGGGGCACGTGCGGCCCATTCCAGTGCCTGGTCGAGCGAGGGCTCGTCGATC